>NZ_JBVIRY010000061.1:0-37692 GCF_055575795.1 Kitasatospora sp. NPDC034023
ACGCCACCGGCAGCCGACTCCCGCGCCAGCAGACCCACCGCATGCCGCGTCCAGAGCACGTCATCAGCAGCCTCCGCAGGCCGGGAGTGCACGGCGATCGTCCGGTGACCCGACTCCTCGGGAGCACCGACGGACACCTGGAGCTGCACCGCGCCCTGTTCGGGCACGATCAGCGGCGCCTCCAGCGTCAGCTCCTCCACATGCGCACAGCCGACCTGCTCGCCGGCCCGGACCGCGAGCTCCACCAAGGCCGTTCCGGGCAGCAGTACGCTGCCGGCGACGGCATGGTCCGCCAGCCAGGGGTGCGCGTCCAGGGCGAGCCGCCCGGTGAAGAGGTGGCCGTCCGCATCGGCCAGCGCCAACGAGGCGCCGAGCAGCGGATGGTCGGCGTTCGCCAGGCCGGCGGAGAGCACGTCCCCGACCAGCCCGGGCCTGACCCGCGGCCAGTAGTTCTCGTGCTGGAAGGCATAGGTGGGCAGATCCACCCGGCGGGCGCCGGTGCCCGCGAACACGGCGTGCCAGTCCACCGCGGCGCCGCGCACCTGGAGCCGGGCCAGCGCAGTCGTGAAGCTCTGCGCCTCCGGCCGATCGCGCCGCAGGGCCGGTACGAGGACGGCGCCGCTCTCCTCGCCGAGGCACGGCTGCGCCATCGCCGTCAGCGTGCCGTCCGGGCCCAGCTCCAGGAACGCCCGGACGCCTTCGCCCTCCAGCACGTGCACCGCATCGGCGAAGCGGACGGCCTCGCGGACATGCCGCACCCAGTACTCGGGGTCGGTCAACTCGGCCGACACGAGCGAACCGGTCAGCGTCGACACGATCGGAATCCGCGGCTCCGCGAAAACCACCTCAGCGGCCACGGCGCGGAACTCCGCCAGCATGCCGTCCATCAGCGGCGAGTGGAACGCATGACTGACGGTGAGCCGCCTGGTCCGGCAGCCGTCGGCCGCCAGCTTCTCCGCGACATCCAGAACGGCCTGTTCGGTGCCAGAGATCACCACGGACGCCGGCCCGTTGACGGCAGCGATGCCCACCTCGGCCGTCAGCAGCGGCAGCACGTCAGCCTCCGCCGCCTGGACGGCCACCATCGCGCCACCACGCGGCAACGCCTGCATCAGGCGACCGCGCGCCGCCACCAACCTGCATGCATCCGCCAGCGAGAACACACCCGCCACGTGCGCCGCGGCCAACTCACCGATCGAGTGACCGGCGAGGAAGTCCGGCCGCACACCCCAGGATTCGACCAGCCGGAACAGCGCCACCTCCAGCGCGAACAACGCCGGCTGCGTGAACCCGGTCTCGCTGATCAGCTCCGCATCCGCGACCGCCTCACGCAGCGGACGCTCCAACAGCGGATCCAGTTCGGCACACACCGCGTCGAACGCAGCCGCGAACACCGGAAAGGCCGCCGACAACTCAAAGCCCATCCCGACCCGCTGACTGCCCTGACCGGTGAACAGGAACGCCGTCCGCCCACCGGTCGGTGTGCCGACGCTCTCCGACGACACGCCGCTCGCCAACGCCTCCAGCGCCGCCAACAGCTCCGCACGGTCGCCCGCCACCAGCCCGGCACGCCACTCGAACGAGGAGCGCGTGGTCGCAAGGGACAGCCCCAGATCGGCCACCTCCACGTCAGGACGCGCCGCCACGAACTCCCACAGCCGAGCAGCCTGCCCGCGCAGCGCCTCCTCCGTCCTGCCCGAGATCACCAGCGGCAACGGCGCACCCGTGCTCGTAATGGCCGGCACCGGCTCCTCCGCGGGTGCCTGCTCCAGGATGATGTGCGCGTTGGTGCCGCTGAAGCCGAAGGAGGAGACCGCCGAACGGCGCGCCCGCCCGATCTCCGGCCACGGACGGGCTTCGGCGAGCAGTTCGACCGCGCCGGCCGACCAGTCGACGTGCGAGGACGGCTCGCCGACGTGCAGGCTCTTCGGCAGCACTCCGTGCCGCATCGCCAACACCATCTTGATCACACCGGCCGCACCCGCCGCCGCCTGGGTGTGACCCAGGTTCGACTTCACCGAGCCCAGCCAGAGCGGCTCCTCCTCGCCGCGCCCCTGCCCATAGGTGGCGAGCAGGGCCTGCGCCTCGATCGGGTCGCCCAGACGCGTCCCGGTTCCGTGCGCCTCCACCGCGTCCACCTCGCCGGCCGTCAACCCGGCACTGGCCAGCGCCTGCTGGATCACCCGCTGCTGGGACGGCCCGTTCGGCGCGGTCAAACCGTTGGACGCGCCGTCCTGGTTGACGGCACTGCCGCGGACGACCGCCAGGACCGGATGACCGTTCCGGCGAGCGTCCGACAGCCGCTCCACCAGCAGCATGCCGACACCCTCGCCCCAGCCGGTCCCGTCCGCGTCATCGGAGAAAGCCTTGCAGCGGCCATCGGCGGCCAGGCCGCGCTGGCGGCTGAACTCCACGAACGTGCTCGGCGTCAGCATCACCGTCACACCGCCGGCCAGCGCCAGCGTCGACTCACCCTGCCGCAGCGACTGACAGGCCAGGTGCAGCGCGACGAGCGAGGAGGAACACGCCGTGTCGATCGTGACGGCCGGCCCCTCCAGGCCCAGCGTGTACGACACCCGTCCGGAGGCGACGCTGCCGGAGGTACCGGTCCCCACGTGGCCTTCCGCGCCCTCGGCGGACTGCTGGAGCAGCATGCCGTAGTCGTTGTACATCACGCCGACGAAGACACCGGTACGACTGCCGCGAACCGTTCGCGGGTCGATCCCGGCCCGCTCGAAGGCCTCCCAGGACGTCTCCAGCAGCAGCCGCTGCTGCGGGTCCATCGACATCGCCTCCCGCGGGCTGATGCCGAAGAAGCCGGGGTCGAAGAGGCCGGCCTCGTGCAGGAAGCCGCCCTCACGTGCGTACGAGGTGCCGAGGTGGTCCGGGTCCGGGTGGTACAGGTTGGCGGTGTCCCAGCCGCGGTCCTCGGGGAAGAACGACACCGCGTCCCGCCCGTCGGCGACCAGCCGCCACAGGTCCTCGGGGGTCTCGACCCCGCCGGGGAAGCGGCAGCTCATCGCGACGATCGCGATCGGCTCGTCGTCCGGGGCCGTGCTGACCGCCGGGGCGACGACGGCCTCCGGATCGGCGCCGAGCAGTTCGGTCCTGAGCTGCTCGGCGAGCACGGCGGGGCTCGGGTAGTCGAACACGAGCGTGGCCGGCAGGCGCAGCCCGGTGGCGCCGTTGAGCCGGTTCCGCAGCTCGACCGCGGTCAGCGAGTCGAAGCCGAGTTCCTTGAAGGCGCGGCCCGCATCGACCCCGGAGGCGTCCGGGTAGCCCAGGACGGCGGCGACCTCGCCGCGCACCAGGTCGAGCAGCAGGGCCTCCCGCTGGGCCGCGCCCAGCGCCGCCAGCCGGTCGGCGAGCGCCGAGCCGCCGGCGGCAGAGGTACCTCCACCGTTGGCGGTGGCGCGGCGCACCGGCGTCCGGACCAGGCCGCGCAGCATCGGCGGCAGCATCCCGATGCCGGCCTGGGCCCGCAGGCCCGCCAGGTCGAGGCGGATGGGGACCAGCACGGGTTCGGTACCGGCCACGGCAGCGCCGAACAGCAGCAGGCCGTCCTCGGTGTTCAGGGCGACGACACCACCGCGGGCCATCCGCTGCACGTCCGCGTCGTCCAGCCCGGCCGCCATGCCTCCGCCGTCCTCCGCCCACAGCCCCCACGCCAGGGACTGCCCCGGGAGACCCGCGGAGTGGCGGTGCTCGGCAAGGGCATCCAGGAAAGCGTTCGCGGCGGCGTAGTTCGCCTGACCCGCCGCACCGAACACCCCGGCCGCGGAGGAGAACAGCACGAACGCGGCAAGCGGACGGTCCTTCGTCAGCTCGTGCAGGTTCCACGCCGCATCCACCTTCGGACGCAACACGGCATCCAACCGCTCAGGCGTCAGGGACGGCACGATCCCGTCATCCAACACACCCGCCGTGTGGACGACCGCGGTCAACTCCACACCCGCCAGCACCGCCGCCAGCGCGGCACGATCCGCCACATCACACGCCGCGAACGACACCTCCGCACCCAGACCGGCCAGCTCCGCCGCCAACTCCACCGCACCCGGGGCCGCTTCGCCACGACGCGACACCAACAACAGACGACGAGCCCCGTACTCCACCACCAGATGACGGCTGAACAACGCCCCCAAAGTGCCCGTCGCACCCGTCACCAACACCGTGCCCTCGGGATCCAGCACCGGCGCCGAAGCACCACCCGCCGAAGCACCACCCGCCGAAGCACCACCCGCCGAAGCACCACCCGCCACAGCACGCGCCAGACGCGGCGCAAGCACCACCCCGCCACGCAACGCCACCTGCGGCTCACCGCACGCCAACACCCGCTGCAGCAGCCCCACTTCGGCATCGCCGTCCACGTCCACCAGAACGATCCGGCCCGGATTCTCCGACTGCGCCGAACGCAACAGACCCAGCACCGCGGCGGACGACAGGTCGCTGGCATCCGTTGCACCCCGCGTCACCACCACCAGACGCGAATCCGCGAACACATCCGCCGCCAACCACTCCTGCACCAGCGCCAACACCTCCCGCAGCGCCGTGTGCGTGGCGGCGACCGGGTCGTCGCCACGGATGGCGCGAACGGGATACACCAGTGTGTCCGGGACCGCGCCGCTCCCGGCCACCGAGGCCAGGTCCGCGAAGAGCACCGCGCCCGGCAGACCCTGGCCGTCCCCGCCCAGGACGCCGAGGACACCGATCGCCCCCGCCTGAACGTCGACGGGCAACGGCACCGGTACCCAGTCCGGGCGGAACAGCGCCTCATGTCCGCCCGTGACCCCGACCTGATCCGGGGTGAACGCCCGCAGGGCCAGCGAACCGACCACGGCCACCGCCCGGCCGGTGGCGTCCGCCACCGCCAGCGAGACCGCGTCGGCACCGGCCGTGCCGATCCGCACCCGCAGTTCGTCCGCACCACCGGCCAGCAGCGACACGTCCGACCAGCTGAACGGCAGGCGTCCCTGGCCGGTCTCGGCCAGCAGCCCGCCGACACCCACCGCGTGGAGTGCGGCATCCAGAAGCGCCGGGTGCAGCCCGTACGCCGCGGCCTCCGGCCGGAGGTCCTCCGGCAAGGCCACCTCGGCGAAGACCTCGCCGTCCCGCCGCCACGCCGCCCGCAGACCCTGGAACACCGGCCCGTACGCGAACCCGGCCGTGGCGAAGGCCTCGTATACCCCGTCCACCGCGAGCGGCTCGGCACCGGCCGGCGGCCACTCGGCCAGGTCGAGTCCGGGAACCGCGGCGGCCGGGGACAGGAAGCCCGCGGCATGGCGCAGCCACGGCTCGTCGAGCGGCGCATCCTCGACCCGCGAGTACACGGCCACCGACCGGCGGCCCGCCGCATCCGGCGCCCCCACCGACACCTGCACCTGCACACCGCCGCGCACCGGGAGCACCAGCGGCGCCTCCAGGGTCAATTCCTCGACCCGCCCGCATCCGACCTGGTCTCCCGCGTGCACCGCCAGCTCGACGAACGCCGTCCCCGGCAGCAGCACGGTCTCCGCGACGGCGTGGTCGGCCAGCCATGGCTGCGCGTCCAGCGCGAGCCGCCCGGTGAACAGGACACCCTCGCCGTCCGCCAGCCCCACGAAGGCGCCCAGCAGCGGATGTTCCGCCAGATCCAGCCCGAGCTGGGCCGCGGCCGCGTCGCCCACCAGGAGCGGCGGGGCCTCCAGCCAGTAGCGCTCGTACTGGAAGGCGTAGGTGGGCAGGTCGACCCGGCGGGCACCCGTGCCCGCGAAGACCGCCTCCCAGTCCATTGCCGTGCCGCGCACGTGCAACTGGGCCATCGCCGTCTGGAAGCTCTCCGGCTCGGGGCGGTCGCGGCGCAGGGCGGGGGTGAGGACGGCGTCGGTGTCCTCGGCGAGGCAGTGCTGCGCCATGGCGCTGAGCGTGCCGTCCGGGCCCAGCTCCAGGAACGTCCGGACGCCTTCGCCCTCCAGCACGTGCACCGCGTCGGCGAAGCGGACGGCCTCGCGAACGTGCCGCACCCAGTACTCGGGGTCGGTCAACTCGGCCGACACGAGCGAACCGGTCAGGGTCGACACGATCGGGATCCGCGGCTCCGCGAACGCCATCTCGGCGGCCACGGCGCGGAACTCCGCCAGCATGCCGTCCATCAGCGGCGAGTGGAAGGCGTGACTGACCGTCAGGCGCGTGGACTTGCGACCCGTCAGCTGCTCCATGACGGCCCGGACGGCGTCCTCGGCGCCCGACAGCACCACGGACGTGGGCCCGTTGACCGCGGCGAGGCCGACGCCGTCGGTGAGCAGCGGCAGCACCTCGGCCTCGGAGGCCCGCACCGCCACCATCGCGCCGCCGCGCGGCAGCGCCTGCATCAACCGGCCACGGGCCGCCACCAGCCGGCACGCGTCCGCCAGCGAGAACACGCCCGCCACATGCGCCGCGGCCAGCTCACCGATCGAATGCCCCGCCAGGAAGTCCGGCCGCACACCCCAGGATTCGACCAGCCGGAACAGCGCCACCTCCAGCGCGAACAACGCCGGCTGGGTGTACCCCGTCTCGTCGATCAGCTCCGCATCCGCGATCGCCCCGCGCAGCGGACGGTCCAACAGCGGGTCCAGCTCAGCGCACACCGCGTCGAACGCAGCCGCGAACACCGGGTAGGAGGCATACAGCTCCCCGCCCATCCCGACCCGCTGACTCCCCTGCCCCGCGAACAGGAACGCCGCACGCCCACCCGTCCCCGTCGGTCCTTCGACCAGGCCCGTGAAGGAGGCCAGGTGCTCGATGATCCGGTCGGGTTCGGTGGCGACCAGAGCCGCCCGGTGGTCGAAGGCGGTCCTGGTGGTGGCGAGCGAGTGGGCGAGGTCGACGGGCGACCAGGCCGGCAGTTCCTTCAGGTGCTCGGCGAGCCGGGCCGCCTGGGCGCGCAGTGCCTCGGGGCTCCTGGCCGACAGCACCAGCGGACGCGGCCCGGACGTGGGGCGGTCGTCGGTGGGTGTGGGCGCCGCGGGGGGCTGCTCGATGATGGTGTGTGCGTTGGTACCGCTGACGCCGAACGAGGAGATGCCGGCGCGACGCGGCCGCCCGGTCTCGGGCCACGGCCGGGCCTCGGTGAGCAGTTCGACGGCGCCCTCCGTCCAGTCGACGTGCGTCGACGGCCGACCGACGTGCAGGGTCTGCGGCAGCATGCCGTGCCGCATCGCGAGGACCATCTTGATGATGCCGGCGACACCGGCGGCGGCCTGGGTGTGGCCGAGGTTGGACTTCACCGAGCCGAGCCAGAGGGGCTCGTCGTCGCTGTGCGCCTGGCCGTACGTGGCGAGCAGTGCCTGGGCCTCGATCGGGTCACCGAGCGAGGTGCCCGTGCCGTGCGCCTCGACGGCGTCGACCTCGGCGGCCGACAGTCCGGCCGAGGCGAGGGCTTGGCGGATGACGCGCTGCTGGGAGGGGCCGTTGGGGGCGGTCAGGCCGTTCGAGGCGCCGTCCTGGTTGATCGCCGAGCCGCGCACGATGCCGAGCACCGGGTGCCCGTTGCGGCGGGCGTCGGAGAGCCGCTCGACGAGCAGCATGCCGACGCCCTCGCCCCAGCCGGTGCCGTCCGCATCGTCCGAGAAGGACTTGCAGCGGCCGTCCCGCGCGAGCCCGCGCTGGCGGCTGAAGTCGACGAAGGTGTCGGGGGTGGACATCACGGTCACGCCGCCGGCCAGGGCGAGCGTGCACTCGCCGGTGCGCAGCGCCTGGATCGCCCAGTGCAGGGCCACCAGGGAGGAGGAGCACGCGGTGTCGACGGTGACGGCCGGGCCCTCCAGTCCGAGCACGTAGGCGACCCGGCCGGACGCGATGCTGCCGGAACTGCCGGTGCCGAGGTAGCCCTCGACGCCCGGTGGGATGGCGGGAAGGCGGGAGATGTAGTCGTGGTACATCACGCCGGCGAAGACGCCGGTGCGACTGCCGCGGACCGTCTCGGGGTCGATGCCGGCCCGTTCGAACGCCTCCCAGGACGCCTCCAGCAGCAGCCGCTGCTGCGGGTCCATCGCCAGCGCCTCGCGCGGCGAGATACCGAAGAACGCCGGGTCGAACTCGCTCGCGTTGTGGAGGAAACCGCCCTCGCGCGTGTACGAGGTGCCGGGGTGGTCCGGGTCGGGGTGGTACAGGTTCTCAACGTCCCAGCCCCGGTCGGTGGGGAAGGCGGAGATGCCGTCCGTGCCGCCCGCGACCATCCGCCACAGGTCCTCGGGGGAACGGACGCCGCCGGGGTAGCGGCAGGCCATGCCGACGATCGCGACCGGGTCGTCGGCGAGGGCGGTGGCCCGCACGGGCGCACTCTCCACGACGGCGTCGCGCAGGCCGAGCGCCTCGGTCAGCAGGTAGCCGGCCACGGCGTTCGGGGTCGGGTAGTCGAAGACGACGGTGGCGGGCAGCCGGACGCCGGTGGCCGCGTTGAGCCGGTTGCGCAGCTCCACAGAGGTCAGCGAGTCGAATCCGGTCTCGCGGAACGCCTTCGCCGGGTCGACGGCGTGCGGGCCGCTGTGGCCGAGCACGTGGGCGACCTGGGTCCGGACGAGGTCCAGCAGTTCTCGCTGCTGCTCGTCCTCGGTGAGCGTCAGCAGCCGCTCGACCAGCGACGCACCGGCGGCGGAGGCCGCAGCACCCTCGGCGGCGCGGCGGCTGGGTGTGCGGACCAGCCCGCGCAGGACGGCGGGCAGTCGCCCGACCCGGGCCTGGACCCGCAGGCCCGCCTGGTCGAGCCGGATCGGCACCAGCGCAGCCGCGTCCTGGGCCAGCGCGGCGTCGAACAGCGCGAGTCCGAGTTCCGCGGTCAGCGGAGCCACGCCGCCGCGGGCCATGCGCTGCACGTCCGCGTCATCCAGCCCGGCGGCCATGCCGCCCGCCCAGAGGCCCCAGGCGAGAGCGGTCGCCGGGAGACCCGCGGCGTGGCGGTGCTCGGCAAGGGCGTCCAGGAAGGCGTTCGCAGCGGCGTAGTTCGCCTGACCCGCCGCACCGAACACCCCGGCCGCGGAGGAGAACAGCACGAACGCGGCAAGCGGACGGTCCTTCGTCAGCTCGTGAAGGTTCCACGCCGCATCCACCTTCGGACGCAACACGGCATCCAGCCGCTCGGGCGTCAGGGACGGCACGATCCCGTCATCCAACACACCCGCCGTGTGGACGACCGCAGTCAACTCCACACCCGCCAGCACCGCCGCCAGCGCGGCACGATCCGCCACATCACACGCCGCGAACGACACCTCCGCACCCAGACCGGCCAGCTCCGCCGCCAACTCCACCGCACCCAGGGCCGCTTCGCCACGACGCGACACCAACAACAGACGACGAGCCCCGTACTCCGTCACCAGATGACGGCTGAACAACGCCCCCAAAGTGCCCGTCGCACCCGTCACCAACACCGTGCCCTCGGGATCCAGCACCGGCGCCGAAGCACCACCCGCCACAGCACGCGCCAGACGCGGCGCAAGCACCACCCCGCCACGCAACGCCACCTGCGGCTCACCGCACGCCAACACCCGCTGCAGCAGCCCCACTTCGGCATCGCCGTCCACGTCCACCAGAACGATCCGGCCCGGATTCTCCGACTGCGCCGAACGCAACAGACCCAGCACCGCGGCGGACGACAGGTCGCTGGCATCCGTTGCACCCCGCGTCACCACCACCAGACGCGAATCCGCGAACACATCCGCCGCCAACCACTCCTGCACCAGCGCCAACACCTCCCGCACCGCCGTCCGCACCGCCTCGGCGGACAGCTGCACGCCGACGGTGCCGAGCGGCAGGAGGACGGTGGCCGGTGCCGGTGTCGCGCGGTCGGCTTCGAGGCGCGCCACGAGGGCGGTGAGGCTCTGGGGGGTGTCGACGGCGCGGCCGGCGGCGAGCAGTGCGGCGGCGAGGCCGAGGCCGTCCGCACCCACCACGGTGTGGAGCTCGGCCTCGTCAGCCGCCCGCGCGGGCAGGTGGACCTCGGTCCAGTCGACGGAGAAGAGTGCGTCGTGCTGGGCGGCACGGTGGGCGCCGTCGCCGTGCAGCTGGCCGGCGGAGACCGGCCGAAGCATCAGCGACGCCACGGAGGCAACCGGCGCCCCCGTGGCGTCGACGGCCGTCAGCGTCACCGACTCGGGCCCGGCGGGGGCGATCCGGACCCGGAGGGTGGCGGCGCCGACCGCGTGCAGGGACACGCCGTTCCACGAGAACGGAAGCCGGCCCCGGCCCTGCTCGGCGTCCGCCGTGGTAGCGAGGGCGGTCGCGTGGAGCGCGGCGTCGAGCAGGGCCGGGTGCAGACCGAACGCACCGGCCGCAGCGACTGCCTCCTCGGGCAGCGCCACCTCGGCGAAGACCTCCTCGCCGCGCACCCAGGCTGCGACGAGCCCGCGGAAGACCGGGCCGTAGCCGAAGTCGGAGGCGGCGAGGGCGTCGTAGAAGCCGGTGAGGTCCACCGGCGCGGAGTCTGCGGGCGGCCAGGAGGCTGCGGCGAAGGCGGCGTCCGCGGCCGGGCGCGCGCCGCTCGACAGCAGTCCGTCGGCGTGGCGCGTCCACACCGCGTCGTCGTCCGCGTCCTCGGGCCGCGAGTACACGGACAGCGGTCGCGCACCCGTGCCGTCCGCCTGCCCGATCCAGAGCTGGACCTGCACGCCGCCCCGCTCGGGGAGCACCAACGGGGCTTCAAGGGTCAGCTCGTCCAGGCGGTCACAGCCGACGTGGTCGCCGGCCCGGATCGCGAGCTCGACGAAGGCCGTGCCGGGCAGCAGGATGCTGCCGCCGACGGCATGCTCTGCCAGCCAGGGATGGGTCTGCACGGAGAGACGGCCGGAGAAGAAGAAACCGTCGCTGTCGGCGAGCGCAACGGCCGCGCCCAGCAGCGGGTGGTCGGCGGACCCCAGACCGATCGCCCGCGCGTCCCCGACCACGGGTGCCGTCCGGTCGATCCAGTACGCCTCGCGCTGGAAGGCGTAGGTGGGCAGGTCCACCCGGCGGGCACCCGTGCCGGCGAAGACGGCCTGCCAGTCGACCTTCGCACCGAGCACGTGGAGTTGGCCGAGCGCGGTGGTGATGCTCTCCGGCTCGGGGCGGTCGCGGCGCAGGGCGGGGGTGAGGACGGCGTCGGTGTCCTCGGCGAGGCACTGCCCTGCCATGGCGCTGAGCGTGCCGTCCGGGCCCAGTTCCAGGAACGTCCGGACGCCTTCGCCCTCCAGCACGTGCACCGCGTCGGCGAAGCGGACGGCCTCGCGAACGTGCCGCACCCAGTACTCGGGGTCGGTCAACTCGGCCGACACGAGCGAGCCGCTCAGCGTCGACACGATCGGGACCCGCGGCTCCGCGAAAACCACCTCAGCGGCCACGGCGCGGAACTCCGCCAGCATGCCGTCCATCAGCGGCGAGTGGAACGCATGACTGACGGTGAGCCGCTTCGACCTCCGCCCCTCCAGACCGGCCACCACAGCCAAAACCGCGCCCTCGACACCCGAAACCACCACCGAGGCCGGCCCATTGACCGCCGCAATGCCCACACCGTCGGTCAGCAGCGGCAGCACCTCGTCCTCGGACGCCTCCACCGCCACCATGGCGCCGCCGCGCGGCAGCGCCTGCATCAACCGGCCACGGGCCGCCACCAGCCGGCACGCGTCCGCCAGCGAGAACACACCCGCCACATGCGCCGCGGCCAGCTCACCGATCGAATGACCGGCAAGGAAGTCCGGCCGCACACCCCACGACTCGACCAACCGGAACAGCGCCACCTCCAACGCGAACAACGCCGGCTGCGTGAACCCCGTCTCGTCGATCAGCTCCGCATCCGCGACCGCCTCACGCAGCGAACGCCCCAACAGCGGATCCAACTCCACGCACACCGCATCGAACGCAGCCGCGAACACCGGGTAGGAGGCATACAGCTCCCCACCCATCCCGACCCGCTGACTCCCCTGCCCCGCGAACAGGAACGCCGTCCGGCCACCCGTCCCCGCAACCCCACGAACCCCTGCCGAGCCGCCCGCGGCCAGCGCCTCCAGACCGGCCAGCAACCGCGCCCGGTCATCACCGACCAGCGCCGCCCGCTGCTCGAACGCCGAACGGGCCGTCGCCAGCGTGAACGCCACATCGGTCAGCGCCAGACCCGGATCGGCCGCCAGCCGCCGCGCCAACCGACCGGCCTGCTCCCGCAGAGCCTGCTCGGTACGGCCCGACAGCACCACCGGCACCGGCCCAGGCACCGCGGGCACATCCACCGCGGGCACATCCACCGCATCGGGAAGCGCCTCCACCGCCGGCGCCTGCTCCAGGACGGCGTGCGCATTGGTGCCGCTGAAGCCGAAGGACGAGACACCGGCGCGGCGCGGCTCACCGGTCTCGGGCCAGGCCGTGTCCTCGGTGAGGACGCGGACGGCGCCGGCGGCCCAGTCGACGTGCGGGGACGGCCGGTCGGCGTGCAGGGTCCGGGGCAGCACGCCGTGCCGCATCGCCATGACCATCTTGATGACGCCCGCGACGCCGGCGGCGGCCTGGGTGTGGGCCAGGTTGGACTTCACCGAGCCGAGCAGCAGCGGCCGGTCCTCGGGGCGGTCCTGTCCGTAGGTGGCGATCAGGGCCTGTGCCTCGATCGGGTCGCCGAGGGTGGTGCCGGTGCCGTGGGCCTCGACGGCGTCGACCTGCCGGGCGGTCAGGCGGGCGTTCTCCAGGGCCTGCTTGATGACGCGCTGCTGCGAGGGGCCGTTCGGCGCCGTCAGGCCGTTCGAGGCGCCGTCCTGGTTGACGGCGGTGCCGCGGACGACCGCCAGTACCGGGTGGCCGTTGCGCCGCGCGTCGGACAGCCGCTCCAGGAGCAGCATGCCCACCCCTTCGCCCCAGCCGGTGCCGTCCGCATCGGCGGAGAACGCCTTGCAGCGGCCGTCCACGGCCAGGCCGCGCTGGCGACTGAAGTCGACGAAGGCCTCGGGGGTGGACATCACGGTCACACCGCCGGCCAGGGCCAGGGTGGACTCGCCGCTGCGCAGCGACTGCACGGCGAGGTGCAGGGCCACCAGGGAGGACGAGCAGGCGGTGTCGATGGTGACGGCGGGGCCTTCCAGGGCCAGCGCGTAGGCGACCCGGCCGGAGGCGATGCTCGCGGAGCTGCCGGTACCGAGGAATGCCTCGACGCCCTCCGGTACGGAGTGCAGGCGGGCGGCGTAGTTGTGGTAGATCACGCCGGCGAAGACGCCGGTGCGGCTGCCGCGCAGCGCGGCCGGGTCGATTCCGGCGCGCTCGAATGCCTCCCAGGAGGTTTCGAGCAGCAGGCGCTGCTGCGGGTCCATCGCCATCGCCTCGCGCGGCGATATGCCGAAGAATCCGGGGTCGAACTCGGTGGCGCCGTGCAGGAAGCCGCCCTCGGCGACGTACGAGGTGCCGGGGTTGTCCGGGTCGGGGTGGTAGATCGCGCCGAGGTCCCATCCGCGGTTGGCGGGGAAGCCGTCGACGGCGTCGCGGCCCTCGCTGACGAGCTGCCACAACTCCTCGGGGGAACCGACGTTCCCGGGGAACCGGCAGCTCATGCCGATGATCGCGACCGGCTCGTGGTCCGCCGCCTCCACCTCCTGGAGCCGCTGGCGGGTCTGGGCCAGATCGGCCGTCACCCACTTGAGGTAGTCGCGAAGTGCCTCTTCATTCGCCATGACATGCCACCTCTTCAACGCATCCAGTCGGCTCGCGTCATTCGACGGATTTCTCACCGGCGGGAATTTCACAGCAATGGCCCATGGCCAGTGGAAATCCCCCGGGCGAAGTTGTCGGCAACTTCGGGCACCAGGAGCTTTTGCCAGATCGCCTATTGCATTTCGCTTTGCGAGATTATGGTTCGGCGGGGGCGCTCTCAACCCCTATCCGGCCCCTAGGTGGGGCTTTGCCGTACCGCCCCCGCCGAAGGTGGCCGCCGCAGGTCGCGGTGTCGGGTCGGCCCGCTACCTCGGCCGGCACGTCGATCACTGCACGGCTGAAGGAATCGGTGCGGCTCCCGGGCGTCGGCGACAGGACGTGGCTCACCTACGACGACCCGAGCGGGACGCTCAACCGCTGGACCCGGGCGGTGCCGGGAAGCTGAGCGGATGCCCGGGGCCCCGGGGCGGCACCGTCGGTGCTGCCCCGGGGCCCCGGGCCGTGGCCGGCTCCTGCCTCAGCCGGCGTCCTGGGAGCGGCCGAGCTGGTCGTTGATGAAGGCGAACAGCTCCTCGTCGGAGGCGGCGCGCAGCTGTTCGGTGTCGACGGCCGGGGCGGCCGGCTCCTCGACGGCCGCGAGGCGGCCGAGCAGGGCCTGCAGGCGGACGGAGAGGGTGCTGCGAAGGTCGTCGCCCGGGGCGGGGGCGGCAGCGAACGCGGCCTCCAGACGGTCGAGTTCGGCGAGCAGCGGGCGGGCCGAGGCGTCCGCCGCGGGGGCGGTCTCGGTGAACAGCAGCTCGGCGAGGGCCGCGGGCGTCGGGAAGTCGAACACCAGCGTGGCCGAGAGGCGCAGACCGGTGGCGGTGTTCATCCGGTTGCGTAGTTCGACGCCGGTCAGGGAGTCGAAGCCGAGCTCCTTGAAGGCCCGTTCGGCCTCGACCGCGTCCGGGCCGGAGTGGCCGAGGACCGCCGCGACCTGGGTGCGGACCAGATCCAGCAGCAGCGTGCGGCGGCCCTCCTCGTCCAGTCCGGCGAGCCGCTGTTCGAGTGTCCGGGCCTGGTCGGCCGCCGCCGCCGCGGCGGCCCGGGGAGTGCGGCGGGCCGTGGCCCGGACCAGCCCGCGCAGCAGCGGCGGGACGGCGGAGGGGTCGGCGTGGGCGCGCAGCCCGGCGACGTCCAGGCCCACCGGGGCGAGGGCGGCGCGGCCGAGCGTCGCCGCGGTGTCGAGCAGGTCCAGGCCCTGGGCGGAGCCGAGCGGGGTGATGCCGCCGCGGGCCATCCGCTGGAGATCGGCCGCGTCGAGGGTGCCGGTCATGCCGCTGCTCTCCGCCCACAGGCCCCAGGCGAGGGACAGCCCGGCGAGGCCGGCGGCGCGCCGGTGACCGGCCAGTGCGTCGAGGAAGGCGTTGGCGGCCGCGTAGTTGCCCTGGCCGGCGCCGCCGAAGGTGCCGGCGACGGAGGAGAAGAGGACGAACGCGGCGAGGTCCGCGGACGCGGTGAGCTCGTGGAGGTGGAGTGCGGCGTCGACCTTCGGGCGCAGCACGGCGTCCAGCCGGTCGGGGGTGAGCGAGCCGACCACGCCGTCGTCGATGACGCCCGCCGTGTGGACCACGGCTGTCAGCGGGTGGGCGGCGGGGACGGCGACGAGCAGGTCGGCGAGCGCGGAGCGGTCGGCGGCGTCGCAGGCGGCGACGGTCACCCGGGCGCCGAGGGCGGTCAGTTCGGCGCTGAGCTCGGCCGCGCCGGGGGCGTCGGCACCGCGCCGGCTGGTGAGCAGCAGGTGCCTGACCCCGTGCCGGGTCACCAGGTGGCGGGCGACGAGCGCGCCGAGGGTGCCGGTGGCACCGGTGACCAGGACGGTGCCGTCCGGGTCGAGCGGCGGCGGGACGGTGATGACGACCTTGCCGATGTGCCTGGCCTGGCTGACGTACCGGAACGCCTCGGGGGCGCGCCGGATGTCCCAGGTGGTGACGGGCAGGTGCCGGAGGGCGCCCTGTGCGAACAGGTCGACGACGGCGGTGAGCATCTCGTTGATGCGGTCCGGGCCGGCCTCGATCAGGTCGAAGGCACGGTAGCGGACGCCGGGGTGCTCGGCGGCGACCAGGTCGGCGTCGCGGATGTCGGTCTTGCCCATTTCGATGAAGCGCCCGCCGCGCGGCAGCAGCCGCAGCGAGGCGTCGACGAACTCCCGGGCGAGCGAGTCGAGGACGACGTCGACGCCGCGGCCGCCGGTGGCGGTGCGGAAGTGCTCTTCGAAGTCCAGGTCGCGGGAGGACGCGAGGTGGCTGTCGTCGAGGCCGAGTGCGCGCACGGCATCCCACTTGCCGGCACTGGCGGTGCCGAACACCTCGGCGCCCAGGTGGCGGGCGAGTTGCACGGCGGCCATGCCGACACCGCCGGCCGCGGCGTGGACCAGCAGGGACTCGCCGGGCTGCAGGTCGGCCAGGTCGGTCAGCGCGTAGTAGGCGGTGAGGAAGACCACCGGGACGGAGGCCGCCTCGGCGAAGCTCCAGTCGGCGGGCATCGGGGCGACCATCCGGCGGTCGGTGACCGTGACGGGTGCGAAGCCGCCGGAGAGCATGCCGAACACCCGGTCGCCGACGGCGAGGTCGGTGACGCCGGGGCCGACCTCGAGGACGACGCCGGCGCCCTCCAGTCCGAGCAGGCCGGCGTTGCCCGGGTACATGCCGAGGGCGTTGAGGACGTCCCGGAAGTTGAGGCCGGTGGCACGGACGCCGATGCGGATGTAGCCGGGCTCCAGCGGGGCGACGGCGGGCGGGAACTCGATGAGCTCCAGGTTCTCCAGGGTGCCCTTGGCCGGGATGCCGAGCCGCCAGGCGACGGCGTCCTCCGGCGGGGTCAGCGCTGCGTCGGTGGCGATCCGGGCCAGTCGGGGGGCGAACGGTTCGCCGTGCCGGACGGCCAGTTCGCTCTCACCGCGGGACACCGCCGTGGGCAGAGCGGTCGGCAGCGCCGCGGCGGAGTCGGCTGTCCGGTCCAGGTCGAGCAGGAGGAAGCGGTCCGGGTTCTCGGCCTGCGCGGAGCGCAGCAGGCCGCGCAGCGCGGCACCGGCCAGGTCGTCGGCCCGCTCGCCGGGCGCGGCGGCGACCGCGCCGTGGGTGACGACCACGAGGCGGGCGTCGGCGAGGGCCTGCTGGTCGAGCCAGCCCTGGGCGAGGGCCAGGGCCCGGTGGACGGCGGTACGGACGGTGTCGGCGGGCGGCCGGCCCGGGTCGTCCGCCGGGAACGGGGTGCCGAAGGGGGCGAGCACGAACCCGGGCACGGGGGCGCCCGCCGCGACGGCGGCGGCGAGTGCGGCGAGGTCCGGGTACGTCTCGGCGGCGATTGCGGCGGCCCGCAGGCTCCGGTGCAGTTCCTCGGCCGCGTCGGCCTGCCCGGGGGTGCCGATGACGGCCAGTGCGGCGGTCGGCCGGTCGGTGCCGTCCGCGGACAGCGGTGCCCATGCGACCTCGAACAGGTCGTCGTGGTGCGTGGCGCGGGCGCCCCGCAGCTGATCGACGGCGACCGGGCGCAGCAGCAGGGAGTCGACGGTGGCGACCGGGCGGCCGGTGGCGTCGGCGAGCGCGAGGGCGATGGTGTCGGCGCCCTGAGGGGTGATCCGCACGCGGAGCGCGGTCGCGCCGACGGCGTGCAGGGCGACTCCGCTCCAGGAGAACGGCAGCCTGCCCTGGTCGCCGCCGCTGCCCTGCAGGAACGTGCCGTGCAGCGCGGCGTCGAGCAGTGCCGGGTGGAGGCCGAACAGGCTGCCGTCCGCCTCGGCCGTCGGCGGCAGCGCGACCTCGGCGAAGACCTCCTCGCCGAGCCGCCAGGCGGCGGTCAGCCCCTGGAACGCGGGCCCGTACGCGAAGCCGCCCGAGGCCAGCCGCTCGTAGAGGCCGTCCACCGCGACCGGTTCCGCGCCGGGCGGCGGCCACGCGGTGAGTTCGGCGGCCGCAGCGCCGTCGGAGGCGGCGGCCAGGGCCCCGCCGGCGTGCCGGGTCCACGGCTCGTCGGGATCGGCGTGTTCGGGCCGGGAGTACAGGCTCACCGGCCGGCCGCCGTCCTCTGCGGCGGCACCCACCCAGAGCTGGAACTGCAGCGCCTCGGCGCCGGGCAGCACCAGGGGCGACTCCAGGGTGAGTTCCTCGAGTCGCGCGCAGCCGACCTGTTCGCCGGCCCGCAGCGCGAGCTCGACGAAGGCGGTGCCGGGCAGCAGCACGGTGCCGGAGACGGCGTGGTCGGCCAGCCACGGGTGGGTGTCGACGGCGAGCCGCCCGGTGAACAGGTAGCCGTCGGACTCGGCCAGCGGGGCCACGGCCCCGAGGAGAGGGTGCTCGGGTGCGACCAGGCCCGCCGACGCCACGTCCGCGGCCCGGAAGGCGGGCGCCTCCAGCCAGTACCGCTCGCGCTGGAAGGGGTAGGTCGGCAGGTCGATGCGGCGGGCGCCGGTACCGGCGAGGACGGCCTGCCAGTCCAGCCCCGTGCCGCGGACGTGGAGTCGGGCGAGCGCGGTGGTGAAGCTCTCCGGCTCGGGGCGGTCGCGGCGCAGGGCGGGGGTGAGGACAGCGTCGGTGTCCTCCGCGAGGCACTGCCCTGCCATCGCGCTGAGCGTGCCGTCCGGGCCCAGCTCCAGGAACGTCCGGACGCCTTCGCCCTCCAGCACGTGCACCGCGTCAGCGAAGCGGACAGCCTCGCGAACGTGCCGCACCCAGTACTCAGGGTCGGTCAACTCAGCCGACACGAGCGAACCGGTCAGCGTCGACACGATCGGGACCCGCGGCGCCGCGAAAACCACCTCAGCGGCCACCGCACGGAACTCCGCCAGCATGCCGTCCATCAGCGGCGAATGGAACGCATGACTGACGGTGAGCCGCTTCGACCTCCGCCCCTCCAGACCGGCCACCACAGCCAAAACCGCGCCCTCGACACCCGAAACCACCACCGAGGCCGGCCCGTTGACCGCCGCAATGCCCACACCGTCGGTCAGCAGCGGCAGCACCTCCTCCTCGGACGCCTCCACCGCCACCATGGCGCCACCACGCGGCAGCGCCTGCATCAACCGGCCACGGGCCGCCACCAGCCGGCACGCGTCCGCCAGCGAGAACACACCCGCCACATGCGCCGCGGCCAACTCACCGATCGAATGCCCCGCCAGGAAGTCCGGCCGCACACCCCACGACTCGACCAACCGGAACAGCGCCACCTCCAACGCGAACAACGCCGGCTGCGTGAACCCCGTCTCGTTGATCAGCTCCGCATCCGCGACCGCCTCACGCAGCGAACGCCCCAACAGCGGATCCAACTCCGCACACACCGCATCGAACGCAGCCGCGAACACCGGGTAAGAGGCATACAACTCGAAGCCCATCCCGACCCGCTGACTCCCCTGCCCCGCGAACAGGAACGCCGTCCGGCCTCCGGCCACCGTGCCCTCGGCCTGGGCGGTGCCGCCGCGGGCGAGGGCCGCCAGGCCGGCCAGCAGTTCGGTGCGGCTGCTGCCGATGACGGCGGCCCGCCGGTCGAGGCCGGTGCGGGTGGTGGCGAGGGAGTGCGCGACGTCGGCGGGCTGCCAGGCCGGGTCCTCCGCCAGCCTCCGGTGCAGGCGGTCGGCCTGCTCGACCAGGGCCTCCGCGGTCCTGGCGGAGAGCACCCACGGCACCGTGGCGCCGCCGCTCGGGGCGCCCTCGGCCGGCTCGGCAGGCGGTTCGGCGCCGGCCTCCTCGGGGGTCTGCTCGATGATGGCGTGCGCATTGGTACCGCTGACGCCGAAGGACGAGACGCCGGCCCGGCGCGGCGCGCCGGTCTCGGGCCACGGGCGGGCCTCGGTGAGCAGTTCGACCGCCCCGGCGGTCCAGTCGACGTGCGGCGAGGGCTCGTCGACGTGCAGGGTCCGCGGCAGCACGCCGTGGCGCATCGCCATGACCATCTTGATGATGCCGGCGACGCCGGCGGCGGCCTGGGTGTGGCCGAGGTTGGACTTGATGGAGCCGAGCCAGAGCGGCCGGTCGGCGGAACGGCCCTGCCCGTACGTGGCGAGCAGCGCCTGCGCCTCGATCGGGTCGCCGAGGACGGTGCCGGTGCCGTGTGCCTCGACCGCGTCGACCTGGGTCGGCGCGAGTCCGGCGTTGGCGAGGGCCTGCTGGATGACACGCTGCTGGGAGGGCCCGTTCGGCGCAGTGAGGCCGTTGGAGGCACCGTCCTGGTTGACGGCGGTGCCGCGGACGACGGCCAGTACGGGGTGCCCGTTGCGGCGCGCGTCGGAGAGCCGTTCGACCAGGAGCATGCCGGCGCCCTCGGCCCAGCTGGTGCCGTCGGCGGCGGCGGAGAAGGACTTGCAGCGGCCGTCGGCGGCGAGCCCCCGCTGGCGGCTGAAGTCGACGAAGGTGTCGGGGGTGGACATCACGGTCACGCCGCCGGCCAGCGCGAGCGAGCACTCGCCGCTGCGCAGCGCCTGCGCGGCCAGGTGGAGGGCGACCAGGGAGGAGGAGCACGCGGTGTCGACGGTGACGGCGGGGCCCTCCAGTCCGAAGGTGTAGGAGACGCGGCCGGAGGCGACGCTGCCCGAGCTGCCGGTGCCGAGGTAGCCCTCGACGCCCTCCGGGATGGCGGGCAGCCGGGAGACGTAGTCGTGGTACATCACGCCGGCGAACACGCCGGTGCGGCTGCCCTTGAGCGAGGCCGGGTCGATCCCGGCCCGTTCGATCGCCTCCCAGGAGGTCTCCAGCAGCAGCCGCTGCTGCGGGTCCATGGCGAGCGCCTCGCGCGGGTTGATGCCGAAGAACGCCGGGTCGAAGTCGGCGGCTTCGTGCAGGAAGCCGCCCTCGCGGGCGTAGGAGGTGCCGGGGCGCTCGGGGTCCGGGTCGTAGAGGGCCTCGAGCGGCCAGCCGCGGTCGGCCGGGAAGGCGGAGACGCCGTCGCCGCCTTCGGCGACCAGCTGCCACAGTTCCTCGGGCGTGCTGACCCCGCCGGGGTAGCGGCAGGCCAGGCCGACGATGGCGATCGGGTCGTCGTCGACAACGACCGCGGCGGCCGGTGCTGCGGCGGCGGGGCCGGCCGAGCCGGCGAGCCGGGTGTCGAGGTGGTCGGCGAGGGCCTGCGGGGTCGGGTAGTCGAAGACGAGGGTGGCGGGCAGCCGCAGGCCGGTGGCGGCGGTCAGGCGGTTGCGCAGTTCGACCGCGGTGAGCGAGTCGAAGCCGAGTTCCTTGAAGGCGCGGGCGGGGTCGACGGCGTCGGCGCCGGTGTGGCCGAGGACCGCGGCGACCTCGCCGGTGAGCAGGCCGAGCAGGGCCCTGGCCCGTTCGTCGGCGGGCAGCGCGGCGAACCGGTGGCCCGGGTCGGCCGCGCCGGTGCCGACGGCGGTCCGCGCGGCCGGGCGGGCGGGGGCGCGGACCAGGCCGCGCAGCAGGGCCGGCAGCGCCGGGGAGGCGGCCTGGCCGCGGAGTCCGGCGGTGTCGAGGCGCATCGGCACGTAGCCGGCGCCGCCGAGAGCGGTGGCGGTGTCCAGCAGGGCCAGGCCCTCGGCGGAGGACAGTGCGGCGACGCCGGCGCGGCTGATGCGCTGCAGGTCGGCGCTGTCCAGGGTGCCGGTCATTCCGCTGCGTTCGGCCCACAGGCCCCAGGCGAGCGAGGTGGCGGGCAGGCCGCGGGCCTGCCGGTGGTGGGCGAGCGCGTCCAGGAAGGCGTTGGCGGCGGCGTAGTTGGCCTGGCCGGGGCCGCCGAGGGTGGCGGCGGCGGCCGAGAAGAGCACGAAGGCGGCGAGGTCGTGTCCAGCCGTCAGCTCGTGCAGGTGCCAGGCGGCGTCGGCCTTGGGCCGCAGCACGGTGGCGAGGCGCTCGGGGGTGAGCGCGTCGACGATGCCGTCGTCGAGGACGCCCGCGGTGTGCACCACGGCGGTGAGCGGGTGTGCGGCGGGGATGTCGGCGAGCACCCGGGCGAGGGCGTCGCGGTCGGCGGTGTCGCAGGCGGTGAGGGTGACGGCGGCGCCCGCCTCGGCGAGTTCGGCGGCGAGTTCGGCGGCGCCGGGTGCCTCGATGCCTCGCCGGGAGAGCAGCAGCAGGTGCCGGGCGCCGTGCTCGGTGACCAGGTGGCGGGCGACGAGGGTGCCGAGGGTGCCGGTGGCGCCGGTGACCAGGACGGTCCCGTCGGGGTCGAGGGCGCCGAGGCCGGTCGGGGCGCCCTGCCCGGCGGCGGGGTCGCTCGCGGTCCGGGTGAGGCGGGGGACGTGGAGGGCGCCTGCCCGGAGGGCGAGCTGCGGTTCGTCGGCGGCGAGGGCGGCGAGCAGGCGGTCCGGGCCGGCCGGGTCGTCGTCCAGGTCGGCGAGGACGAGGCGCCCGGGGTGTTCGGACTGGGCGGAGCGCACCAGGCCCCAGACGGTGGCGGCGGCGAGGTCGGTGACGTCCTCGCCGGGGTGGACGGCGACGGCGCCGCGGGTGGCGAGGACGAGGCGGGCCTCGGCGAGGGCGTCCTCGGCGAGCCACTGCTGCACCAGGGTGAGCGCTCGGGTGGCGACGGCGTGCGCGGCGCCAGGTGTGTCCTCGGCGCCCGGCTCGCCGGCGGCGGGGCCGGCGAGCAGGGCGACGACCGTGTGCGGCGCCTCGGCGCCGGCGCGGACTGCGGCGGCGAGCTCGGCCGGCCCGGGGTGGACCGGCAGGGCGGGAGCGGCGGCCAGGGCCGCCCGTCCGGTGTCGAGCAGGGCCCAGCCGGTGGCGGCGGGTTCGCCGGGGGTGCCGGGCTGCCAGGCGACGGTGAACAGCGACTCGTGGTGGACGGCCCGGGCAGCGTGCACCTGGGCGGCGGTGACGGGGCGCAGCAGCAGCGACTCGACGGCGGCGACGGGCGCGCCGGTGGTGTCGGCGACGGTGACCGCGACGGCGTCCTCGCCGGCCGGGGCGAGGCGGACGCGCAGGCGGTCGGCGCCGGAGGCGTGCAGGGTGACGCCGCGCCAGGCGAACGGCAGACGGCCGGACTCGCTGGGCGCCAACAGGCTGCCCATGCCGACGCCGTGCAGGGCGGCGTCGAGCAGGGCGGGGTGGAGGCCGAAGTGGCGGGCGTCGGCTCGGTGCGGCTCGGGCAGGCGGACCTCGGCGTGGATCTCGTCGCCGAGCTGCCAGGCGGCGGTGAGGCCCTGGAAGGCCGGGCCGTAGTCGAAGCCGGCGTCGGCGAGGTAGTCGTACAGGCCGTCGACGGGGACCGGGACGGCGCCGGCGGGCGGCCAGGTGTCCACGCCGAGCGGTTCGGCGGGGCGGTCGTCGGCGGGTGGGGCGAGCAGACCGGCGGCGTGCCGGGTCCAGGCGTACTCGGCCGTGGGCGCGGCGCCGGTGGCGGCGGCGTCGGGCTCGGGCCGGGAGTGCAGGGTGAACGGGCGGGTGCCGGTGCCGTCCGCCTCGCCGACGGCGAGCTGGATCTGCACGGCGCCGTGCTCAGGGAGCACCAGCGGGGCCTGGAGGGTGAGTTCGGCGAGGTGCGGGGCGCCGACGTGGTCGCCGGCGCGGACGGCGAGTTCGACGAAGGCGGTGCCGGGGAGCAGCACGGTGCCCATCACGGCGTGGTCGGCGAGCCAGGGGTGGGTCTGCCGGGAGAGCAGGCCGGTGAAGAGCACGCCGTCGGCGTCGGCGAGGGCGACGGCGGCGCCGAGCAGCGGGTGGTCGGCGGCGCCGAGGCCCGCGGAGGTGACGTCGACCGGCCAGCCGGCCGGCGGCTCGGGCCAGTGGCGGCGGCGCTGGAAGGCGTACGTGGGCAGGTCGATCCGGTGGCCGCCCCAGGGCCGGCCGACGGCGTGCCAGTCCGGCGTTGCGCCGTGGACGTGGGCGCGGGCGGCGGCGGCCAGCACGTTCGCCGCCTCGGGGCGACCGGCGCGCAGGGCGGCGATCAGCGCGGCGGGTGTGCCGTCCGCGTCGAGGCTCTGCTCGGCGAGGGCGGTGAGCACGCCGTCGGGGCCGACCTCCAGGAACGTGGTGACGCCGCCGGCCCGGAGCCGGCGCACGGCGTCGTGGAAGCGGACGGCCTCGCGGACGTGCCGCACCCAGTACTCGGGGTCGCGGATCTCCTCGGCGGAGAGCGTGCCGCCGGTGACGGTGGAGACGATCGGTATCCGCGGCGCCTCGTACGCCACCTGCTCCGCAACGGCCCGGAACTCGTCGAGCATGCCGTCCATCAGCGGAGAGTGGAAGGCGTGGCTGACCGTCAGCCGCTTGGTGCGGCGGCCGTCGGCGGCGAGCTTCTCGGCGATCTCGACCACGGCGGTCTCGGCACCCGAGATCACCACGGACGTCGGGCCGTTGACCGCGGCGATGCCGACACCGTCGGTCAGCAGCGGCAGCACCTCGTCCTCCGCCGCTTCGACGGCGACCATCGCGCCGCCGCGCGGCAGCGCCTGCATCAGCCGGCCGCGCGCCGCGACCAGCCGCGCCGCGTCGGGGAGCGAGAACACCCCGGCGACGTGCGCGGCGGCCAGCTCGCCGATCGAGTGACCGGCGAGCAGGTCGACGCCGAGGCCCCAACTCTCCAGCAGGCGGAACAGCGCCACCTCGAGCGCGAACAGCGCGGGCTGGGCGTACGCCGTCTCGTCGATCAGGGCCGGGTCGGCGATCGCCTCGCGCAGGGGACGGTCCAGCAGCGGGTCGAGTTCGGCACAGACCGCGTCGAACGCCTCCCGGTACGCCGGGTACGCCGCGTACAGCTCCTCGCCCATGCCGGCCCGCTGACTGCCCTGGCCGGTGAACAGGAAGGCGGTCCGGCCCTCGGCGGCCGCGACGCCCTGCACCAGCTGGGGTGCGGACACGCCGGCGGCCAGCGCGTCCAGGCCCGCCAGCAGTTCGGTGCGGTCGGCGGCGAGCACGGCGGCCCGGTGGTCGAGCGCGGCACGGCCGGTGGCGAGCGAGTGTGCGAGGTCGGCGGGCGCGGGTGCGGGCACGGCGTCCAGGTGGGCCCGGAGGCGGGCGGCCTGGGCGCGCAGGGCCTCGGCCGTCCGCCCGGAGACCAGGTACGGCAGCACGGCGGGCGGCACCGGTGTGTCCGCGGACGCGGGCGTATCGGTGGTCCCGGGCGTGTCGGTGGTGGCCGGGGCCGGGGCCGGGGCCTGCTCGATGATGGCGTGCGCGTTGGTGCCGCTGACGCCGAACGAGGAGACGCCCGCGCGGCGCGGCTCGCCCGTCCGCGGCCACTCCCGGGACCGGTCGAGCAGGCGCACGCCGCCGGCCGCCCAGTCGACGTGCGGGGACGGCTCGTCCACGTGCAGGGTCTGCGGGAGCAGGCCGTGCTGCATGGCGAGCACCATCTTGATGATGCCGGCGACGCCGGCGGCGGCCTGGGTGTGGCCGAGGTTGGACTTGATGGAGCCGAGCCAGAGCGGCTGCTCGGCCGGTCGCTCCAGCCCGTACGTGGCGAGCAGCGCCTGCGCCTCGATCGGGTCGCCGAGGACGGTGCCGGTGCCGTGTGCCTCGACCGCGTCCACCTGGGCTGGGGTGAGGCCCGCATCGGCGAGGGCCTGGCGGATCACCCGCTGCTGGGAGGGGCCGTTCGGCGCGGTCAGGCCGTTGGAGGCGCCGTCCTGGTTGACGGCGGAGCCGCGGAGCACCGCCAGCACCGGGTGGCCGTTGCGCCGCGCGTCGGAGAGCCGCTCCAGCAGGAGCATGCCGACGCCCTCGCCCCAGCCGGTGCCGTCGGCGGCGGCGGCGAAGGACTTGCAGCGGCCGTCGGCTGCCAGGCCCCGCTGGCGGCTGAACTGCACGAACGCCCGCGGGCTGGACATCACGGTGACGCCGCCGGCCAGCGCGAGCGAGCACTCGTGCTGGCGCAGCGCCTGCGCGGCCAGGTGCACGGCGACCAGCGAGGACGAGCAGGCCGTGTCGACGGTGACGGCCGGGCCCTCCAGGCCGAAGGCGTAGGACAGGCGGCCGGAGAGCACGCTCGCCGCGTTGCCGGTCAGGGTGTAGCCCTCGACGCCCTGCGGCACCTGGTGGAGCAGGTCGCCGTAGTCCTGGCCGTTGGTGCCCGCGAAGACTCCGGTGCGGCTGCCCTTGAGCGAGGTCGGGTCGATGCCGGCGCGCTCCAGCACCTCCCAGGAGGACTCCAGCAGCAGGCGCTGCTGCGGGTCCATGGCGAGGGTCTCACGCGGGCTGATGCCGAAGAACGCGGCGTCGAACTCGGTCGCCTCGTAGAGGAATCCGCCCTGGCGGGTGTAGCTGGTGCCCTGCTGGTCCGGGTCGTCGTCGAAGAGCGCGTCGGTGTCCCACCCGCGGTCGGCCGGGAAGTCGCCGATCGCGTCGCGGCCCTCGGCCACCAGCTGCCACAGGTCCTCGGGCGAGTTCACCCCTCCCGCGAACCGGCAGCTCATCGACACCAGGGCGATCGGCTCGGATTCGCCCGCCTCCGCCTCGCGCAGCCGCTGACGGGTCTGGTGCAGATCCGCCGTGACGCGCTTCAGATAGTCGAGGAGCTTTTCCTGGGACACTGTGGAACCTCACCCTGTTGATGACGGCCGTCCTTGGTGGCGGCCGTCCTTGATGGCTTCAGGTGGTTGCGGGCCGTACGGGGCCCTGCCGTGCGGGGGCGGGCCGTACCGCTGGTGGCGCGGGGTGCCGGTGGTCGCCGGCCCGCCCGCGCCGCCCGGCAGTCAGGCCATGCCCAACTCGTTGTCGATGAAGGCGAACAGCTCGTCGGCGGAGGCCTCCCGGAGGTGCTCGGCCACCTGCTCGTCCGGCTGCCGCTCGTGCGGTTCGGCGCTCCACCGGGTCAGCAGGGCCTGGAGGCGGGCGGCGACGTCGGCCCGGGTGTCCGGGTCCTCGGTGACGGTGGCCAGTGCGGCCTCCAGCCGGTCGAGGTCCGCGAGGGTGCCTCCGCCCCCGCCGTGCGCCGGACCGGCCGGGACCAGGTCGGCCCGCAGGCGGGCGGCGAGGGCGGCCGGTGTCGGGAAGTCGAACACCAGCGTGGCCGGCAGGCGCAGGCCGGTGGCGGCGCCGAGGCGGTTGCGCAGTTCCAGTGCGGTCAGCGAGTCCAGGCCGAGTTCCTTGAACGCCCGGCCGGCCCCGACCTCGTCGACCGTGGTGTGTCCCAGCGCGGCGGCCGCGTGGGCGCGCACCAGGTCCAGCACGGTCTGCTCGCGCTCCAGTTCCGCCATGCCGGCCAGCCGCCGGCGCAGCTCGGCGGCGTCGGTGGCGGCGCCGGCCGCGGCGTCGGGCCCGGCTCCGGCGGCCGGGCGGCGGACGCCGGGCAGCCCGTCCAGCAGCGCGGACGGGCGCACCGAGGTGAAGCCGGGTGCGAAACGGTCCCAGGCGACGTCGGCGACGGTGACCACGGTCTCGTCCAGATCCAGGGCCTGCTGGAGGGCGGCGATCGCCGACTCGGGCCGCATCGCGGGCAGGCCGGCGCGGTCGAGCCGGTCGCCGATCAGGCCGTCCGCGGCCATGCCGCTCTCGCCCCAGCGCCCCCAGGCCACCGAGGTGGCGGCCAGCCCCTGGGCGCGGCGGTGCTCGGCGAAGACGTCCAGGAAGGCGTTGGCGGCGGCGTAGTTGGCCTGCCCGGCGTCGCCCAGGGTGCCGGCGAGGCCGGAGAACAGGACGAACGCGGAGAGGTCGAGGTCGCGGGTCAGCTCGTCCAGGGCGAGCACGGCCTCCGTCTTCGGGCGCAGCACCGTGGCGAATCGCTCGGGTGTCAGCGCGTCCAGCACGCCGTCGTCGAGGATCCCGGCGGTGTGCATCACGGCAGTGAGGGGCTGCTCGGTGGGGATCGTGCCGAGCAGGGCGGCCAGCGCGGTGCGGTCGGCGACGTCGCAGGCGGCGACGGTGACCCGGGCGCCCAGCGCGGTCAGTTCGGCGGCGAGTTCGGCGGAGCCGTCGGCCTCCGGGCCGCGCCGGCTGGTGAGCAGCAGGTGCTCGGCGCCGTTGCGGGCGAGCCAGCGGGCGACGTGGGCGCCCAGGGCGCCGGTGCCGCCGGTGACCAGCACCGTGCCGGACGGCCGCCAGCCCTCTCCCGCCACCGGGCCGGCCGGGGCGTGCACCAGGCGGCGCACCAGCACACCGGAGGCCCTGATCGCGACCTGGTCCTCACCGCCCGTACCGGCCAGCACCCCGGCCAGCCGGTCCATGGCCCGGTCGTCCAGCAGCTCCGGCAGGTCGACCAGGCCACCCCAGCGCTGCGGGTGCTCCAGCGCGGCGACCCGGCCGAAGCCCCAGATCAGGGACTGCACGGGCGCGGCCGGACGTTCGGCCCGGTTGGCCGCGACGGCGCCACGGGTGGCCGTCCACACCGGCGCCTCGATCCCGGCGTCGCCGAGCGCCTGCACCAGCACGGCCGTCCCGGCGAGCCCGAGCGGCAGGCCCGGGTGCTCGGCGTGCGGCCGCCCGTCCATGGCCGGGAGCCAGAGCAGGCCGGACAGGCCGACCGTGTCGCCGAGCTCCTTGCGCAGCCACTCGGCCAGCGGCTCGCGGTCGAGGCCGGCGGCCGGGAGGGTGAGCGTGCGGGCCTCCGAGCCGCGCCGGGCGAGACCGTGGGCGAGGTCGTCGGCGCGGTCCCGGTCGTCCTCCGTCGCGATGACCGCCCAGGTGCCGGAGAGCAGCGGTGCGGGCAGATCGGTGAGGGGCTGCCAGGTGATGCGGTAGCGCCAGCCGTCCACGGTCGACTGCTCACGGCGCTGCCGCCGCCAGGTCGACAGCGCGGGCAGGACGGCGCTCAGCGGCGCGTCGGCGTCCAGGTCGAGCGAGCCTGCCAACGTCTCCAGGTCGTGGCGCTCGACGGCCTCCCAGAAGGCGGTGTCCACAGGGTCCGCGCCGACCGTTCCGGCGCCGTTCTCCGGGCGGGCCGGCTCGGGCCAGAACCGGCGGTGCTGGAAGGCGTAGGTGGGCAGTTCGAGCGGCGGGACGGCGGTGGTGCCGGCGAAGGCGGCGGCCTGCCAGTCGACGGCCACGCCGCGCACCCACGCCTCGGCCAGCGAGGCCAGCAGTCGGCGCGGGCCGCCCTCGCCGCGGCGGAGCGTGCCGAACGCAGCGGCGTCGCGTTCGGCCGCCTCGATGCTCTCCTGGAGTGCCATCACCAGCACCGGGTGCGCGCTGACCTCGACGAAGGTGCCGTAGCCGTCGGCGAGGAGGGCGTCGACCGCCTCGGCGAAGCGGACGGTGGTGCGGAGGTTGGTGTACCAGTACTCGGCATCCATGGCGGAGCCGTCGACCAGCTCACCGGTCACCGTCGAGAACACCGGCACAAGGCCTGCGCGGGGGCTCACCGGAGCCAGCAGGTCGAGAAGTTCGGCACGGATCGACTCCACCTGCGCGGAATGCGAGGCGTAGTCCACCGGGACACGACGGGCACGAACGCCGTCCACCTCACACGAGGCCAACAACTCCTCCAGAGCGGCCGGCTCACCGGACACCACCACCGCCGACGGACCGTTCACCGCCGCGACCGACACCCGATCCCCGTCACCGAGACGCTCACGCACCCGCTCCACCGGCAACGCCACCGAGACCATGCCACCCAGACCCGCCAGACCACCCGCGATCGCCCGGCTGCGCAACGCCACCACCCGGGCACCGTCCTCCAACGACAACGCACCCGCCACCACCGCGGCAGCGATCTCACCCTGCGAATGACCGACCACCACACCCGGCTCCACACCGGACGCACGCCACACCTCCGCGAGGGACACCATCACCGCCCACAACACCGGCTGGACAACGTCCACCCGATCCATCCACGCATCACCCTCGACGCCCCGAACCACCTCCAGCAGCGACCAGCCGTCCACGAACGGCGCCAACGCCGCCCCACACTCCGCCATCCGCACAGCGAACACCGACGACGACTCCAACAGCTCCACCGCCATCGCGGCCCACTGCGAACCCTGACCCGGGAAGACGAACGCCACCCGGCCCGCCGAACCGCTCACGCCCCGGACCACGCCGGTGCCCGCCGCGCCGGAGGTCAGGTCGGCCAGTCCGGAGGCGAGTTCGGGGAGGTCGGCTCCGAGGACCACGGCCCGGTGCTCCAGGGCCGCGCGCCCGCTCGCCAGCGCCAGACCGGCACCCGGCACATCCGGCTCCCGTCCCGCGAAAGCCCGCAGCCGCGCCGCCTGCCCGCGCAGCGCCTCCTCACTCCGGCCCGACACCAGCCACGGCACCACCGAGCCACCCACCACCGGAGACCCGACGACGACCTCGTCCGCCTCCACCGGCCCGTCCGCCGGAGCCTGCTCGATGATCACATGCGCGTTCGTCCCACTGAAGCCGAACGAGGACACACCCGCACGACGCGGCTCCCCCGTCCCCGGCCACTCCCGCTGCTCCGTCAGCAGCTCGACGGCGCCTGCCGACCAGTCCACGTGGGGCGACGGCTCGTCCAGGTGGATGCTCTGCGGCAGGATGCCGCGGCGCAGCGCCTCGACCATCTTGATCACGCCGGCGAGGCCGGCGGCGGCCTGCGCGTGGCCGAGGTTGGACTTCACCGAGCCGAGCAGCAGCGGGCGGTCCTCGGGCCGGCCCTGACCGTAGGTGGCGAGCAGGGCCTGCGCCTCGATCGGGTCGCCCAAGCGCGTCCCCGTCCCGTGCGCCTCCACGGCGTCGACCTGGCCGGGGGCCAGACCGGCGTTGGCCAGGGCCTGGCGGATGACCCGCTGCTGGGAGGGACCGTTCGGCGCCGTCAGGCCGTTCGACGCACCGTCCTGGTTGATCGCCGACCCGCGGACCACCGCAAGCACCGGGTGCCCGTTGCGCCGGGCGTCGGAGAGCCGCTCGACCAGCACCATGCCGACGCCCTCGGAGGGGGTGAAGCCGTCGGCCGCGGCCGAGAACGGCTTGCAGCGGCCGTCGGCGGCCAGGCCCTGCTGGCGGCTGAACTCGATGAAGGTGCCGGGGGTGGACATCACCGTGACACCGCCCGCCAGCGCGAGTTCGCACTCGCCGTTACGCAGCGACTGGACGGCCAGGTGGAGCGCCACCAGCGAGGCCGAGCAGGCGGTGTCGACGGTCATCGCCGGGCCTTCGAGGCCGAACAGGTAGGAGACCCGGCCAGAGACCACGCTCGCGGCGGTGCCGGTCGCGACATGGCCCTCGGCCGACTGCGCGGCGCCGGCGAGCAGGCCCAGGTAGTCGCCGCCGTTGGTGCCTGCGAAGACACCGGTACGGCTGCCCCGCAGTGCGTGCGGGTCGATGCCGGCCCGCTCGAACGCCTCCCAGGAGGTCTCCAGCAGCAGCCGCTGCTGCGGGTCCATGGCCAGTGCCTCGCGCGGCGAGATCCCGAAGAACCCGGCGTCGAAGCGGCTGGCGTCGTGCAGGAAGCCGCCCTCGCGGATGTACGAGGTGCCCTTCGCGTCGGGGTCGGCGTCGAACACCGCGTCCAGGTCCCAGCCCCGGTCGGTCGGGAACCCCGACAGGGCGTCACCTCCGGCGGCCAGCAGCTGCCAGAGCGCCTCCGGTGAGTCCACGCCGCCGGGGAAGCGGCAGCTCATGCCGACGATGGCGATCGGCTCGTCGTGGGCGACGCTCGCCACCGCCGGTCCCGTCGCGTCGGCGACCGTCCCGGAGAGCTCCTCGCCGAGGTGGCGGGCGAGCGCGAGGGCGGTGGGGTGGTCGTAGACGAGGGTGGCGGGCAGCCGCAGGCCGGCCGCGGCACCGAGGCGGTTGCGCAGTTCGACGGCGGTCAGCGAGTCGAAGCCGAGCTCCTTGAACGCCCGGCCGGTGTCGACGGCCTCCGGCCCGGGGAAGCCGAGTGCGGCGGCGATGTGCGAGGCCACCAGGTCGAGCAGGATGCGCTCCCGCTCGGCCGGGGCGACACCCGCGAGCCGGACGGCGAGTGCGCCGTTGGTGGAGTGCTGCTCCTCGGTAGCGGCGCGGACGCCCTCCAGCACCCGGGCGGCCTCGGGGATGGCGGACAGCAGCGGGCGGACCCGGCCCGAGGTGAAGGCGAGGGTGAAGCGCTGCCAGTCGATGTCGGTGACGGTCAGTTCGGTGTCGCCCCGGTCCAGTGCGTGCTGCAGGGCGGAGACGGCCAGGTCCGGCGCCATCTCCAGGATGCCGTGGCGGCGCATCCGGTCGCCGACGCCGCCCTCGGCCATGCCGCCCTCGCCCCAGGGTCCCCAGGCGACGGAGGTGGCGGGCAGGCCGTCGGCCCGCCGCTGGGCGGCGAGCGCGTCCAAGAAGGCGTTCCCGGGGGCGTAGTTGCCCTGGCCGGGGGCACCGAACGTGGCGGCGAAGGAGGAGAAGAGGACGAACGCGGAGAGGTCCAGCTCCCGGGTCAGCTCGTGCAGGTGCAGCGCGGAGTCGACCTTGACCCGCAGCACCCGCTCCAGCTGGTCGGTGGTGAGCGCCTGGATCACGCCGTCGTCCAGCACGGCCGCGGTGTGCATCACGGCGGTCAGCGGACGCTCGGCGGGGATCCCGGCCAGCAGGGCTTCGAGCGCGGTGCGGTCGGCGACGTCGCAGGAGACGATGTCGGCGGCGGCACCGAGGCCGGTGAGTTCGGCGGCGAGTTCAGCGGCGCCGTCGGCCTCCGGACCGCGCCGGCTGGTGAGCAGCAGGTGCTCGGCGCCGTTGCGGGCGAGCCAGCGGGCGACGTGGGCACCCAGGGCGCCGGTGCCGCCGGTGACCAGCACCGTGCCGGACGGCCGCCAGCCCTCCCCCGCCACCGGGCCGACCGGGGCGTGCACCAGGCGGCGCACCAGCACCCCGGAGGCCCTGATCGCGACCTGGTCCTCACCGCCCGTACCGGCCAGCACCCCGGCCAGCCGGTCCATGGCCCGGTCGTCCAGCAGCTCCGGCAGGTCGACCAGGCCACCCCAGCGGGGGGCGTCCTCCAGGGCGGCGACCCGGCCCAGGCCCCAGACCAGGGACTGCGCGGGACCGGTCAGGCGCTCGGCCCGGTCGACCGCGACGGCGCCGCGGGTGGCCGTCCACACCGGCGCCTCGATCCCGGCGTCGGCCAGCGCCTGGAGCAGCAGAACGGAGCCCGCCAGGCCGAACGGCACCGACGGGTGCGCGGAGCAGCGGTCCTCGACCGTGCCGAGCAGGGAGAGCAGGCCGGCCGGGGAGGCGCCGTCGGGGAGCTCCGCGGCCAGCCGGGCGGCCAGTGTGGTGCGGTCGAGATCGTTTTCGCCGACGGTGAGCACGGTGACGTCGGCGCCGCGTCGTTCGAGGCCGTGGGCGAGGTCGTCGGCGCGGTCCCGGTCGTCCTCCGTCGCGATGACCGCCCAGGTGCCGGAGAGCAGCGGTGCGGGCAGATCGGTGAGGGGCTGCCAGGTGATGCGGTAGCGCCAGCCGTCCACGGTCGACTGCTCACGGCGCTGCCGCCGCCAGGTCGACAGGGCGGGCAGGACGGCGCTCAGCGGCGCGTCGGCGTCCAGGTCGAGCGAGCCTGCGAGGACGCCGAGGTCCTCGTTCTCGACGGCGGCCCAGAACTCGGCCTCGACGGGGTCGACCCCGGTCGGGTTCCCCTGGTCGGATGCCGCGCTGGGCGCGTCCAGCCAGTAGTGCGCACGCTGGAAGGCGTAGGTGGGGAGTGCGAGCGGCGGGACGGCGGTGGTGCCGGCGAAGGCGGCGGCCCGCCAGTCGACGGCCACGCCGCGCACCCACGCCTCGGCCAGCGAGGCCAGCACCCGGCGCGGGCCGCCCTCGCCGCGGCGCAGCGTGCCCACGGTCACCGCGTCGTGCCCGGCCGCCTCGGCGGTGTCCTGCACCGCCATCGCCAGCACCGGATGGGCGCTCACCTCGACGAAGGTGCCGTAGCCGTCGGCGAGGAGGGCGTCGACCGCCTCGGCGAACCGGACGGTGGTACGGAGGTTGGTGTACCAGTACTCGGCATCCATGGCGGAACCGTCGACCAGCTCACCGGTCACCGTCGAGAACACCGGCACCGAGCCCGCCCGCGGACGGACCTCCGCAAGGACCTCCAACAGCTCGGCACGGATCGACTCCACCTGCGCGGAGTGCGAGGCGTAGTCCACCGGGACACGACGGGCACGAACGCCGTCCACCTCACACGAGGCCAACAACTCCTCCAGAGCGGCCGGCTCACCGGACACCACCACCGCCGACGGACCGTTCACCGCCGCGACCGACACCCGATCCCCGTCACCGAGACGCTCACGCACCTCCTCCACCGGCAACGCCACCGAGACCATGCCACCCAGACCCGCCAGACCACCCGCGATCGCCCGGCTGCGCAGCGCCACCACCCGGGCACCGTCCTCCAGCGACAGCGCACCCGCCACCACCGCGGCAGCGATCTCACCCTGCGAATGACCGACCACCACACCCGGCTCCACACCGGACGCACGCCACACCTCCGCGAGGGACACCATCACCGCCCACAACACCGGCTGGACGACGTCCACCCGATCCATCCACGCATCACCCTCGACGCCGCGAACCACCTCCAGCAGCGACCAGCCGTCCACGAACGGCGCCAACGCCGCCCCACACTCCGCCATCCGCACAGCGAACACCGACGACGACTCCAACAGCTCCACCGCCATCGCGGCCCACTGCGAACCCTGACCCGGGAAGACGAACGCCACCTTCCCGGGTGCACCCGCAGCGCCCTGCACGACACCGGCGCTCACGCCACCGTCGGCCATCGCCGTCATTCCGGAGACGAGTTCGGGGAGGTCGGCTCCGAGGACCACGGCCCGGTGCTCCAGGGCCGCGCGCCCGCTCGCCAGCGCCAGACCGGCACCCGGCACATCCGGCTCCCGTCCCGCGAAAGCCCGCAGCCGCGCCGCCTGCCCGCGCAGCGCCTCCTCACTCCGGCCCGACACCAGCCACGGCACCACCGAGCCACCCACCACCGGAGACCCGACGACGACCTCGTCCGCCTCCACCGGCCCGTCCGCCGGAGCCTGCTCGATGATCACATGCGCGTTCGTCCCACTGAAGCCGAACGAGGACACACCCGCACGACGCGGCTCCCCCGTCCCCGGCCACTCCCGCTGCTCCGTCAGCAGCTCCACCGCACCCTCCGACCAGTCCACGTGTGTGGAGGGCTCGGTGACGTGCAGGGTCTGCGGCAGGACACCCTCTCGGATCGCCATCACCATCTTGATGACGCCGCCCACCCCGGCGGCGGCCTGGGTGTGACCGATGTTCGACTTCAACGAACCCAGCAGGAGCGGCCGGTCGGCCGGACGCTCCTGGCCGTACGTGGCGAGCAGTGCCTGTGCCTCGATCGGGTCGCCCAGGGTCGTCCCCGTCCCGTGCGCCTCCACCACGTCGACCTGGGCGGGCGTCAGGGCGGCGCCGGCCAGCGCCTGGCGGATGACCCGCTGCTGGGAGGGACCGTTCGGCGCCGTCAGGCCGTTCGACGCACCGTCCTGGTTGATCGCCGACCCGCGGACCACCGCCAGCACCGGGTGCCCGTTGCGCCGGGCGTCGGAGAGCCGCTCGACCAGCACCATGCCGACGCCCTCGCCCCAGCCGGTGCCGTCCGCGTCATCGGAGAACGCCTTGCAACGGCCGTCGGTGGCCAGGCCGCGCTGGCGGCTGAACTCGACGAAGGTGCCGGGGGTGGACATCACCGTCACCCCGCCCGCCAGCGCCATGGTGCACTCGCCGCTGCGCAGCGCCTGGACAGCCAGGTGGAGTGCCACCAGCGAGGACGAACAAGCCGTGTCGACAGTGACCGCCGGCCCCTCCAGCCCGAAGGTGTACGAGACGCGGCCCGAGGCGACGCTGCCGAAGCTGCCCGTGCCGAGATGGCCCTCGACGCCCTCGGGCACGGCACCCAGCCGGCTGGCGTACTCGTGGTACATCAGGCCGGCGAACACGCCGGTGCGGCTGCCCTTGAGCGTGCGCGGGTCGATGCCGGCCCGCTCGAACGCCTCCCAGGAGGTCTCCAGCAGCAGCCGCTGCTGCGGGTCCATGGCCAGCGCCTCGCGCGGCGAGATCCCGAAGAACGCCGGGTCGAACGAGCCGGCCTCGTAGAGGAAGCCGCCCTGGTTGACGTAGCTGGTGCCGTGCGCGTCCGGGTCGTCGTCGATCAGCGCGTCGGCGTCCCAGCCGCGATCGGCGGGGAAGCCGCCGATGGCGTCCGTCCCGGTGGCCACCAGCTGCCACAGGTCCTCGGGCGAGGCCACCCCGCCGGGGTAGCGGCAGGCCATGCCGACGATCGCGATCGGCTCGCGGTCGCGCTCCTCCATGTCCCGAAGCCTCCGCCGGGCATTGCGCAGGTCGGCGGTGGCGCGCTTGAGGTAGTCGCGCAGCTTGTCCTCGTTCAGCATGTCCGTCCGCTCCTTGCGGCAAAGAAAAGGGGGTGGCGCCCGGGTCAGGAGGTCTCGAGCTCGTCGTCGAGCAGGTCGAAGAGCTCGTCGTCGGTCGCCGTGTCGAGGTCGCGGTGGTCGTCGACGGGGTCGGCCGCGCCGCCGATGGCGTCCCGCCACTGTGTGAGCAGGGCCTGGAGGCGGAGGGTGACCCGCGTGCCGGTCTCCGCGTCGGTCGGGGTACGTACCAGGGCCTCGGCGAGGCGGTCGAGTTCGGCGAAGACGCCGGGACCGGCCGGGTCCCCGTCCTGCGGGACGGCGGCGGACAGGTGGGCGACCAGGTCGGCGGGGCTCGGGTGGTCGAAGATCAGCGTCGCGGGCAGCCGCAGGCCGGTGACCGCGGTGAGGCGGTTGCGCAGTTCGACGGCGGTCAGCGAGTCGAAGCCGAGTTCGCGGAACGCGTGGCCGGGCTGGACGGCGGCCGCACCCGCGTAGCCGAGGACGGCGGCGACCTGGCCGCAGACCACGTCCAGCAGGATCCGCTCCCGGTCCTGCGCCGACTGCCCGGCGAGCCGTCGGCGCAGGTCCGCGGCCGGATCGGCCTCGGCCGCCCTCGCGGCGCGGCGGACGGGCGGCTGCACGAGGGATCGCAGCAGGGCCGGCACCTGGCCGCCCTGCGCGGCCGCGGCCCGCACGGTGGCCAGGTCGAGCCGGGCGGGTACCAGCACCGGGTGGTGCGGCAGGGTGATGGCCGTGTCCAGCAGGGCCAGACCCTCGGCAACCGACAGCGCGGACACCCCGCCCCGGGCCATCCGCTCGACGTCGGCGCCGGCCAGGGTGTCCGCCATGCCGCCGTCGTCCGCCCACAGGCCCCAGGCGAGCGAGGCCGCCGGGAGACCCGCGGCGTGCCGGTGCTCGGCGAGGGCGTCGAGGAAGCTGTTCGCAGCCGCGTAGTTGGCCTGGCCGGCCGCACCGAAGACACCGGCCGCGGAGGAGAACAGCACGAACGCGGCGAGCGGACGGTCCTTCGTCAGTTCGTGCAGGTTCCAGGCCGCATCCACCTTCGGGCGCAGCACGGCGGCCAGCCGCTCGGGGGTCAGGGACGAGACGATGCCGTCGTCCAGGACTCCGGCGATGTGGACCACCGCCGTCAGGTCCGTGCCGTCCAACAGCCGTGCCAGCGCGTCGCGGTCGGCCGCGTCGCAGGCGGCGAACGCCGTCTCGGCGCCGAGACCGGCCAGGTCGGCCGCCAACTCCCCTGCCCCCGGGGCGGCTTCGCCGCGACGGGAGACCAGCAGCAGACGACGGACGCCGCACTCCGCCACCAGGTGACGGGCGACCTGTCGGCCGAGCGCACCAGTGGCTCCCGTCAGCAGGACCGTGCCGCCGCCGAGGGCGTCCGTGGCGTCCGTGCCCGGCGCGCCGGTCTCGGTGACGCGCAGCAGGCGCAGGGCGGCGGCGCTGCCCGCGCGGAGCGCCAGCTGCGGTTCGTCGCTGCCGAGTGCGTAGGACAGGGCCCGCAGCGAGGCGGGGTCACCGTCCACGTCGACCACCGTGATCCGGCCCGGGTGCTCGGACTGGGCCGACCGCAGCAGGCCCCGGACAGCCGCGGCGGGAAGGTCACCCGCGCCCGCGCCGGCCGACTTCCGGGTCACCACGACCAGGCGGGAGTCGGCGAACGCGTCCGCCGCCAGCCATTCCTGTACCAGGGCGAGCACGTCCCGGACGGCCGCGTGGGTGGCGGCTGCCGCGGCGGGCTCCTCCGCGGCGGGGAGGGCTACGACCAGGATGTCGGGGACGACACCGCTTTCGGCGATGTCCGCCAGGTCCGCGAAGGCGATCGCGCCGGCCAGGCCCAGGCCGTCCCCGCCCAGGACACCGATCACACCGTCGGGCGCCGACAC
>NZ_JBVIRY010000062.1:0-35307 GCF_055575795.1 Kitasatospora sp. NPDC034023
CTCCGCGTGTCATGGCCTTCTTCTACCAGCAGCAGCACCGCCGAAGCGCCCGAATCCACGAACTCATGATCTGAATTCAGAACAGTCCCTAGGGGCGTCCGCATCGGCGGCATCACCCGAAAGGACGAAGTAGGGCGAAGCCACCCGTGTCGCCGACCACCGAGCGCCCAACGTCGGGGAACCCGCGGTCGGGAGCGGTAGTCACCGGGAGGTCTCGTGGTTGGCGGCATGCGGTTCGCCCGTCCGCTGGAGGTGCGGTGGATCCACGGATCGCCGTCGTCCAAGCACAACACGGACCCGGAGATCCACGTCCACGTGTACGACGAGCACACCGTCATCATGCGGCAGAACAAGGCGGTCCACTACGAAGCCCCGTTCCCGTACCTGCTGTTCGGGGCGGAGCGCGCTCTCCTGCTGGACACCGGGGCCACCGCCGAGCCCGCGTTCTTCCCGCTGCGCACGGTGGTCGACGGCCTGATCGGGCGCTGGCTCGCCCGCCACCCCCGCGACGGCTACGAACTGCTCGTCCTGCACACCCACGACCACGACGACCACGTCGCCGCCGACCGGCAGTTCGCCGACCGGCCGGACACCACCCTGGTGCCCGCCCACCCGGCCGCCGCCTGGCCGTACTTCGGCTTCGACCGGAATCCGGAGGCGGTGGCCACGGTCGACCTCGGCGGCGGCCGCGCCGCGGAGTGCCTGGCCACGCCCGGGCACCACGCCTCGGCGGTGACGTACTACGACCCGTGGACGGGCTTCCTGCTCACCGGCGACACCGTCTACCCGGGCCGGCTCTACATCGACGACTGGGCGGCCTTCGGGCGCTCCGTCGACCGGCTGCTCGACTTCGCTCGGCACCGCCCGGTGACGTACGTCCTCGGCTGCCACATCGAGATGACCCGCCACCCCGGCGTGGACTACCCCGTCCGCACCACCTACCAGCCGAACGAACCCCCACTCCAACTCACCCTCGGCCACCTGCGCCAGATCCGCGCCGCCCTCGCCGAATCCGGCCCCTCCCCGACCCGCCGCGCCCTGCGCGACCTGGTCCTCTGCCCGACGGGCTGAGCCCCGCCGGGCGCGACCGGACCCGACCGGAATCAGTCCCGGTACGGAACCAGCCGGGACAGGTCCAGCTCGAAGCCGAACGGCTCGGGAATGCCGATGGTCTCGCCGAACTCCCGCTCCGTCCGCGTGTGGTAGCGGTCGCGGTTCGGCTCCGAGAACAGCGTCACGGTCTTCTGCCGCGGGTCCACGATCAGGTAGAGCGGGAGGCCCATCCGCGGGTAGTCGCGGACCTTCCCGCTCCAGTCGTTGTCGGGGTTGGACGGCGAGACGATCTCGACCGCGATCAGGGCCAGCTCGGCCGGGATCTCGCGGCCCAGCTCGATGACGTCCTCGGGCAGGTAGGTGAGGTCGGGGTTACGGACCGAGCCGACCTCAGGCGAGGAGAGGTCGCTGTTCCCGGTCGGGAAGTACCCCGGTGGGCAGTGTGCCTCGAACTGGCGCTGGACGATCGCGAGGTTGAGCTGGTGGATCGACGACGGCGACGCCTGCATGACGATGATGTCGCCGGACAGCTCGACCTTGTAGCCGTCCGGGAGGCTACGACGGGCCTCTTCGAGCAGGCGATAGTGCTCAGGGTTCATGCGGTCTCCGTAAGTTGTTAGGCGGCCCGGGAGGGCCGGATGTGGCTGATGCGGTCTTGCCTTCTGTGGCTCCCGAGGAGTGGCCGTCCGGCTCTCCGGGGCGCCCTGGCTGCTGATTGAGATCTGCGTTCCGAGCGCTGTTTACGGAGCTGACGGCGGGGTGTTCCTCGGGCCAACGGCGAAGCAGGCAGTTCGAGGAGGGGCGAATGAGCAGACAGCGGGACCAGGTCTGGGCCGGCATCGACGCGGGCAAGGGCCACCATTGGGCGGCGGTGGTCGACGACACCGGCGCGACCCTGTGGTCGCGGAAGATCGACAACGACGAGTCGGCGATCCTGACCGCGATCGGCGAGATCCTCGCCCTGGCCGACCGGGTTGCCTGGGCGGTGGACATCTCCGGCACGGCGTCGGCGCTGCTGCTGGCCCTGCTCGCCGCCCACGGGCAGAAGCCCGTGTATGTGCCCGGCCGGACCGTGAACCGGATGTCCGACGCCTACCGGGGCGAGGCGAAGAGCGACGCCCGCGACGCCTACGTGATCGCGGAAACCGCCCGCGTCCGCCGGGACTTCGCGGCGATCGACGTGCCCGCCCAGCTGGCGGCCGACCTCGCGCTGCTGACCGCGCACCGCACCGACCTGGTCGCCGACCGGGTCCGGATGATCAACCGCCCGCGCGATGTGCTGACCGGGATCTTCCCGGCGCTGGAGCGGGCCTTCGACTACTCCGCCCACAAGGGCGCCCTGGTACTGCTGACGGGCTACCAGACCCCGGCGGCCCTGCGTCGCCGCGGGCGGGCCCGGCTGACGGCCTGGCTGGCCAATCGCGGCGTGCGTGGCGCGGACGCAGTGGCCGCCACCGCTCTGGAGGCGGCCGGCGCCCAGCACACCGTGCTGCCCGGCGAGGATGTCGCCGCGCAGATCGTCGCCGACCTCGCGGCCCAGATCCTGGTCCTGGACGACCGGCTCAAGGGCATAGACAAGCAGATCAAGGCCACGTTCCACGCCCACCCGCAGGCGGAGATCATCGAGTCGCTGCCGGGCGTCGGGCCGATCCTGGGCGCGGAGTTCGTCGTCGCCGCCGGCGACCTGAGCGCCTACGCCGACGCGGGCCACCTGGCCTCGGCGGCCGGGCTGGTGCCCGTCCCGCGCGACTCGGGCCGACGGACCGGCAACCTGCACCGGCCCAAGCGCTACAGCCGCCGCCTGCGCAGGGTGTTCTACCTGTCCGCGCAGACGAGCATCATCAGAGACGGGCCCAACCGTGACTTCTACCTCAAGAAGCGCGGCGAAGGGCTCAAGCAAGTCCAGGCGATCATTGCTCTCGCCCGCCGACGGGTCAGCGTCCTGTGGGCCCTCCTGCGCGACAACCGGGTCTTCACCCCCGATCCGGCCGCGCAGACGGCTTGACTCAATCATTGAGACTCCTCCGGTGCTTCGGCCACCGTACGGCAGCCGGCGCACCGGAGGCGGGCATCCGCGGGGTGTTCAGTCCTCCGGGGGCGAGCCCGGGGGCTCCGTCGGGAGCCGGGTGGCGAGGAGGGCGCCGGCGGCGACCAGGGCGGCGGTGAGGAGGAGGGCGAGGCGGTAGGGAGTGGTGCCCGAGTCGGCGGGGAAGGCCCCGATGAGGGCGGCGGTGGCGGCGATGCCGAGGGCGCCGCCGAGGGTGCGCAGGATGGTGAAGAGGCCCATCGCGCGGCCCATCGCGGGCGGGCGGACGTCGGCGAAGCCGGCGATCTGGACAGTGAGGACGGCGGCGCCGAGGATGAGGCCGACGCCGAACATCAGGGCCCGGACCAGCCACGGATTCTCCGCGTAGCCGAGCGCCGCGAGGACGACAGCGGCGAGCAGCAGCCCGGGCAGGGCGAGGCGGCGCGGGCCGAGGCGGGGCAGCAGGCGGTCCACCACCTGGGAGGCGGCCATCAGGCCGATCGCCTCCGGGAAGACGCTCAGTCCGGCGTCGAGGGCGGTGGCGCGCTGGGCCGCCTGGTAGAGCAGCGGGAGGGCGAACAGCGCGCCCATCAGTGCGGCGGAGGTGAGCAGGGCCAGCCGGCTCGCCGCGCCGAAGGTCCGGTCGGCGAGCAGTCGCAGGTCCACCAGTGGCTCGTCGGCGCGGAGTTGCCGACGGACGGCGGCAGCCAAGAGGACCAGGCCTGCGACGGCGCCGAGTACCACGCCCGGAGAGGACCAGCCGTGGGCCGGGCCGAAGCCGAGGGCGTAGGTCAGCAGGCCGAGGCCGGGGGTGGCGAGCAGGAACCCGGTGGTGTCGAAGCGGCCGGCCGGGGGTTCGTCGGCGCTGCGCAGGCCGCGCAGGCCGACGGCGACGGCGGCCACCCCGATCGGCACGTTGACGAGGAACAGCCAGTGCCAGGACAGGTGTTCGGTGAGGAGGCCGCCGAGTGGCGGTCCGAGGGCGGGCATCAGCGCGGTGGGGACGATCAGGATCCGGCCCAGGCCCGCCCGCTCGTGCGGGGCGAAGGCCCGGAACAGCAGGGTCATCCCGACCGGGGTGAGCAGTCCGCCCGCCACGCCCTGGACGGCCCGTGCGGCGGCCAGCGAGCCGAGGCCAGGGGCGGCGGCGCACAGGGCGGAGGCGAGGGTGAAGGCGCCGAGCGCGCCGAGGAAGACCCGCTTCACGCCGTACCGGTCGCCGAGCCAGCCGGCCACCGGCAGGCCGAGGGCGAGGCCGATCAGGAAGGCGGTCTCGACGGCGTTGGCCGCCGAGACCGGTCGGCCGAAGTCCTCGGCGATGCAGAACAGCGCGGGGTTGACGATGGTCGAGTCCAGGCCGTTCATGCACATCGCGGCCGTGTAGACGGCGACCACCGCGGCGTGCCCCGCGAGCGGGGGACGCGCCGGGGCCTGGGCGCCCGGGGCATCGGGGGCCTGGGCGTCGGGGGCCTGGGCGTCGGGGGCGCCGGTCGCCCCGGCAGGGGCTTCGGGAGGGGCCCCGGCAGGGGCCTCGGAAGGTGTCACAGGGTGGTCCAGTGGGCGGTGATCCACTCCAGGGCGGCGGCCCGCTCGCACGGGCCGTGGGCGACGTCCCAGCCGGCCGGGACGGCGGCGAAGGAGGGCCAGAGGGAGTGCTGTCCCTCGGGGTTGACGAGCGCCAGGAACTCGCCGTCGGCGTCGAAGGGGTTGGCGGGGGCGTCACTCATCGGGGCACTTCTCCAGGTCGGCGGCGAGGTGGTCGGCGATCACGCTCGCGATGTGCGCGATCGGGGCGGGCAGGGTCATGTCCTTGTGGGAGCAGGCCACGTCGGTGTTGGCGATCCGGCCGGTCACGTACGGGTTCCAGAGTTCGGGCACCAGGGTGTCGTCGATGGTGTCGACGGTGGCACGGAAGAACAGCACGTCCCCGTCGTAGCGGCGGTGGTCGTAGCCGCGTACGAGGTGGTTGGTGTTGAGGTAGATCCGGTTGAGCGCGGCCACGGTGGTGTCGTCGAGTCCGGCGAGCGGGCTGCCTTCGCGGTGCAACAGCTCGGTGACGGCGTCGAGTTCGAGCGGCCGGCCGGCAAGGTCCTCGGGGCCGTAGCCACCCATGGTGAGCAGTGCCTCGAGTGCCTCGGCCTGGTCGGGGACGGGCAGTTCGCGGAAGCCTTCGGCGGGGTAGGCGTCCAGGACGGCGAGCAGCTCGACGTCCTGGCCCAGTTCCTGGAGCCGGACTGCCACGGCGTGGGCGATGATTCCGCCGGTGGACCAGCCGAGCAGCCGGTAGGGGCCTTCGGGCTGGACCTCGCGCAGCCGGTCGGCGTAGTGCGCGGCCAGTTCTTCCATCGTGCCGGGCAGCGGTTCGGCGGCGGTGGCGGCGCCGACGCCTTGGGCCTGGAGGCCGTAGAGGGGGATCTCGCCGGGCAGGTGTCGGATCAGGCCGGTGTAGCACCAACTGAGGCCGCCGGCCGGGTGGATGGCGAACAGCGGGCGTCGGCGGCCGGGGGCGACGGGCCGCAGCGGGAGCAGGACGTCCAGCGCGTCGGTGGACTCGGCGCCGGCGGCGAGGGCGGTGTCGATGGCGGTGTCGAGGGCGGCGACCGTGGGTGCCTGGAAGAGCGTACCGATGCCGACGTCCAGTCCGAGCAGTTCGCGGATCCGCCCGGCGAGGCGCACGACCAGCAGTGAGTGCCCGCCGAGGGCGAAGAAGTCGTCCTCGACGCCGACCGCGGCCACACCCAGGACCTCGGCGAACAGTTCGCACAGCTGCTGCTCGCGCGGGGTGCGCGGCGGTCGGCCGGCGCCCGCGGCCGGCGCCTCGGGCGCGGGCAGGGCGCGGCGATCGAGTTTGCCGTTGGCGGTCAGCGGCAGCCGGTCGAGCAGGACGACGGCGGACGGAACCATGTGGGCGGGCAGTCCGGCGGCGGCGTGGGTGCGCAGTTCGTCGGGGGTGACGCCTTCGGCCACCGCGCCGCCGGCCACCACGTGGGCGACCACGTAGGCGACCAGCCGCTGGTCCCCCGGCGCGTCCTCGCGGACGAGGACCGCGGCGTCGGCGACGGCCGGGTGGGCGGCCAACACGGCTTCGATCTCGCCGAGTTCGATCCGGAAGCCGCGCAGCTTGACCTGCTGGTCGGCGCGGCCGAAGTACTCGAGGATGCCGTCGGCGCGGCGGCGGGCGAGGTCGCCGGAACGGTACATCCGGGTGCCGTGCTCGCCGAAGAGCTCGGCGTACGGGTCGGCGACGAAGCGGGTGGCGGTGAGCGCGGGGCGGCCGAGGTAGCCGCGGGCCAGGCCCACCCCGGCGACGTACATCTCGCCGGTGACGCCGGGCGGGACGGGCTGCAGGTGCCGGTCGAGGACGTAGACGCGCAGGTCGGGGATGTTGACGCCGATGGTGCTGCTGCTTCCGGCGGCGGCGCTCGCCCGGTCGAGGGCGAGGCGGGAGACGTGCACGGTGGTCTCGGTGATGCCGTACATGTTGACCAGGGTCGGCGCGTCCTCGGCGTGCCGGGTGTACCAGTCGTCCAGACGGGCGAGTTCCAGCGCCTCGCCGCCGAACACCACGTGGCGCAGGGCGAGTTCACTGCCCGGGCGATCCCGGTCGGCGGCGCTGAGCTGGTAGAACGCGGAGGGCGTCTGGTTGAGCACGGTGACGCGTTCGCGGGCGAGCAGGTCAAGGAAGGCGGCGGGGTCGCGGCTGACCAGGTGCGGGACGACGACCAGCCGGCCGCCGTGCAGCAGGGCGCCCCACAACTCCCAGACGGAGAAGTCGAAGGCGTAGGAGTGGAACAGCGTCCAGACGTCGTCGGCGCCGAAGCCGAACCAGTGGTCGGTGGCACTGAACAGCCGGACCACGTTGCGATGGGTGACGGGTACGCCCTTGGGGCGGCCGGTGGAGCCGGAGGTGTAGATGACGTACGCGGTGTCCTCGGCGCTCAGCGGGCGGGTGCGTTCGTGTGGGGCGAGCGGGACGGCGGGACACTGCTCGGCTTCCGGTCCGTCGACGAGGAGTCGGGGTACGTCGCGGGCGGGCCCCGCGGGGGCGGACCCCTCCCGCGCGGACCGCTCGTGGGCGGACCTCTCGTGCGCGGACCGCTCGTGGGCGGACCGCTCGTGGGCGGACCGCTCGTGGGCGGACCCCTCGTGGGCGGTCCTCTCGTGGGTTGGCAGCCGGGGTGCGGTGGCGCGGTCGGTGAGCACGGCGGCGGGGGCGGCGTCGGCCAGCATGTAGGCCAGGCGGTCGGCCGGGTACTCGGGGTCGAGCGGCAGGTAGGCGGCGCCGGACTTGGCCACGGCCAGCAGGGCGACGACGAGTGCGAGCGAGCGCGGCAGGGCGAGGGCGACGATGGTGCCGGGGCCGATGCCGTTGGCGACCAGGAGTCGGGCCAACCGGTCGGCGCGGGCGCCGAGTTCGGTGTAGTCGAGTCGGCTTCCTTCGTAACTCACGGCGATCGCACGCGGGTTGGCCTTGGCTGCCGCCTCGAACAGCTCGGGCAGGGTGGCGCCGGGAGCGGCGTCCGTCGGGCTCGCCGGGCCGGGGGTGGCGTTCCACTCGACGAGGGCGCGCCGCCGCTCCTCCTCGCTGATCAGCGGGAGTCGGCCGATCTGGGTGTCGGGCGCGGTGGCGGCGGCGGTGAGGAGCCGGGCCAGCCGTTCCCCGAGCGTGGCCACGGTGGCGGCGTCGAAGAGGTCGGTGCGGTACTCCAGGAAGCCGCCGATGCCGCCGCCGGGCAGTTCGCCGGCGTTGAGGGTGAGGTCGAACTTGGCGGTGCCGCTGGGGACGGCGGCGAGCTCGGCAGTGAGGCCGCCCCCCAGCGCGATGCGCTCGTCGGGCCGGCTCTGCCAGGCGAGCATCACCTGGAAGAGCGGGTGGCGGGCGAGCGAGCGCGCCGGGTTGAGTTCCTCGACCAGGCGGTCGAAGGGCAGGTCGGCGTGCTCGTGGGCGCCGAGGACGGTGGTGCGTACCCGGGCCAGCAGCTCTCGGAAGGTCGGGTCGTCGGACGTGTCGGTGCGCAGGACCACGGAGTTGACGAAGTAGCCGACCAGCGCAGCGGTTCGGTCGTCCTCGCGGCCGGCCACCGGGGTGCCGATCGGGAGGTCGGTCCCGCAGCCGTGCCGGGCGAGCAGGGCGGTGAGCCCGGCCAGAACGGCCATGAAGACGGTGCTGTCCGCGGACCGGGCGAGCCCGGCAAGGGCGGTGTGCGCCTCGGCGTCGAGATCGAAGGGCACGGTGGCGCCCCGGTGCCCCGCGACGGCCGGGCGGGGGCGGTCGGTGGGCAGTTCCAGCTGGTCGGGCAGCCCGGCGAGCGCGGTGCGCCAGTACTCGGCTTGCCGGAGGGCGAGCGGGCTGGGCGCGTCGGGGGTGCCGAGACGCTGCCGCTGCCAGGCTGCGTGGTCGGCGAACTGGACGGTGAGCCGTGGCAGTTCTGGTTCACGCCCGGCGATCCTGACGGTGTAGGCGGCGGCCAGGTCGCGGACCAGCGGAGTGGTGGAAGCGCCGTCGCCGGCGATGTGGTGGAGCAGCAGGAGGAGGGTGTGCTCGGCGGGCCCGTCGGAGAACAGGGTGGCCCGCAGCGGCGGTTCGGCGGTCAGGTCGAAGGCGTACCGGACGGCCTCTGCCAACTCGGTTGGCCCGTCGTGCAGTTCGATGGGTGCGGGCGGCCGGATCCGCTGGTACGGCATGCCGTCCGGCTCCTCGCCGTAGACGGTGCGCAGGACTTCGTGCCGGGCCACGAGGTCGCCGAGGGCGAGGGTGAGCGCGTGCCGGTCCAGCGGGCCGGTGAGGGTGAGCGCGAGCGGGATGTTGTAGGTGGGGCTGGGGCCTTCGAGCCGGTGCAGGAACCAGAGGCCGCGCTGGGCGGGCGAGAGCGGCATCCGCTCGGTGCGCGGGACGGGTACGAGGGCGGTGCGCGGCTCGGGAGCGTCGGCATGGTCGGCGTCGGCCTGGTTCGTGTCGGCCTGGCTGGTGTCGCTCGGGCCGGGGTCGGGCCAGGCGGGGTCGGGCCGGCCCGTGCAGGCCCGGTCGCCGAGCAGGGCGGCGAGGCGGGCCGGGGTCGGGCGGCGGAAGACGTCGGCGAACCCGACCGGCCTGGCGAAGGTCTCGCGCAGCCGGGCGGCGAGGCGACCGGCGAGCAGCGAGTGACCGCCGAGGTCGAAGAAGGAGGCGTCCCGACCGGGAGCCTGCGGCAGGCCGAGGACGTCGGCGAACAGCCCGCAGACCAGCTCCTCCTGCGGCGTCGCCGCGGCAGCGCCTTCGGCGGAGACGGCCGGCTCGGGCAGGGCCCGGTGGTCAAGCTTGTCGTGGGCGGTGCGCGGCAGTTCGTCGAGCAGCAGCACGGCCGCCGGGACCATGTGCGCGGGCAGCCGGGCGGCGAGCGCGGCGCGCAACCCGTCCGGGTCCGGGGCGCGGCCGGGTGCGGGGACCGCGTAGCCGAGCAGGCGCTTGCCCTGTGGTCCGGGACGGGCGATCACCACGGCCTGGGCGACGCCGGGCAGTTCGGCGAGGACGGCGGCGATCTCGCCGGGCTCGACCCGGAAGCCGCGGATCTTCACCTGGTCGTCGGCGCGGCCGAGGAACTCCAGGCTGCCGTCCGGGCGGCGGCGGGCCAGGTCGCCGGTGCGGTACATCCGGGCGCCCGGCCCGCCGAAGGGGTCGGCGAGGAAGCGTTCGGCGGTCAGGTCGGGGCGGCCGAGGTAGCCGCGGGCCAGGCAGGCGCCGGCGACGTACAGTTCGCCGGCGACGCCGTCGGGCGCGGGGCGCAGGGAGCCGTCCAGGACGTAGGCGCGGGAGCCGCGCACCACCCGGCCGACCGGGGCACCGTCCGGGCCCGGGGTCCAGGCGTAGGCGTCGACGGTGGTCTCGGTCGGGCCGTAGAGGTCGACCGGGTGCAGGCCGGGGACGGCGGTCAGGCGCTGCCAGAGGGCGGGCGGGGTGGCCTCGCCGCCGACCACGAGGACGGACGGGCGGTGCCGCCCTTCGTCCAGGATCCCTTCCGCGATGAGGACTTCGAGGTAGGAGGGGGTGAGGTCGAGGTAGTCGATGCGCTCGCGGTCGAGGTGCGCGGCGAGGGCGGCCGGGTCGCGGTAGGTGGCGTCCTCCAGCAGGTGGAGCTCGTGGCCGTGGACCATCCAGAGCACCGGGTCCCAGGAGGCGTCGAAGGCGAACGAGGCGCTGTGGGCGACGCGCAGGCGCTCACGGCCGGTACGGCGCACGGCGGGGGCGATGTGGTCCTCGACGAGGCCGGCGTACAGGTTGGCCAGCGAGGCATGGGTGACCACCACGCCCTTGGGGCGGCCGGTGGAACCGGAGGTGTGCAACACGTACGCGGGGTGGTGGAGTTGCGGCGCGGGCGGGGCAGTGTCGGGCTCGCTGTCGGCCTCCCCCGGCCGTACCGTGGGCAGGTCGGTGCGCACGACGGGCGGGTCGGCGGGCAGGTCGGTGGCCACAGTGGGCAGGTCGGCGGGCAGGCCGAGTCCGGCGAGGGCCTCGACGGTGCCGACCGCACACACCGGGCGGGCGTCGGCCAGGACGGCGGCGAGCCGCTGCCGGGGGTGGGTGAGGTCGAGGGAGACGCAGGCGCCGCCGGCCTTGAGGACGGCGAGCATCGCGACGAGCGTGTCCGTGCCGCGCGGCAGGGCGATCGCGATCGGCGCGCCGGCCCGTACGCCGAGGGCGGTCAGGCGGTGGGCGAGGCGGTTGGCGGCGGTGTCGAGCTGCGCGTACGTCAGGGCGGTCGCGCCGCAGCGGACGGCGACGGCCTCCGGGGTGCGGGCGGCCCGGGCGGCGAACAGCTCGGGCACCGTGCGCTCCGCCGGGGGTTCGGCCCGGCCCGCGGTGGCCCGGCGCAGGCTGTCCGCGTCGAGCAGGTCGATCCGGGCGATCGGGGTCTGCGGGGCGGTGAGCAGCAGCTCGGCGAGGGCGTCGAGGTAGCGCAGCAGGCCGTCGCGGTGGGCGGCGAGGGAGGCGGCGCCGTGACGGGCCGGGTCGGCGTCGATGGCCAGGCGCAGCGCGCCGTCCGGGCCGGGCGAGACGTTCAGGGCGAGGTCGCCCACGGGGCCGGCGGCGAGGTTGCGGACGGTGCCGGGCAGGCCGGCCAGGTCGAGGTCGCCCTCGAAAGCCTTGATGTTGACCATCGGGCCGAACAGGGCGCGGCGGTCGCCGGTGCGGCCGAGGTCTCGGCGCAGGTCGTCCAGCGGGTAGCGCTGGTGGCGGCGGACGGCGCGCAGTTCGCGGACCACTCGGCGCAGCAGGTCCTCGGCGCTGTCGGCGGGGCGGACGGCGAGGCGCAGCGGGAGCACGTTGGCGGCGGCGACGGGGGTGCGCAGGGCGGCCGGGCCGCGACGGTTGGCGAGCGGCAGGCCGAGGACGACGTCCCGGCTGCCGGACAGGCGGTGCAGGTAGCCGGCGGTGGCGGCGAGGAGCAGTTCGGCCCAGGTGGCGCGGACGACGGTGGCGGCGCGCTCCAGGCGCTCGCGGGTGCCGACGGGGAGGTCGACGGCGAGGCGCAGCGGGGCCGCGCCGGGTTCGCGGGCGGGCGTGCCCGGGAGGGTCGCCGGGGTGTCGGCGTCGGCCATCCGGGCGGACCAGTAGGCGCGGTCGGCCGCGTACTCCTCGCCGTCGCGGTACGCGGCCTCCTCGGCGGCGGCCTCGGCGAGGCGCGCGAACGGGCTCGGGGGCGGGGTCGGGGTAGGGCTCGACGTTGGGCTCGGGGTCGACTCGGCGCCGCCGGCGTCCGCGCGGTACAGCTCGGCGACCCGATCGCCGAGGAGGGCCAACGCGTAGGCATCGACGGCGAGATGGTGGATCCGCCGGTACCAGAGCCACCGGTCGTCGGCGAGGCGGATGAGCGCGTGGGTGAACAGCGGGCCCTCGGAGAGGTCGACCGGACGGGCGAGGTCGGCGCGCATCCAGGCCTCGGCGGCGGCTTCGGCGGCGGCTTCGGCGGCGGCTTCGGCTTCAGCGGCGGTGCCGGTGCCGGTGCCGGTGCTCACGTCGGCCTCCGGAGCGGTCTCGGCGCGAAGGTCGAGGCGGTGCAGTAGCCACTGGCGGTGGGGCCTCAGCCGCTGACGGGGCGTGCCGTCGGGGCCGGCGACGACGACGACGCTCAGCGCCTCCGCCTCCTCCACCGCCTGCCGTAGCGCCCGCTCGAACCGGTCCTCGTCGAGCGGACCGGCGACCTCGACGGCGTCGCCGGTGTTGTAGACCGGGCTGGCGGGTTCGAGTGACTGGGCGTACCAGATGGCGGCCTGGGCGGCGAGCAACGGGATGTCGGCGGCCTGGGTCTCGACGATCCGGGGGTCGCCGGTCTGAATGTCGCCGGTCTGAATGTCGTCAGTCCGGGTGTCGCCAGTCTGGGTCTCGGCGGCGGGCATGGTTCGGAGAGCTCCTCGGGGATCCGGAACGCCTTATTTAGGTTAGCCTAACCTAACTTCATATGATCTGGTCAACGGGCGCGGGAAGCCCCGGCCCTGACACCTCGGAGGCGCCACCCATGCCCCTGTCCGCCACCCCGGCCGCGACCCTGTCCGCCACCAAGCAGGCCGTCCGCGACCGCGTGCACGCACACCGGGAGGAGCTGCTCGCGCTCAGCCGCCGCATCCACGCCCACCCCGAGACCGCCTTCGAGGAGCACCGCGCGGCCGGCTGGTGCGCCGAACTGCTGCGCGGCCAGGGCTACTCCGTCACCGCGCCCGTGCACGACCTGGCCACCGCGTTCAGCGCGACCCTCGGCAGCGGGCCGGTCACCGTCGCGCTGGTCTGCGAGTACGACGCGCTGCCCGGCCTCGGCCACGCCTGCGGGCACAACCTGATCGCCGCCGCGGGCCTCGGCGCGGCGCTCGGGCTCGCCCCGTACACCGAGCAACTCGGGCTCACCGTACGGGTGATCGGCGCACCGGCGGAGGAGCGCGGGGCCGGCAAGGCACTGCTGCTGGAGGCGGGGGCCTTCGCCGGGGCGGACGCCGCGATGATGGTCCACCCCTGCCCGGTCGAGGTCGCCGACTTCCGCTCCTTCGCGCTCGGCACGCTGTCCGTCAACTACCGCGGGCGCGCCGCCCACCCGAGCCTCAATCCGCACGACGGCCGCAACGCCGCCGACGCGCTCACCGTCGCCCAGGTCGCGATCGGGCTGCTGCGCCAGCAACTCCCGCCGCGCTGGCGGGTGCACGGCATCACCACGGCGGCCGGGACGGCACCGAACCTGATCCCGGACAGTGCCCGCGCCGAGTACGAGATCCGGGCCTCGGCCGCCGAGGACCTCGCGGAGCTGCGCACCCGGGTCGAGGACTGCTTCCGCGCCGGGGCGCTGGCCACCGGGTGCACGGTGGAACTGTCCCGGCCCGAGCCGGACTACCTGGACATGCGGTCCGATCCGGGGCTGCTGGCCCTGTGGCGGGCCAACGCGGCGGCGCTCGGCCGGCCGGAGCCGGTCGAGCGCGGGCCGTTCGCCTGTACGGACATGGGGAACGTGTCACACGTGGTGCCCTCGATCCATCCGGTCCTGGACATCACGGGCGGCGCCTGCGCCCCGCACGAGGCGGCGTTCGCCGAGGCGGCACGGGGGGCGGAGGCGGAACGGGCGGTGCTGGACGGCGCGGTGGCAATGGCGTGGACGGCAGCGGACCTGGCGGCGGCAGGGGCAGGCCTGGCGGCAGGGGCCTCGTTGGCGGACAAGTAACGGCGGACAGCTTTCAGCGAACAGATTTCATCATCTGTTCGCTGAAAGCTGTCACCTGAAAGTCGTCAGCCGTCAGCCGTCCGTCCGCAGTCCGCCATCCGCCATCCGCCCGTCAGGCACCCAGCAGAGCCGCCGGCGCCACCCGCACCGCCGTCACGCCCAGCTCCCGGACCAGCGCCCCGGCCTCCCCCTCCCCCTGCGGATCGGCGAGCACCACGGCGGCGCCCGTCCGCAGCGGCCAGAGGAACTCCCAAAGCGGCAGCCCCAGTTGCAGCACCCGGTCGCCCGGGCCGAGCGGGTGCTGCGCCTGCAGCTCGCGCACCCGGCGGTCCGCCTCGGCATGGGTGAGCCGCACAGCCGTCGGGCGCCCGCCCGGGCCGTACCCGACGCAGAGCAGGTGCCGCGGGGTGAGCGCCCGAGGCGGGTCGGTGGGCAGCTCGCCGTCCGTCTCCAGCCCGGCGAGCGCTCCCGCCACCCCCTCCCCCAGCACGCACACCGGCCCGGTCTCCGCGAGCAGCCGCGCCCTGCGCCCGGGCGCGTCGGCCGGGTCCAGCGGCAGGTACGCCGCGCCCGACTTCACCACCGCCAGCAGCGCCGTCAGCAGCCCGGCCGGACTCCGAACGGCCGCCAGGCCGACCACCGCACCCGGGCGGGCCCCGCGGGCGGCCAAGGCGCGCGCCAACCGGTTGGCCGAGGCGTTCAGTTCCCCGTAGCTGACGGTCTCCCCGCCTGCGAGCACCAGCGCCGGCGCGTCCGGTGTCCGGGCCGCCTGGGCCTCGACCGGCCCCACCACGGTGGTCGCCGGGTACGTCACCGTGCGCCGGGGCAGGGACGGCGCCGAGGGCAGCGCCCCCTCCCGCTCCAACTCCCGGACGGACTCTCGCATGACCTCCCACACGGACTCCCGGACCGCTGTCCGGGCGGCCTCCCGTACGACCGCCGCCATCAGGCCGCGCCCAGCAGCTCGGCCCAGGCCTCGATCACCGGACGCTCCGCGAGCCGGACGAACGCCACCTCGACGCCCTCCGCCCGCCAGCGCTCGGCGAGCGTCATCAGGCGGATGGAGTCCAGCCCCCAGTCGACCAGGTTCTCGTCCAGCGGGATGTCCGCCGGGTCCTCGCCGAGGAGGTCGGCGACCTCGGCCCGGATCCGAACCACCGTGAAGCCCACGCCTGTCACTTCCCGTCCACCTCTTCCGTCTCGCCCGAACCCCCCGCGCCCGCCGCCTCGTCCACGCTGTTCGCGCCGTTGGCACCGTCCACGCCGTCCACGCCGTCCACGCCGTCCACGCCATGCACGCCATGCACGCCGTTCAACGTTCCGAGCACGGCCGCCGTCGTGGTGACCACTCCGCAGCGCCCGGCCACCCAGGCCAGCGCGGCACGGTGCTCCGCCGGGCCGAAGTCGGCGACGGCGTCGGCCACCACGAAGGCCTGGATGTCCCGCATCCAGGCGTCGCAGGCGGTGGCCTGCACGCCGATGTGCGCGTACACGCCGGTGATCACCAGCTGGTCCCGGCCCTGCTCGCGCAGCAGGTGCGCCAACTCGGTGCGCACGAAGGCGCTGTACTTCCACTTGGTCAGCACGGTGTCGCCCGGCCTCGGCGCGACGGCGTCGGCGATCGCGGTGGCGCGCGGGCCGTCCGGGATGCCGGGCCCCCAGAAGTCCTGCTGCAGTCCGCGCTCGGCCGGGCTCTGTCCGCCCGGCTGCGCCGAGTAGACGACCGGGACGCCGGTGGCGCCCGCCGCCTCGGCCAACCCCGCGACGTTGCCGAGCAGTTCGGGAACCGGCGCGGCCCCGGTGTCGTAGGCGCCCAGGAAATGGTTCTGCAGGTCGTGGACCAGCAGGACGGCGCGCGCCGGGTCCACCGTCCAGGCGACCCGGTCGGCGGGCAGCTCCCCGGCGGCGGGCATCGGATAGGAGGGTATGCGGGGCAGGCCCACGATGGTCGTTCCTTAGCAGCTAGACAGCAACGGGACGGAAATCAACTGGCGGTCAGGGAGGCCGCGATGGCCGCGCGCAGGTCCTTCTTGCTGACCTTCCCGATGCCGGTGGCCGGGAAGGCCTCGACGAACTCCACCTGGTCCGGCACCTTGTAGTCGGCCAGCCCGCGCTGCCGCACGTACCGCTTCAACTCGACGCCCTTCGGCGGCTGTTCGCGGTGTTCGGGGCGGAGCACCACGTACGCGCAGGTGCGCTCGCCCAGATAGGGGTCGGGCATCGACACCACCGCGGCGTCGTGCACGGCGGGGTGCGCGAGCAGGTGGTTCTCGATCTCCTCGGCGGCGACCTTCTCGCCGCCCCGGTTGATCTGGTCCTTGGCCCGCCCCTCGACCACCAGGTGGCCGGTCGGGGTCCGCCGGACCAGGTCGCCGGTGCGGTAGAAGCCGTCGGCCGTGAAGGAGTTCGCGTTGTGCTCGGGCGCGTTCCAGTAGCCGCGGATGGTGTACGGGCCGCGCGTCAGCAGGTGGCCGGTGGCGCCCTCGGGCAGGTCCCGGTCGTGGTCGTCGACCACCCGGACCTCGTCGTCGGGGGAGATCGGACGGCCCTGGGTGGTGGTGATCAGCTCCTCCGGGTCGTCCAGCCGGGTGTAGTTGACCAGCCCCTCGGCCATCCCGAACACCTGCTGGAGCGTGCATCCCAGCACCGGCCGCACCCTGCGGGCCGCCTCCGCGCTGAACTTGGCGCCGCCGACCAGCAGCACCTCCAGGCTCTCGTACCCCCGGGCGCCGCGCTCGGCGGCGTCCAGCCAGAGCAGCGCGAGCGGCGGCACCAGCCCGGTGATGGTCACGCCCTCGCGTTCGATCAGCGGGAAGGCGGTCTCCGGACCGGGCTGCGGGCAGAGCACCACCCGCCCGCCCGCGTACAGCGTGCCGAGGGAACCCGGCGAGCTGAGCGGGAAGTTGTGGGCGGCGGGCAGCGCGCACAGGTACACGCTGTCCGCGTCGAGCGCGCACAGCTCGACCGAGCCGCGCAGCGAGTAGATGTAGTCGTCGTGGGTGCGCGGGATCAGCTTCGGCACGCCGGTGCTGCCGCCGGAGAGCTGCAGGAAGGCGACGTCCGCCGGCTCGGGTTCACTCGAGGGCCCGGGCCCGTCGCAGGGCACGTCCGCCAGCCGGACGTGTTCCCCCGCGTCCTCGCCGGCCACCAGCACCAGCCGCAGCGCGGGGTTCTCCGCCCGTACCCGGGAGGCGAGTTCACGGTAGTCGAAGCCGCCTTCGACGGCCGGGACGACGTACGCCGCCGCGCCGGTGAAGGAGCAGAAGTACCCGATCTCGGTGTACCGGTGCGCGGGCAGCGCGAACACCGGCAGCGCGCCGATCCGGAACAGCGCGAAGACCACCTCGAAGAACTCGGCGGCGTTGGGCAGTTGGACCACCACGCGGTCCCCGGCCCGGATCCCCCGGGCGAGCAGCCCGGCGGCCATCCGGTCGGCCCGGCGGTCGAGTTCGGCGTACGTCCAGCGCCGCTCCGTCGCCGCCGTCGGGTGGCCGCCCGGGTCGACGACGGCGATCCGCTCGCCGTGCGCGGCGGCGCGCTCGCGCAGCATCCGCCCGAAGGTCTCACCGCGCCAGTACCCGGCCGCCCGGTAGCGCTCGGCGAACTCGGCGGGGTACGGGGTGACCCCCTCCGGCGGCGTCACCGGGACACCCCCGCGGCGTCCAGGAAGGTCCGGAACTTGGCGCTGGTCTCGGCGAGTTCGGCCTCCGGGCGGGACCGGTCGACCACCCCGGCACCGGCGTACACCCGCAGCGTCCGCTCGTCCGCCTCCGCGCACCGGATGGTGACCACCCACTCGCCGTCGCCCGTCGCGTCGCCCCAGCCGACCATGCCGGTGTACAGGCCGCGATCGAAGGGCTCGACCTCGCCGATCACCCGGCGCGCGACGTCCGTTGGGGTGCCGCAGACGGCCGGGGTCGGGTGCAGCGCGCAGGCCAGCTCCAGGGCGGAGACCGCGGGGTCGGCCAGCTCGCCGCGGATCGTGGTCGCCAGGTGCCACATCGCGGCCGTCCGCACCAGGGTGGGCCGTTCGGGCACCTCCAGGGTGCGGCAGTACGGCGCCAGCGCCTCACGGATGGCGTCCACCACCACGGCGTGCTCGTGCAGGTCCTTGGGCGACTCCAGCAGCGCGGCGGCGCGCCGGACGTCCTCGCCGAGGTCCCCGCTGCGCGGCACCGAGCCGGCCAGCGGGTTGGCCAGCACGGCCGTTCCCCGCCGAGAGAGCAGGAGTTCGGGGCTGGCGCCGATCAGGGTACGCCCACCGCCGGCCGGGACGGCGAAGGTGTAGCCGCCCGGGTCGCGGCGGGCCAGCCGCTGCAGGACGGCGGGCAGGTCGAGCGGCTCGGCGGCGCTCAGCTCCAGCGTCCGGGCCAGCACCACCTTGCTCAACTCCCCGCCGCGCAGCCGCTCGACGGCCGCCGCGACACCCGCGCCGTACGCCTCCGGCTCGGGCACCGGGCGGATCCGCCAGTCGACCCGCTCGGCCGGCGGCGCGGGCAGCGCGATCAGCGGGTCGTCACGCAGCGCCCCGGCGGTCCGAACCCGCTCGGGCACGGCGAGCTCGACCCGGCTGTCCCGGTCGAACGCCACCGCGCCGACCACCAGCGGCCGTTCACCCCCGGCGCGCCCGGCCTCGGCCAGCGTCTCGGCGACCCGCACGGGCAGCGGCCGCCCGTCCTGCGGCACCCGGGCGCGCACGCCGGAGGTGAGCAGGGTGCGCGTCGGCGAGGCGAAGAACGCCTCGTCGGAGGCGGCCCGGTACTGGCCGAGCAGTCCGCTGGCCGCGCCGATGACGGCATGGTCGGGGCCGTCGGCGCGGGGGGCCGCCGGGGCGTGGGGCACCGTGGTCACGGTGGATTCTCCAGTCTGGGACGGGTGTACGGGGAGATCGCGGGTCTACGGGGAGCCGGGCGGATCCTCGGGAGCCGGCAGGTCTTCAGGGCCGGCGGGTCTTCAGGGGCCGGCAGGTCTGCGGCGAGCAATCGAGGTGCGGAGGGGGAGCGGAACTGCTGGGAGCGGCGGTTCCGCCGGAACCGGGGGGCGCCTCAGGCGCGCAGGGTCGCGCCGCCGTCGACGTACAGGTCGTGCATGGTGATGTGCCGCGCCCGGTCGGATGCCAGGAACACCACGGCTTCGGCGATGTCGGCGGGGGCGGCGATCCGCCCGAGCGGGATGCCGACCCGCCAGGCATCCAAGTCGCCCTCGATCACCCGCTGTTCGGCTGCGGCGGCGTCCTCGCCCCACAGTGCGCGCTGCATCTCGGTGTCGGTCGACCCGGGCGACACGACGTTGCACCGCACCCCGGACCGGGCGAGTTCCAGTCCCAGGCAGCGGGTGAACATGGTGGCCGCGGCCTTGGACGCCGCATAGGCGGCCATCCCGGCCCTCGGCACCCCGGCGGCGTTGGACCCGACGGTCACAATGCCCCCACACCCCCGCTGCGCCATCCGCCGTCCTACGGCGCGACTGGCATGGAAGACGCCGGTGGTGTTCACGGCGAAGGTGTCCACCCAGTCGGCGTCGGTGAGTTCGACGACCGGCGCGGTACGCAGGATGCCCGCGACGTTCACGAGCGTGGCGATCGGTCCGAGTTGGCGCTCGATCAACTCGACCGCTTCATCGACAGCTTGGGCATCGGACACGTCCAGGACGTACGGTCTGACGGCCGGAAGCTCCGCCGCCAGGGTGCCGAGCGGACCGGCACGGCGATCCAGCGCCGCGACGACGGCCCCCTCGGCGACCAGCGCTCGCACCACGGCCGCGCCGATGCCCTGTCCGGCCCCGGTCACCATCGCGACGGTACCGGCGAATTCGGACTGCTGCTGCACAGGACATCCCCTCCGACCAGCAAGATTAGGTAAGCCTAACCTAACACAACAGTTCGCCTACGTCGAGAGTCTGTGCGACCGTCAAATCGCCCGTCCGCCGCCCGCCGCACACAGCGAGACGAGACGACCCGTCTCGCCATCGAACGTAGGCCGCCCCGGCGTCCGCGACAGCCGTCGACCCGTGGCGGTGGGACTACCGCTCGGCCGGGCGGTGGTAGATCCAGTCGAAGCCGTCGTACCCCTCCCCGTCCAGGTGCTCGGCGCGCCGCAGGCCGGCCCGCAGGGCCACGCGCTGGGAGGCGAGGTTGGCCGGACGGATGCGGGCGATCAGCGGCAGGTCGGGCACGGCGGCGCCCGACCAGGCCACCACGGCAGTGGCGGCCTCGCTCGCCAGGCCGCGACCCCAGGCGGCGGGGGCGAAGCGGTAGAAGAGGTTGAGGACCGGCAGGCCGGCGAGTTCCATCGGCTTCACTCCGCAGAAGCCGAGCACGGTCGGGGAGTCGAGCTCACGGACCGTCCAGTAACCGAAGCCGCGGTGCTCCCACAGCGCGTCCCAGCGGCCGTACAGTTCCTCGGCCTCGGCCCGGGTGGCGAGCGCGTCCGAGGGGTTGTGGAGGCAGGCGGCCGGGTCGCTGTGGACGGCGAGGATCGCGTCGGTGTCGGCCTCGGACGGGCGCCGCAGCGAAAGCCGAAGGGTCGTCAGTTCCTGGTGTCCGGTCACCAGGCCATCGTAGGCAGCCTCACTGCGACACTGCGGGGTCCGCCGGAGCCTTCGGCGCCGGGGAGAGTCCCGTGCAGCCGCGCAGGCCGTCGCGGCGCTTGAGGGCGGCCTCGGCGGCGGCGCCGGTGACCGGCTCCGGGATGCCCTTGTCGTCGATGGTGGCCGGGACGAAGGCCTCGCCGGTCACCTTGCCGTCGGCGGTGAGGGTGAGGGTGGTGACGCCGGTCTCGTTGGAGTTCGGGTAGTCGGAGGTGCCGTACCAGAGGAAGTTGCCGAAGCCGTACCCGACGTAGGTGTTGCCGAGCATGCCCGAGCCGACCATGGTGTGCGCGTGCGTGCCGACCACGGCGGTGGCGCCGGCGGTGGCGAGCTTCTTGGCGACGGCGGTCTGTGCGGCGGTCGGGCAGGCCTTGCCCTCCTCGCCCCAGTGCAGGTAGACGAGCACGACCGGGGCCTGCTGCTTCGCCCCCTCCACCGCCTTGACCAGCGCCGGGACGTCCAGCGCGGAGGCGATGCCCGGCTTGTTCGCGCCGGCCCGCCACTTCTGGTTGGTGAGGTCCTCGACCTGGCTGGCGGCGACCACGGCGACCTTCACCCCGCGCACGGTGGTGACGTACGGGGCGTACGCCTGCTTGGCGTCGCGGCCGACGCCGACGACCGGGATCGGCGAGGAGTCCTTGGCGGCGAGCGTGTCGGCGAGGCCGTCGGCGCCGAAGTCCACGGCGTGGTTGTTGGCCATCGAGACGACGTCGACGCCCGAGTCCTTGAGCACCGAGAGCGCCTTGGGCGAGGTGCGGAAGGTGTACAGCTTGGGCTCCGGGGCGCCGCGCCCGGTGATCGCGGTCTCCAGGTTGAGGACGGACAGGTCGGCGTCGGCGAGGTTGCGGGAGATCGGGCCGAGCGCCGGCTCGGGCGGCTGGACGGCCAGCCGGGGTTCGGTGCGGCCCTCGAAGTGGACGTCCCCGGCGAAGGCGACCGTGATGGTGCCGTCGGGCCGGGGCGCGGCGCTCTTGCTCGGGGCCGCGCCGGAGGACGGGGTGCCGGGCGTCGGGGTCGTGGCCGCCGGGGCGGGGGCGGCGCCCGTCGGGGCGGGGGCGGGGTCGTCCGGCCCACAGGCGGTGACGGCGGTCAGCCCGACGAGCAGCGCGACGGCGGCCGCGACACGGCGCATGAGTGGTTCCCCCCGAGGACGACGCAAGAGCGGTCAGCCTACGCCACCGAATCACCACCGCTTGAGCCCGCACCCGCAACATTCCGGCCACAAAAGGGCACCGGCGGCGCCACTCCTGGCCCGCCCGTCCCCATCACCCCACCCGTCCCGGCCACCGTGTCCCTGGCGCGGCGGCGGGGAGGGCGCGCAGCGTGGTGGTACGGGAGGACCGGTCCCGCGCCGGAGGTCCGGAGGTGTTGACGTGATGGGCAGCAACATGGCCAGTGACATGGGCAGCGGTATGAGCGGTGACCCGGGCAGCAGCATGGGCAGCGGCATGGGCGGTGACCCAGGCGACCCCAGAGGCATCGAGCCGGTCGGCGGCCCCGGCCGCGACCACCCCTCCCCCGGCCGGGAACGCCGGATCGTGGAGGCGACGGCCGAGACGGATCCAGCGGCCGAAGCGGATCCTGTGGTCGAAGCGGATCCAGCCGCCGAGCGGGCCGTCCGCACCAAGGACTGGCAGCTCAGCCTGCACCTCGTCGAGGACCGGGACACCACCCGGGTGCACGCCGTCCTGGACGCCGACGGCACCGTCCTGCACAGCGACGCCGCCTCCCGCCGCAACCCCCGCGACACGCCGGCACCGCAGGTCGGCGACGAGTTCGCGGTCGGCCGCGCCCTGGTCGACCTCGGCCACCAGCTGCTGCGCGCCGGCGTCCACGGCGCCACCGGTCCCACGGACGATTGAGCCGCGCCGAAGCCGCCGCACAGCGGAGGAGTGCGCGGCCCCGGAATCGCGCCCGCCGGAGGAGTGCGCCCACGAACCCCACCCGCCGGAGGAGTGCGCACCACCCGTCCGGGTACGCCATGCTGAACCGCGACACCCGACCGGAAGAGCCGGACGACCGGAAGAGCCGCACCCCGCCCATGGACACCACCCCCGACCGCCCGCCCGTCCCGGGCCCCGACGCGGACCCGCCGGCCGCCCCCGGCGCATCCCCTGACTCCACCGCCGACTTCACCCCCGCCGAGCGCGCCCGGGGCCGCGCCCTGCGCCGCGCCCAGCTGCCGTGGGCGCTGGGCGGCCGGCTGGCGGGCCTGGCGCTGACCCTGCTGCTCGGCCTCACCCCGGCCGGTGCCGACCTGGTCACCGCCGTCGGCCGCTGGTTCGGCGGCTCCCGGACGGCCACCGTCCTGGCCGGCGCGGCGGCCCTGGTGGTCCTCGGCCAGGTGCTGCAGCTGCCGTTCGGCGCGCGGGTGCGATCCGTCCGGGCCCGGTACGGGCTGGTGACGCAGGGCTGGGCCGGCTGGGCGCTGGACACCTTGCGCGGCCTCGCGCTCACCCTTCTCCTGTTCCTTCCGCTCGTTCTCGGGCTGTTCGCGCTGACCGCCTGGTCGCCGCAGCGCTGGTGGCTGCCGGCGGCGGGCGGCGCGGCGCTGCTGACGGCCGTCCTCTCCTTCCTCCACCCGCTGCTGATCGAGCCGGTGTTCAACCGCTTCACCCCGATGCCGCCGGGCGAGCTTCGGACCGCACTGTCGGCGCTGGCCGAGCGGGACGACGTGCGGGTGCGGGACGTCCTGGTGGCGGACGCCTCGCGCCGGACCACCGCGCTCAACGCGTACGTCTCCGGGTTCGGCGCGACCCGCCGGATCGTCGTGTACGACACGCTGCTGACCACCGCCGAGCCGCGGGAGGTGGAGTTGGTGGTCGCGCACGAGCTGGGCCACGTCAAACACCGGGACGTGCCGGTGGGCACGGCGCTGGCCGCCATCGGGGCGGCCGTCGCGGTCGCCGTCCTCGGTCTGCTGGGTGCCTGGCGGCCGCTGCTGGACGCCGCCGGGGCGAGCGACGCGGCGGACCCCCGGGCGCTGCCGCTGCTGGCGGCGCTGGCGGCACTGCTGGGCGCGCTGTCGGGGCCGGCACAGTGCGCGGTGAGCCGCCGGATCGAGGACCGCGCGGACCGGCACGCGCTCGAACTGACCGGCGATGCCGCGCAGTTCGTGGCGATGCAGCGCAGACTTGCACTGGCGAACGTCTCTGATGTCGACCCGCCGAGGCTGCTTGAGCTACTGTTCGCCACTCACCCGAGTGCGACCCGCCGGATCACCGCCGCCCGCGCCTGGCAGGCCGCTCGAGAACGGTCGGCACCGGGACGTCGCGCGACCCCAGGCGAATCCGTTGTATAGTGCAACAAATCTCGAGGAGATAGGAACGCCGTGCCCGGCCGCCAGTCGTCCATCGACACCATCCAGCGCGAGCTGACCGCCTTCGCCCGCCGCGCCCGGCACAAGGCCTCCCAGCTGCACCCCGACCTCTCCCTGGTCACGTACAGCATCCTCGACCTGATCACCGAGCGCGGCGGCTGCCGGGCCGCCGACGTGGCCGCGCACTTCATGCTCGACAAGTCCACCGTCAGCCGCCAGGTCACCGCCCTGGAGAAGCTCGGCCTGCTGGCCCGCGAGGCCGACCCGGACGACCAGCGCGGCCAGATCCTGCGCGCCACCGAGGCCGGACTGACCCTGCTGCGGGACGCCAACGAGCAGCGCCGCCTGGCCTTCACCACGCGCTTCACCGACTGGTCCGACGAGGACGTCGCCCGCTTCGCCGCCTACCTGGCCCGCTACGGCGAAGAAGGCTGACGAAGCGGCCTACCGGCCCGCTACGGCGGACCGGGCCGGCGGGGCGACCCACCCGGCCCGCTACGGCGAACCGGGCCGGAGGAGCGCCCGCAGTGGACGACGGAGTGCCCTCAGCGGCCGGACGAGCGCTCCCAGCCGCCGACGGCGGAGGCCCGACAGCCGTCTCGGGGTGCGCCCCGCCGCCCCCACGGTGTACAGAGGAGAGGTGCCCTTCCGGCAGCGTCCCGATGCGCCGCACCCGCCGCGCGCGCCGCATACCCCCGACCGCCGCCGCGCCTGGCGGCCCGACCGCCGGGTGCTGACGGCGCTGACGCTCGCGCTGATCGTGCTGATCACCGTCGTCGACATCCTCTCCCCGCCGGACATCCACCTCGGCCCGCTGCTGATCGTCGCCCCCGCCCTCACCGCCTCCTTCGCCGGCCCCCGGGCCACCGCCGGGGTCGCCCTGCTCGCGCTCGCCGCGCTGACCGCCATCGGCTCCGTCCGCGACAGCCTGACCAGCGCCAACATCGAGACCCAGCTGAGCGCGCAGATCGTCGTCTCCGCGCTGATCGTCGGCCTGCGGGTGCTGCGCGAACGACACGAGCGGGAACTGGCCCGGGTCCGTTCGGTGTCCGAGGCCGCCCAGCGGGTACTGCTGCGCCCGCTCCCGGAGCGGATCGGGCCGCTGCACCTGGCCTCCGTCTACCTGGCCGCCGAGGCCGAGGCGCAGGTCGGCGGCGACCTGTACGCGGCCGCCCGGACCGCCACCGGCACCCGGCTGCTGGTCGGGGACGTGCGCGGCAAGGGGCTGTCCTCGCTCGGCGACGCCGCCCTGCTGCTCGGCGCCTTCCGTGCCGCCGCCCACCTGCACGCCGAGCTGCCCGACCTGGCCGCCTATCTGGACGGCAGCGTCAGCTGGGACCTCGCCCAGCTCGCCGAACAGTCCCGGCAGGCACGGCAGGCGCAGCAGGAGCGACGCGCCCTGCCCCGGGCGTCGCCCCGCGACGTCCCCGAGGAGGGCTACCAGTCCGGCGAGGCCGGCGAGTCCTTCATCACCGCCGTCCTGCTGGACATCCCCGACGACGGCTCCCCGGTCCGCCTGATCGACTGCGGCCACCCGCCCCCACTGCTGCTGCGCCCCGAGGGCATCACCACCCTCGCCGCCCACCACCCCGCCCCGCCCCTGGGCCTCGGCGAACTCGCCCCCGTGCGGTACGAGGTCGAGACCTTCCCGTTCCGCCCCGGCGACCGGCTGCTGATCTACACCGACGGCGTGATCGAGGCCCGCGACGCCCAGCGGCGCTTCTACCCGCTCACCGAGCGCGTCACCGCCTGGCACGCCGACCGCCCCACCGCGCTGCTCCACCGCCTCCGCCGCGACCTGCTCGCCCACGTCGGCGGCCGTCTCGACGACGACGCGGCCATGGTCGTGGTCGAGCGGCTCCCGGACCGCGGTCGTACGGAGCCCGGTTCCGGAGCTCCTACCCCCGGATGACCAGGCCCGGTCCTTCCCTCCGTTCACGTTCTTCAGGTGCCGGCAGCCCGGCGTGATCGCGGTCGGCCGGCAGTCCTACGGATTGTAGGGCAGCTGCGGCACGTCGAAGCAGTTCGTCGTCATCGACGGCACCTGGGTGACCCAGCCGCCCCGCCCGCCCTGTGCCGAGTCCTGCCAGCGGGCGGCGTTCAGGCAGGCCCGGGTCGGGCCGGCGGGCGGCGGCTGCGGGACGAAGGAGGCGGGCAGGATCAGGCCGTGCGCGTCGTACGGCTCGGCGCGGTTCATGAACGCCTCGACGCAGGAGCGGGTCGGCGCGGCGCCGCAGGAGTCCAGCGCGTCGGTCAGCCACTGCGCGCCCGCCCAGCCCTCCAGCTCCCAGGCGGACAACTGCCCCGCCCGGTCCGGGTAGTAGCGGGCCATCGCGGTACGGAAGTCGCGCACCGCCGGGTACTGCTCGTCCTCGTAGTTCAGGCTCGACGAGGTCGCCCAGAGCGCGTTGCGGCAGTTCGGCGAGGACTGGTAGTCGCTTCGCACCGACTCCGACCAGTTCTGCACGTTGGTGACCTTCGCCGCGACCGTCACCCCGGACTCGTCCAGCGCCCGGCACAGCGCCGCGTTGCCCCGGGTGTCCATGGCGTCGAACAGCAGCTGCGAGCCGTCGGCGCGCACGGCCGCGGCCACCGCCTGGAAGTTCGGCAGCGCGAAGTCCACCGTCTGCAGCAGCACCCGGTAGCCCTCCGCCTCCAGCCCGGCCTTCAGCTGTCCGGCGTAGCGGGCCGAGTCGGCCTGGTTGTACGCGACCACGGCTGCGCTGCCCGCGCCCAGGCGCTGCTTGAAGAAACGGAACACCTCGGTGCTCTGGTAGAGCGTCCCGTTCCAGCCGACCGACCGCCCGTCGCGCGGCGCCCCACTGCCGTAGATCCCGTACAGGTGCGGCCAGCGGTCGTACGCGGTGCCGATCGGCTGGCCGCCGACGTCCGGCACCGCCTTGCCGCTCACGTACGGTGCGCCCGCGTAGTCGAGGACGCTGCCGCTGACGAAGGCGAACACGTGCGCCTGGTCGATCAGCCGGTGCACGCAGTCCTGGTTGCCGACACCGCTGCCACCGTCGTCGCAGGTCACCAGCCGGACGGTGCGACCGTGCAGGCCGCCGCGGTCGTTCAGGGCCTGGAAGAACGCCTGAGCGCCGTACCGGGGACCGCTGAACACCTCGCTGCCGACCGGGCTGGTGAGCGAGGTGACGACGCCGATCCGGATCTCGCCGGCCGTGACCCCGGTGTCGGAGGCGGGATTGGTGCTCCCGCTGCCCCCGGTCGCCCCGGGCGTGGCGGTGGCACGGGCGGTGAAGGCGCCGTCGGGCAGCCGGGTGCCGCAGCCGCCCAATGACGCGAACAGGAGGAGGGCGAGGGCCGCCGCCGACACGACACGGCCGGGCCACCGGCGTGCGAACGCGTCGACGGCCCGGCATCGCGAGGGGGTGGTCAGCTGCATCCGGGGATCGGGGTGCCGCTGGCGCCGCCGGCCTGGGTCAGCAGACCGCACAGGGTCGAACGGGACACCTTCCAGGTGCCGTTCTCCAGGACGGCCTGGCCGGACGCGCTCGGCTCGACCACCGTGCCCTGGAGGGACAGCGAGTAGGAGACGGCCGCGTCGGAGGCGTCGGTGAACGCCACGTCAGTGACCTTCGCCTGCACCTGGCCGACCCTCGGGTCCTGCGAGAAGCCCTGCAGCGCCGGGAGCAGCACGTCGCCGCCCTGGAGCAGCTTGGCCTTGTCGGGGATCGGCGTGTTGGGGTCGAAGAACTTCTCCCAGTTGGCGGTGATCTCCGCCTCGGCGGCGGCCGGATCGGCGGGGGCGGTGCCGGTGGCGCTCGCGGAAGCGGTGGCGGTCGCGCTCGGGCTGATGCTCGCGCTCGCGCTCGCCGGGGAGGAGGCCGAGGAGCCGGACTTGCTGCTGCTGCACGCGGCCGCCGTGCCCGCCAGCATCAGGGCGAGCAGCGCGCTCGCCGCCCGCAGGACCCGGCCGCCGCCCGTGGAGGTGCCGCTTCGCGTCACGTGCATGGTGTTCCCTCTCGCCTGCGCCGCCCGGGCCGGCCTCTCGGTGTCCCGGATGCTGTTCCAGGCCGATCCTGGAAACGTCTCAAGTGACACCATGAAGGCGGATCCATGGACGAATCGCAATCCGACGGAGAAATCACCCGTAACGCCCCAAGGAGTTCCCCCTTCCGAGGCGGCGCATTCCAGGGCGGAGCGTTCCGGGGCGGCCCGCCCCGGGGCAGCCCGTTCCGCGGGGCGCGCGAGTGGGCCGGGTGGCTGCTCGTCGCGGCGGGGGCCGTGCTGTGCGTGCTCGGCTGGTACGGGGTCTCCGGCGAGCGCTTCGTCGAACAGCAGATCCCCTACCTGGCCTCGTCCAGCATCCCGGGAGCGGCACTGATCGTGGCCGGAACCCTCCTGGTCGCGCTACGGCCGCCGACCCCGCCGGAGCGTCAGGACCTGACCGACCGCCGGGTGGAACGGCTGTACGAGCTCCTCGTCGAACCGTCCGACGTCGACACGGGCGCGGGACCGAGCGCCGGGCCGGGCGCGGCGCCGGGCGCGGGACCCGGCGTCCGACCGGATGCGCCGGAGGCGCCGGACACGCCGGATCCGGCCGGACGGGACGCCGAAGGATGGCTGGCCGTCCCCGAGGGCACCCGCTACCACCGCCCGGACTGCCCGCTGGTCACCGGCAAGGCGCGGGCCGAACCCGTCGGCCCGGACGCCGTCCGGGACCGGGGCCTGACGCCCTGCCCGCTCTGCTCGCCGCCCGCGCCGGGCCCCGATCCCGGCCCCACCACCCGTCCGGGCGAATCCGCCCCGCCGACCGGCTGAACGCCCATGACCGCCGCCGCCCTGCTCGCCACCGCCCCCGACTCGCTCGGCCTCACCGTCGACCTCGCCCTCGCCGGACTCACCGTCGGCAGCGCGGCCGCCCTCAGCGGCATCGGCCTGGTCGTCTGCCACCGCGCCACCGGCGTGCTCAACATCGCCCAAGGCGCCCAGGCCATGGCCATCGCCTACCTGCTGCGCGACCTCGTCGTCGTGCGGCACTGGCCGGTCTGGCCCGCCGTCGCCTGCTGCCTGCTGGTCGTCGCCCCCGCGCTGGGCGTACTGCTCGACGTCCTGGTCTACCGCCCGCTGCAGCGGCGCGGCGCCGGGCCGGCCGACACCATGGTCGCCGGACTCGGCGTCTTCGTGCTGCTCATCGGCGTGGCCGTCCTCCTGTGGGGCGCGGCACCACTGGCCGGCGCGCCGTCCCCGCTCGGCGGCGCCGCGATCCGCCTGCCCCACGGGCACAGCCTGCGGCCCGACACCGTCGTCCAACTCGCCGCGATCCTCGTCCTCAGCCTCACCGTGTTCGCCACCACCCGGTGGACCCGCTTCGGCCTCCAACTGCGCGCCGTCGTCGACGACCGCAGGCTCGCCGCCCTCGCCGGGGTCGACGCCGACCGGCTCTCCGCCACCGGCTGGGCCTTCGGCACCTTCACCGCCGGGCTCGTCGGCATCACCCTCGCGCCGTACCTGCTGCTCGACCCGTATGGGCTGCCGCTGCTGGTGATGGAGACCATGGCGGTCGCGGTCGCCGCCCGGCTGCGCAGCATCCCGGTCGCCATCGCCACCGGGCTCGGCCTCGGCATCGCCCAGGCCGAGCTCACCCGGCTGCGCCCGTCCGGACAGCTGCTGCCCCTGGTCGAGGCGGTGCAGTCCAACCTGTTCGTGGTCGCGCTGCTCGCCGCCGCCCTGCTCGCCGGACCGCGCATCAGCGGGGAACGCGCCGAGACCACGCCACTGGCCCTGCGGCGCACCGAGGGCAGGAACGGGCGGCTCGCGGGAGCCGTCTGCCTGGTACTGCTCCTGCTGCCGCTCGGCTTCCGGGGCAACGACCTGCGCAGCGCCCTGCTCGTACCGGCGCTCGCGCTCGTACTGCTGTCCATCGTCGTGGTCACCGGCTACAGCGGGCAGATCTCACTCGGCCAGGCCGGGTACGCGGGCCTCGGCGCGCTCGGCACCGCACTGCTGATGTCCGGCCGCATCCCCGGCCTCCCGCCGCTGCCCGCCGCACCCGCACTGCTGATCGCCGTCCTCGCCACCGCACCGCTCGGCCTGCTCACCGGCTGGCCCGCGATCCGCCGACGCGGGCTCGCTCTCGCCCTGGTCACCTTCGCGGTCGGAACGGCGATGAGTCGCTTCGTCTTCCAACAGCCGTACGCCACCACCGGGCTCGTCCTCGACCGCCCTTCCTTCCTCGCCGGCGACCGCGCCTTCTACCTCGCCGAACTCCTGCTCCTCGGCCTCGGCCTGCTCACCGTCCGGGGCCTGCACCGGGGCCGGCTCGGCCGGGCCCTGACCGCCATGCGGGACCACGAACCGGGCGCGGTCGCGGCGGGCGTGGACGTCCCCGGCCTCAAGCTCTTCGCCTTCGTCGCGGGCGCGGCCCTGGCCGCACTCGGCGGCGGCCTGATGGGCCTCGCCGGGCGCGCCTTCGACCCCGCCGCCTTCGACCCGGTACGCGGCCTCCTCTGGTTCGCGGCCGTCGTCGTCGCCGGTGCCGACAGCGCCCTCGCCGCCGTCCTGGCCGCCGCCCTCCTCATCGGCCTCGACGCCGGCACCGTCGCCGGCGTCTCCGCCGTCGCCGTCGGCACCCTCGCCGCCGCCATCGGGCGTCTCCCCGGCGGCCTCGCCGCCCTGCCCCGCCCCCACCACCGCCCGCCCCCGGCCCTCCCCCCGTCCCGCCTCACCCCGGCAGGGCGCCGGGTACGGGCGGCCATCGCGGCGAAGCCGGCCCGAGAGGACGGAACGCCATGAGAACCGCTCATGCCCCACGCCGACCGCCCGATTCGCGCGGCGATTGCGGCAGGAGAGGCAAGGGCAGGGCCGGGCCATGAGCCCCGCTCATGGCACCCACCGGGCAACGCGGCGCGACAGCCATGAGGCTCGCTCATGGCCCTTCCGCCCGCCACCCACCGACCCCGACGTACGCCCCCGCCCCAACGCCACCACCCGACCCGGCCGGACGGAAGCCCCCGGCTCGCAGGAGGAACGGACATGACCGCACTCACCCCCCTCGGCAGCCACCTCCCCGCCTCCACGCCGACGCTCAACGCGGCGGGCCGGCCATGAGCGAGGCTCATGGCCGGCCCGCCGGGCAGCCCGCCTCCCGGCTCACCGCCCGGGGCATCGTGCGGCGGTACGGGGGGATCGAGGCGGTGGGCGGGGTGGACCTGGTGGCGTTGCCCGGGCGGATCACAGCGCTGATCGGGCCGAACGGGGCGGGAAAGAGCACCCTGTTCGACTGCCTCGCCGGCACCGTGCGTCCGGACGCCGGTCGGGTGATGCTCGGCGGGCGGGACGTCACCGGGCTGCCCGCGCATCGTCGGGTGCGACTCGGGTTGGCGCGGACGTTCCAGCAGATCGCCGTCTTCCCCACCCTCTCGGTGGCCGACAACGTCCGGGTGGGGGCCGAGCAGGAGGCCGAGCAGCGGGCCGGGCGGAGCGGGCGGAGCGGGCGGGTCGAGGCCCGGGCCGTGGCGGAACGGACGGCCGGGGCGCTGCGGCTGTTCGGGCTGCAGGACGTCGCCGCCGAGTCCGCCGGGGCGCAGCCCACCGGTGTGCTGCGGCTGGTGGAGCTGGCGCGGGCGCTGGCGGGCGGGCCCCGGGTGCTGCTGCTGGACGAGCCGGCGGCCGGGCTCGACGCCGCGCAGACGGCCCGTCTGGTGGCCGTGTTGCGGGGCCTCGCCGAGCGCGGCATGGCGCTGCTGCTGGTCGAGCACGACGCCGAGTTGGTCGCCGAACTCGCCGACTCCGTCTATGCCATGGCCGAGGGCCATATGGTCGCGGCCGGCCCGACCGCGGCCGTCCTCGCCGACCCTCGCGTCACCCGGGCCTGGGGAGCGGTGACCTGATGCCCGTCGAAGCCGCCCTCAGCTCGGCCCGGGTCCGGTACGGCCCGCTGGAGGCGCTGCACGGCGTCGACCTCGCGTTCCCCTCCGCCGCCGTCACCGTCCTGCTCGGCCGTAACGGCGCCGGGCGGACGAGCGCGCTGCACGCCCTCGCCGGCGTCGTACCGCTGTCGGGCGGGCGGGCGGTGTGGCGGGGCCAGGACATCGGGGGACTGTCGGTACACCAGCGGGTGCGGCGGGGGCTGGCCATCGTCCCGGCCGAGCGCGGGGTGTTCGGGTCGCTGACCGTCGCCGAGAACCTGAGCCTGGGCGGGCCGGGGCGGAACGAAGTACTGGAAGTCTTCCCCGAGTTGACCGCACTGCTGCTCCGCCGGGCGGGCAGCCTCTCCGGCGGCCAGCAGCAACTGGTCGCCATCGGGCGGGCATTGGCGGCGCGGCCGACCCTCCTCCTGCTCGACGAGCCCGAACGCGGCCTGGCCCCCGCCGTCGCCGCCCGGCTGCACGCACGGCTGCTGACCGACGCCACCGCCGGCCGTACGGTCGTGCTCGCGGCGCAGTCCCTGCCACGCACCCTCGCCGGGGCGGCGGTGGTGCACGTACTGCACCGGGGCGAGGTGGTCTTCTCCGGTGAGCCCGCTGAGGCCACCGGCCCGCTGACGACGTTGCGGCGACTCGCCTGAAGGAAGCTTCCAGCCCTTTCCGGCCCTTCCTTCCCCTACCCCTCCCTTCCCGGTCTTCCCTTCCCGGTCTTCCCTTCCCGGTCTATCCCTTCCCGACCTATCCCTTCCCGACCTATCCCTTCCCGGCCTCTCCCTTCCCGGCCGCCTTCACCTGGCCTCCGGCCGACCTCCCTTCCGACTCGCCCACTACGATGGCCGCGCCCAGGTCGATCACGGTCGACACACCTGGGCAAGGGGGATGGAACGGTGGATCACGTCCAGCGAAAGCAGCGCAGGCAACGGGAGCCGCAGCTCGTCGGCGCGAACCCGGGCAGGTGCTGGTCGCATGAGTGAGAAGCAGCGCCCCCTTCTGCGGTACCGGCCCGCCGGGCCGCTGGTGCTCGGTGGCCTCGGGTGGGCGTGCAGCGTGCCGACGGTCCTCGCGGACGACGAGATCCACGGACTCGTGAGCCGCTGCCACGACAGTCCCGGTGCCCCGGCCCATGTGCTGCCGCTCGCCTGGGTGGGGCTGGTGCTGGGCATCGGCGCGGTGTGCTGGGGCGGTCGGCAACTCGTCACCGCCGCCGGGCGCAAAGCGCGCCGACTCGGGCCGGGGCTCGGGCTCGGGCACGCTCTGCTGTGCGTACTGCTGCCGGTGGCGGCGATCGGTGTGCCGCTCCAGTGCGCCCTCGCGCAGACCGCCGCGCATGACACCGGGGCGCAGCGCAGCACTTGCTTCGGGCAGGGCCGACTCGCGGGCGCGGCCGGTCCTGCCGCCGTCCGTCAGGTACGCCTCCGGGCCTGACAGACGGCGGCAGGTGCCCGCACGCCCGACCGCGAGCCCGAGCCGGAGCCGGCACGCGAGCCCGAAGAGGACGGGGGCCATGGCGAGCACGCGAAGGACGCCGAGGTGGCGGAGGAGGAACATGGTGCGGCTCCCTTCCCGGGAGCCCGGACGGCCCCCGTTCGCGATGCCTCAACGATGACCCCCGTCACCGCTCCCGCACATGTACCGAACGGCACTGCCTGAACAGCAACACCACCCAATTGCCACCCCACCCCCTGCCGATCGGCAGGGCGCGCAAACCCGCCGCAGGTGTCCGGGGGCGCCAGGGAGGACGGCGGCAAATCCCTGGCCGGGCAATCACGCCGTGGGTACCCTCGGTTCATGATCGACCACGGCATCGCCTACCCCTACTTCCGGCTCCATGTCGTGCCTGCGGTGGTGGCGTTGGCCAGCCCGGCCTGGCAGCGTGAGGTGTGGCTCGACAGGGACCGGTTCGAGGACCTCGACCACACCGTGCACGTGCTCTTCGACGACTTCTGCGATGCGAACGACCCGGCGGCCTCGCTCGGGTACAGCCTTCGAACCGAGGAGGAAGTCGAGCTGATGGCGCGTCTCGGCGCCGCCTACAACGCGGTGCAGGACGCGGTCGGCGCCTCCGCCGCCGACGAGGTGTACCTGGACTCGCCGGGCTGGCCCGCCGTCATCGCTGCCGCGGCCCCGCTGGCCAAGGTCCTGGTGACCAATGACCTCAAGGCTCTGCAGGGGCTGCACGAAGCCGGGCACCGCTGGCCGCCCGGCGCCGGTTCGGCTCCGCACCAGAACGAGGGCCGGGACGGAGGCCGGGACGAAGGCCGGGACGAAGGCCGGGACGAAGGCCGAGCCGCCGACCAAGCCGGCGAGCTCGACGCGGAGGCCTGACGCCCCCGCAGCCGCCCTCGTGCCGCCCCCGCAGCCGCCGTCGTGCCGCCTACGGCCGGTACACGTACGGCGTCGTCGTGCTCAGCCGGGCGAAGCCGAGGCGCTGGAGGATGGGGCGGCTGGCGTCGCTGGCGTCGACCTGAAGGTACTGGTAGCCGAGGTCGGCGGCGAGGCGGGCGCGGTGGGCGACGAGGGCGCGGTAGATGCCCCGGCCGCGCCAGTCGGGGGCGGTGCCGCCGCCCCAGAGGCTGGCGAAGCCGGTGCCGGGGTTCAGTTCCATCCGGGCCGCCGACACCGGGCGGTCGCCGGCCAGCGCGACGACCATGCTGACCGTGTCGGTGCCGTGCCGGAGGTGTTCGAGCATCTGGTCGCGGAGGCGCGGGCGGTCGGTGCCGAAGGCCTGGGTGTGGGCCTCCACCATCAGGTCCACCCCGGCCGGGTCGGTCACCGGGTGCAGCCGTACGCCCTCGGGGAGGACGACCTCGGTGGGGAGGTCGGCGATCCGGGCGATCATCAGCGCCTCGTCCGGCTCGGATGTGAAGCCGGCCGCGAGCAGCCGCTCCCCGAGGTCCGCGGGGCGGTCGTGGGAGTAGGCCTTCCACTCGAACTCCAGGCCCAGCGCGGTGAAGTGGCGCACCTGTGCCGCGATCGCCGCGTCCGCCCCGGCCTCGTCCAGGCCGGACCACACCACGCCGTTCCAGCCGCCCTGCCCGCCCACCTGCCGCACCACCGCGCCGTCACGCTCGACGCGGACACCGGGGCCGTCGGGCTGCGCGTTGCGCCGGATCCGGTCGTCGAACAGGGCGAGCACCTCATCATGATCCATCCGCTCACTCCAGCACGGCCCGGGAGCGCGCGCCATCGAGTTTCCGCCCGGCCGGATCCCCGGGGACGGCGGGCCGCGCGGCGAGGATCACCGAGCTCGGCGCGTCCGCGTCCATGATGGTGTCCAACAGGGCTCGTGCGGCTTCGAGTTCGTCCATCTGCCGGGTGATCCGGGCGCGCTCCCGGGCGAGGCCCGCGAGCAGTTCCGGGCAGGTCGGGCCGGTGCGGCGGCGCCCCGGGGACGGCAGGCCCGGGAGGATCTCGGCGATCACTGCGCTGTTGAGGCCGGCGGCGAGGAGGGTGCGGATGCCGTGGACGGCGTGCACGTCCCGGTCGCCGTACTCGCGGTAGCCGCTGGGGCGGCGCTCGGGGGTGAGCAGGCCCTGTTCCTCGTAGTAGCGCAGGGCGCGCGGGGTGACCCCGGTTCGCCGGGCGAGTTCTCCGATCCGCATCGCGGGCACCTCACATGGTCGGACGTCCGCCTTGACTCTGCCGTCGGCGTGAAGGTCTAGTGGCTCGTCTCGGATCCCCGTCCGGGTAATTGATCCTTCGTCCGTTGCACGGCAGGCTTCCTCCAAGTCTTGATCGTGGAGGTGGTCGTGG
>NZ_JBVIRY010000063.1:0-30899 GCF_055575795.1 Kitasatospora sp. NPDC034023
GCGACAAGACACGACTCAGCCCGAACCGGGAACCGGTGTTTCAGGGGATTGGCCGCTCCGGGACCGTCCGCGCAGATGCGTGTCCGGTGCTCCCAGCCAAGCGACTGGGAGACAGTACTCCTACTCCGTGCCCAAGAACAAATGCACCGGCCGAGGCCGCACAGCGGCAGCCTCGGGCCGCACCCGGTCTGCACCGGGTGCGGCCCGAGGCTGTCCCCTACGTGTACCTGTCCCCTACCTGTCCGCTATCTGTCCTCTCACTTGAACAGGCGGTCGCCGCTGGTGGCCATGCGGTGGGTGGAGCTGTGGTGGTTCACCCAGTCACGGACGAGGTTGACGGCGTTGGCGCACTGCCAGCTGTCGTCGTACTCGCGCACTCCGGTAAAGGCTCCGTAGCCGGCGATGATGCCGTCGACCCGGGCGTCGCCCAGCAGCTTGTCGACGTACCAGGGGTCGTTGTAGGTGGTCGTCCAGGAGAGCGTGGCCGCGAGCTGTCCCGAGGCGCGGTCCGCTGCTCCCTTCTTCAGTTCCGCGCAGGTGTTGTAGGTGGCCTCGGTGCAGTTGCCGAACCCCTTGGTGATGTCGCTGTCGCCGTAGTCCATCGCCCGGTGGCCGGTCGGGAAGCCGGAGCCGGAGCGCTCGAAGGCGCTTCGGACCGTGTCGCGGCTTCCGGTTGTCGTGATGCCCTCCAGGGAGCCGAGCTTGCCCTCGAGGCTCTTCCAGCCCCGGCCGCCGACGTCCGGCGTGTTCCCGCCGTGGTACTCGTAGAAGCCGTAGAGCACCTGGATCCCGGCGGCCGTCAGCCGCTGGGCCTTGTCCCGCAGCCCGGCGACGCTGCACGTGCGGTTCGGTTCTTCCCCGCAGTAGTTCGGGTCCTTGATGTCCAACCAGACCAGCGACAGTCGGCGCCCCGCGTTGGCGTTGGAGAGGATGCGGTCGATCATGCTGTCGAAGCTGGGGCCGAGGCGGTTCTCACCGGCCGAGGAACAGTCGTGGTAGGCGCGCCATTCGTTCGGGTTCCACCAGGCGCAGACGTCGATCTCGATGCCGTTGGCGCCGTGCTTGAGCGCGGCGTCCACGCCGTCCACGGTGTCGACCCGGTGGGCGATGGCGTAGATCGGGTGACGCTGGTCGGCTGCTGCCGCCGGGGTCGCGCCGACCGCCGTCGCACCGACGATCCCGCACAGCGCCGCCGTGATCGCCGGAACCGTCCGCCGGGCGGCACCGTACCTGGGGTGAGTGGTCAAGGAAGGCACTCCTTCTCGTCGATGTCCTGATGTGGACATGTCGATCCCACCAACTGTACGTTGACGCACGGTAAATGAGCGATAAACGCGGCCATCGCCCAGTTGATCGCCGCCGTGCTCAGGTCCGTTTGAAGAACTCCACCTCCGCCAGAGCGATGGCCCGGCCGGGGCCGGTCCCGGCGGCCTCGCGGACGGTGAGCTTCACCTGGACGACGTCACTGATCCCGGTCGCCACGGTCTGCGGGCCCGGCTGGTCGTTGAGCGTGATCTGCTTCCGGTGCTGCTCTCCGTTCGAGGCCGTCATCTCCAGGGACAGGACGAGCGGACGGGCCTGCTGCCGGAAGTGCTCCGGGTCGGTGGAGTCACCGGTGTGGATGATCAGGTCCACCAGCCGGAACGGGCTCCGGAAGCCGAACGTGATCGAGTCCCCGATCGCGGGTGCGCCCCAGTAGGTGTTGGTGAGACCGTCGTCGGCCGAGGACGCGGGACGGCCCTCGACGGCGGCGCTCGCCGAGGTCTCGGAAGGGGTGATCGGCGCGGTGCTGCCGAGCTTGTCCAGCACGTCCTGGTAGGCGTTCTTGCCGAGCGGGTACAGCAGGACCCCGGCGACCACCACCGCGACCAGCACGAGCAGGGCGATGGTGCGGCGCAGCGCGTTACCCGAACCACCGATCCGTACCCGGCGCCGGAACGGCCAACGGGTGCGCCACCACGGCAACTTGGGCGCGGCGGCGGTGACGGTCAGCGGAGCCGCGCAGCGGCGGCAGAACTTCCGCTCGGGCAGGTTGGGCGTGCCGCACCGGGGGCAGGGCGGGCCGTCCTGCGCCTCGTCGGCCGCGGAAGCCCGGACGACGGGGCGGGGTGCGACGGGCTTGGCGGGTTGCACGGCCACCGGGTCGGCCTGCGGTTCGGGAGTCGCGGGCGGCTCGGGAGCCGTCGTCGGGGCCTGCTCGGGAGTCGGGACCGGTGTGGAGGCCGGGACCGGTTCCGGATTCGGCGGCGTAGCCGGCGTCGGCGTGGGAGCCGGAGCCGGAGCGGGTGCCGGACGCACGCGGGCCGAGGTCGAGCGCGAGGTCTCGGCGGCCGGCGGGGCCGGCGGCTCCTCGAGGGGCGGGGGCGGCGTCTCGGCGTCCCGGACGGGCGGCTGCTCCCTCCTGCCGCGCGTCACCCGTCGCGACACGGTCCGCCACGTGGATTCGGTGCGCGCGGGCTCGAGCACGGCGGGTGCAGCGGGCTCCGCAGGCGCAGTGGGAGCGGCGGGCGCATTGCGAGCGGTAGGCGCAGCGGGCACAGCAGCCGCGGCAGTCGCGGCAGTCGCGGCAGTCGCGGCAGGCTCAGCCTCGGGCCCGGCAGCTGCCCGCGCGGACGCAGCCGGAGCGGCGGTCCCGCGCGACCACCCCAGGTAGGCACCGCAGTTGCCGCAGAAGTCGTCACCCTCCCCGTTGGCCGTTCCACATTCGGGGCACACCGGCATCCGTCAAACCTCCACTCGCCCGGGTGGACCGGGCAGGATCTCCACCCGGCACGTCAGGTGGACCGGGCAGCCCGCCCTGACGACGGACAGCACCTGGTCCTCGTCCAGCGCCGGACCGCGCAGCGGCCAGACCCGGATCAGCACGTCACCGTTCGGCGCGGACGGCAGGGCGGCACCGGAGTCGGTGGACCAGGTGGCGCCGCCGCCGTCCACGATCTCGGCGCCGGCGTCCAATACCAGCCGCAGCCGCTCGGTGAGTCCCCGTCGGGTACCGCGCCAGCGGTGCAACTCGACGGCGCGCTCGACCACCGCGCGGCGCACCTCCGTCGGCCAGGCCGCGTCGACCTCCACCGCGACCCAGGACCCCAGCCAGTCGAGGAAGTCGGCCGGCGCGAGGCGGGGCTGGAAGTAGGCGGGCAGGCTGTCCAGGGTGGCGAAGACCGGGGCGAGGACGGTGTCCAGGCCCGCCGTGAACCGCTGGGCGAAGTCGTCGTCGGCGAAGAGCGCGGGAAGCAGCTCGCCGATCGGGTGCGGGCTGGGCAGTCCCGGGACCGCCGCGCGACTCATGCGCCCACCTCGCTGCGCTCGGCGGGGGCATTCGCCCACACGCACCCCCCGATGATGAACTCGCTGCGCTCGCTCATGCGCCCACCTCGCTGCGCTCGGCGGGGGCATTTGCCCACACGCACCCCCCGATGATGAACTCGCTGCGCTCGCTCATACGCCCACCCCGATGACGCCAACCCCGCTGCGCTCGCTCATGACTGCCCGTCCTCGGCGACCGAGGTGACCACGATCTGGTGCTGGTGGGAGAAGACCAGGGCGTCCGGCGGGACCTCGACCCGCTCCGCGGGTGCGCCCCGGCGCCCGGTGATCGGGTCCGCCGGGAACAGTCGCAGTTCCTCGACCCCGGCGACGGCGGCCTCCCGCTGGAGCACGGCGAACACCTCCCCGTACTGCACCGCCCGGCCGAACGGCCAGCCCGAGCCGTCGGCGCCGCCGCGCAGCGGGTTGAGGTACCCGTACAGTGCGGCGAGCACCGCCTCCCGGACCCGGTCGGGGTCCGGGGAGCGGGTGGTGAGCCGGGCGACCACCGTCACGCCCTGGTAGGCGGGGGGCTGTACGACGATCCGGGTGCCGATCAGCCGCCGCTCGTCGAGGGCCGTCGCGACGGTGGCCAGCATCTGCTCGTCGGGGATCAGTTGCTCGAACCGCAGCCGCTCGCCGTCGTCGGCGACCGCGTCGGGGACCACCAGCACCCGTACCGCGCCCGCCTCGCCGCCGTCGGCGGGCACGCAGCTGATCCGGGCGGCGGACGGTGCGGCCTGCCCGGCGATCAGCTCGAAGTCCCCGGCGGTGACGGCGCGTTCCTGCAGCCTCAGCTGGTGCGGGGCGCGCAGCTTGGCGTTCTCGACGGTCTCGCCGTCGACCCCGCCCCTCGCCGCCTCGCGGTTGTCGACCCGGGCGATGTACGGGACGGAGCTGCGCAGCACCGTGATCGTGCTCCGGGCGACGTTGCCCGCGATCCCGCCGCCGGTGCGGTAGTGCGGGACGCGCAGCCGGGCGCCCTTGGGCGGCACCGCGCCGAAGGCGCGCAGGCTGCCGTCGGGTTCCCGTACCGCGGGCGGGAAGAGGAACTCGCCGGTGGTCGCGTCGAGCACCACGTGCCGGTCGGCGGGCGAGGAGTCGCCGAAGTGCTCGACGACCGCCCACGGCTCCCATCCGTCGCCGGCCGCGACCTCGACCACCGGGGGTTCGCCGTCGAGCAGGACCGGCGGTCTGGCGAGCCGGAAGCGCTGGCCCGCGACCCCCTCGGAGGAGCCGAGCGACGCGTCGGTGACGGTCTGCGCGTGGACGACGGTCGCGGTGCCGCCGACCGTGAACACCTCGGCCCGGCGGATGGTGGGGGACTCGGAGTAGAACGGCTGGCCCGGCTGCGGCTCGGTGACCCGGCAGCGCAGCCAGCCGGCCCGCCGGCCGGCGACCACCGACGCGGCGTGTCCGGCGGGCACGAACACCGCCACCTCGCCGGGCCGGTTCAGGCCTCCGGTGGTGTCGCTGCCGGTCTCGCAGGCGATCCAGCGTGCGCCGTCCCACACCTCCCAGGCCAGCGGCGGCTGGCGCGGGTCGACGCCGACGCCCTCCACCCGGCTGTCCAGCCGGACGACCAGGATGCAGCGCGGCACCACGGCCGGCAGGGCGAAGAGCATGGCGTCCCCGGCCATCGGACGCGGCTGGAAGCACCGGACGTCCGCGCCGTCGGCCAGCCGGGCCGTGCAGTCGGTCTGCTCCCCGGAGGCGTTGACGGTGACCAGCCGGTCCAGCGAGCTGGGGACGATCGGGAGGTCGTCGGCGGTGGAGAAGACCACCGCCTCGTCGGTCTCGGTGCGCAGCGTGGACACTTCGGTGCCCGCCCGCAGCAGGACCGTCTCGGGCTGCGGGGCGGAGAGCCAGAAGTCGACCTCGGCCCGGGCCGCGGCGGGCGGGAAGAGCCGGATGCCCAGCAGGTCGAGGAAGGCGGCGTAGTTCTTCTCCGGTACCCGGTTCAGCCGGTAGAGCAGCTGGTCGACCAGGTAGGCGAAGGTCTCGATGAGGGTGACGCCGGGGTCGGAGACGTTGTGGTCGGTCCATTCCGGCGCGCGCTGCTGGACGTACCGCTTGGCCTCGTCGACGAGCTGCTGGAAGCGGCGGTCGTCCAGGTTCGGGGAGGGCAGGGCCATCAGCTCGCGCCCCCGCCCGCGGTCGCCGGGAACCCGGAGCCCGGGAAACCTGTGGCCGGGAAGCCTGTGGCCGCGGACTCAGCGGCGGAGAACTCCGCGGCCGGGGACTCCGGGATGGTGTAGAAGGGGAAGACCAGGTTGCGGCGGTCGTTGGTGGCGCGCACGGTGTAGTGGACGTCGATGTAGAGGGTGCCCTCGTCGACGCTGTCGAAGGCGATGACCACGTCGTCGACCTCGATCCGCGGCTCCCAGCGTTCCAGGGCGATGCGCACCTCGCGCGCGATCCGCCCGGCGGTGGTGCTGTCGCCCGGGGCGAAGACGTACTCGTGGATGCCGCAGCCGAATTCCGGGCGCATCGGCCGCTCGCCGGGGGCGGTGCCGAGGATGAGCCGGATGGCCTCCGCGAGTTCCCGGTCCCGGTCGACCATGCCGATGCCGCCGGTGGCGTTCACGCGCAGCGGGAAGGCCCAGCCGCGGCCGATGAAGCTCCCGCTCATGCGTGCCTCTCCCTGTTTCGCTCGCTCACGCGACGCCTCCGATCAGCACGTTGAACGCGCCGGTGGTGATGGTGGCGCCGCAGGTCGTCTTGTCCCCCAGGCGGGCGGCGGGGAGGCCGCCGATCAGGACCACGCCCCCGGTCACCGTGCCGAGTTCGGGCTCGACGAGGTTGGCGGGGCCCATCTCCACGTGCGGGACGCAGGCGTGGATGCTGCCGACCACCGCGGCGGGCCGGCCGCCGATCAGCACGGTCGCCACCCTGAGGGCGCCTGGCGGCGGGGTGGTGAGGGCGCCGCCGTGATCGGTCATGTCGCCGGTCCGGGCTGCGGGGGGCATGTACGGTCTCCAATGCTCTGATGCTCTGCTCTGATGGTGCTTTCCGACGGTCCGTCAGTTGATGCGCACGAACGCCCCCTTGAGGACCGCCTCGGCCCCGCCGTCCACCGTGACCGCCGTCGTTCCCCGGACGGTCACCGATCCGCCGCGCACGTCCACCGTTCCGGTGCCCGCGTCCAGGGTGATGCCGGAGGAGGAGAGCCGCACCGTGCTGCCGGCCGCGCCGCCGAGGCCGTGGACGGTCAGGACGATCTCCCCGTTCTGCTGGTCGAGTTTGACCTCCAGCTTCTTGTCCCCGCTCGCCAGGCGGACCCCGGAGGCGCCGCCCGGCACGTCCAGCAGTTCCAGGCGGTGGCCCGAACGGGACACCACGGAGCGGCGGTTGACCTTGCCGGAGGCCGCGTCGACCAGCGGCACGTCGTGCGACGAGGGCCGGTCCACGCCGTTGTAGAGCCCGCCCAGCACGTAGGGGCTGTCCAGGTCGCCCTGCTCGAATCCGACCAGCACCTCGTCGTTGACCTCGGGACTGACCACGCCGCCGCCCCCGTGGCCGCCCCACTGCACGGTGCGCACCCAGTCGGAGACGTAGGTGTCGTCCAGCCACGGGAACTTGAGCTTCACCCAGCCGCGCTGCCCGTCGCCCGGCTCCCGGACGTCGGTGACCACGGCGACGGCCAGGCCCGGCATCCGCGGCCCGCGCGGCGGCGCGTTGCCGCCGGTGACCAGCCCGGCCAGGGAGCGGTCGGGCGACGCGCTGACCACCACGGTGGTCCGGTAGCCGCGGAACGGTTCGAGGAGGTGGCGCGCCCCGGTGACGGTGTAGCGGCCGGAGAAGGCGGCGCCGACGTTCCCCAGGGCGACGGCGGTGCCCGCCCGCAGCCGCGGGTTGCCCTCGGCGACCACCTCCAGCTCGCCGAAGCCGGCGGCCACCGAGGCGGCCAGCGACCGGGCCGCGGCGGTGGTCTCCGCCTGCGTGCGGTACGGGGTGTCGGCGACGGTCAGCCGGGCGGGTCCGGGGAAGGCGGAGGTCACCGTCGAGGGGCTCATCCCCGGCACCACCGTTCGGGAGGTCACCGACGGCTCGGTGGCGACCAGGGCGCTCTTGGTGGTGACGTTCCAGCCGCGCGCCTCGACCGTGTCCGCGCCGGCCGCGCCGGTCAGCACACCGCGCAGCTCCAGCAGGTTGCGGCCGTACTCCAGGACCAGCGGGCTCTGCGGCGCGGGGGTGGAGGGGGCCGGCGCCCCGGACGCGGGCTCGGGCCGGACGAACTCCAGCTTCCCGTCGTCGTCGACGCGCACGTTGGCGCCGCTCTCCTGCGCCAGGAACTGGAGGAACTCCCAGTCCGGGACGTTCGCCTGGGAGAGCTGCTGGTGGACGACCGGGAAGGAGTCGATCCGGCCGCAGGCCAGACCCGCGCCCGCGGCGACCTCGCGGACGATGTCGGCCGTCGTCATGTTCCGGAAGGCCTTCACCCGGCGCCCGCGCATCAGGCGGTGGGTGACCGCCGACGCGCGCACCACGGTGTACGAGCCCGTGGTGTCCACCTCCAGCTCCAGCGCGGTCACCTCGCCGGTGAACAGCCGCGCCCGGGTGTGCCCCTGCACGGTGACCACGGACACCCGCAGCTTGGTACCGATGGTGATCCCCGTCGCGGCGAGGAAGGTGTGGTTCGCGTCCCGGAAGGCCAGCACCGCGGTGTCGGGCAGGCCGACGCTCTCCTCGATGTCGCAGGAGACCAGCTGGGTCGCCCAGATCGGCGGCAGCGGGCCCGGCGCCTCGACGACCGGATCCGCGGCGAACGACCGGCCGCCCCGGGCCTCGGGAGTGGTCATGGCCGCCCCACCCGGGTGAGCTCGTCGATCCCCGGCACGATCAGCTCCGCGCCGGGGACAAGGGCCAGCGGGTCGTCGATGTCGTTGGCCTCCGCGATGGTGCGCCACGCCGTCGCGTCCCCGTACGCGCGCCAGGCGAGCAGCGGCAGGCTGTCGCCCGCGATCACCCGGTGGGTGCTGCGGGCCTCCGGCGAGCCGGAGGTCGGGTTCTGGCCCGCCGGGTCGACGCTCGCCTCGTCGATGGTGAGCGAGCAGACCGCCCGCAGCGGATTGCCGTTCACGTCGAACAGCGTGTAGGTGACGGAGAGGCCGGTCAGCACCCCGTTGAACGACGTCGTCTTCAGGGTGCCCCAGTCCAGCCGGATCCACGGACTGGCCGGCGTCTTGCGCGCCAGGCTGGTCGGCGTGGGCACGCACGCCGTCATCAGCTTCTCCACCGCCCGCTCCACCGAGTTGTCGTGGGTCGCGGTCGAGTCCAGGAACACGTCGAGGGAGAGCGAGCGCGGACCGCTGCCGACGAACTCGGGCAACGCCGACTCGCCCGCCATCCGGGACGGCGTCCGCCGCCACTCGGTGGTCTTGCGCAGCACCAGGGTCGCCGGGTTGAACTGGAGCTGGAGCTGCGCGAGCGCGCCGCCGGGCTGGGCGCCGACCGTCGACGGCGGCTCCATGATGGTCAGTTGGGCCCGGGTGACGCTCGCGGGGACCGCCGAGGACATCCTGGGTGCTCCTTACGTGGCTGGGACGGCTGGTGGGACGGCCGGGGGACGACTGGTGGGACTGCCTGGGACGTCAGGACGGGCGCAGGCCCGCGTGGGCGATCTCCAGGGTCTCCATCGCGGCCTGGGAGCTGGAGGGGTCGAAGGACGGCCCCTCCCACCGCACCGGGACGATCCCGAGCACCTGCCAGCCGACGATCCGGCTCAAGTCGGGCCGCAGCGCCACGATCTCGCCGTCCTTCGGCTCGACCTTCCGGACGATCTCGTTCAGCCAGCGCGCGATCTTGACGGTGTCCGCGGTGACCGCGCGGGTCAGCGTGATGTTCGACCAGGTGATGCGGCCCGGCAGCTGCCAGGCGAAGCCGTTGTTGCCGCCCTCCGCGTACTGCTCGATCTCGACCTGGGCGCCGAGCCCCGAGCAGGTGGTGAACTCGCCCAGGTCGTTGCCGCCGATGGTCAGGCTGAAGAACACGCTGGTCGCGAAGATGTTGTCGGTCATCGGTTCCGCATCCTGATTCCTGTGTACTGCTTCCGGTCACGTTGCTGCGGTCGCCAACCGGCCGCCTGTCCTGTCCTGCTGCGCCCTGCCTGCTGCGCCCTTTCGCTGCGCTCTGCTCGGTTGCGCTCAGCGGCGCCCGTCGTACGGCCGCCCGCTGCGCTCCCTCCCCCTGCGCAGCTCGGTGCGCAGCAGCCGTCCGACCGGTTCGACCAGGCGCCGGGCCAGCTCGTCGAGGTCGGCGGGCCCCTGGCCCCCCGTCTCGGCCGGTGATCCGCCGGCGGGCGGCGAGGAACCCGTCCGGGAGGGCGAGTTGATCGGCGGGGCGGCCTGCACCGTGGTCGGCGTACGGGCCGGCACGGCGGTCAACGGCACCCCGACCAGGCCTGCCTGCTCGGCCACCCGCTGCAACACCCGCGCCGTGCCCGCCGGTGGCGGCTTGGGCGCCGGTGACGCAGGCCCGGTCGTCGTGGAGAGGGCGGACGGTACGACAGGAGCGCTCGTGGCGCGCAACGCGACGGGCGAGGTTGCCACGGGAAGCTGCGGGTCCGCCGCCCGGCCCGGCGGCGGCGCGGAGGCTTGGGGAAGCCGGCCGGCGGCCGGGAGCCGCTGGACCGACGGGGCCGTCAGCGTCGCGAGTCGGACCACGGGCGGGCGCGGAGCCGTGGGCGCGGCAGCGGACGGCGAAGCGGAGCCGCCGGGCCCCGGACGCCCTGCGGACGCCGGTGCGACGACACGCTGTATGGCCGGGCCACCCGCGTTGGTGGTGCCACCCTGCGGCCGCCCGAGCGCCGGGGGCACCGGGCCGCCCGCGGTCGGAACCGCCGCACGGGCCCGGCCGGGCAGGGCGCGCGGCGGGTCCGTGGGCCCGGTCGGGGCGGCCTGGCCAGCGGTGCCGGGTGGGCCGGATGGCGCCGAACTGCCTCGCGCCGACGGGTGATCGCCCGCCCCCCGGCCGTCCACCCGGTCGGAGGGACGCCACGCACGCGAACGCTGCAGCGCAGCCGCGACCCCGCGCACCGCACCGGACGAGCCGCCCGGCACCGAACTCCCCTGCGCCGACGGGTCATCGGTCGCCGGCCGGGCGTCTCGCCGGGCCGATGGACGCCGAGAAAAAAGCGAACGCTGCACCGCAGCCGCAACCCCCCGTACCGCGCCCACGCCGGATGGCCTGCCCGGCGCCGTGGCTGCCGGACCGGGGCCCGGCAGCGCCGAACTCCCGCGCGTTGAAGGGTGATCGGCCGTCCCCCGGCCGCCGCCTCGCTCCGACGAACGCTGCACCGCAGCCGCGCCGGATGACTGGCGGCCCTGCACGACTGCGGGCCCCGCAGCGCCGGTTCCCAACGACCTTCCCTGCGAAGCCGGTTGCCCGACGGCGGTACGGCCGTCCCCCGCGCCGGGCGTATGCCGCGAACGCGAACGCTGCGGAGCAGCCGCAGGCCCGCGACCCCGGCCTCCGGGCGCCGCCGGCTCGGCAGCCGATTCGCCGTCCGTACGCGGCTGGAGCGCCCTGGGCCAGACGGCCGGCACCACGGGTGGGGCCGGCGCCGCCGTGCCTGCGCCGGGCCGAGCGCCCGTCCCGGTCGCGGGCGGCGTCGGCGGGGCGGCGAGGGCGAACCTCATCGGGCGCTCACCGATCAGCCCACGCCTCGGACCGGTGCGTGCCACGGCGCGCTGCACGCCCCAGCCTCCGGTCACCGGCCGCGCGGGAACCGCCGGGCCGACACCGGCACCGACACCGACACCAGCACCGTTTCCGAGCGGAGCGCCACCGTGGCTCGGGTCCCCGGCCGGGCGGGCCCGGGTCGCAGGGGCGACCGGCTGCGGCGCGGTGCCCGCCCGGTGCTCCCGACTCGTCTGCGCACCGGAACCACCGTCGGCCGGGCCGCTTCGGCCCGCCGACCGTCCGTCATCGCCGTTCTGGGACCGGGCTGCCGACTCCGCCGGGCCGTCGCCGGAACGCCGGACGGCGCGCTGCACCCGCGGCCCCTCGCCGACCACGGGCGCGGCTGCAGCGGTGGGCACGTCCGGTCCACCGTTCTGAGGTCGAGCTGTCGACTCCGCCGGGCCGTCGCCGGAGCGCCGGACGGTGGGTGGCACACCGGGCCTTCCGCCGACCGGGCCCCGGCCTGGGACCAGTCCGTCGTTGCCGCCCTGAGGTCCGGCCGGCGACTCCGCCGGGCCGTCGCCGGAACGCCGGACGGCGCGCTGCACCCGCGGCCCCTCGCCGACCAGCGGCGCCGTGGCGGCGGGCGTGCCCTGCTCCGCCGCGCTCCCGGTGCTGCCGCCTGTGGCAGCACCCGTCGTCGGGGTCGTGATCCGTCGGACCGGTGCTCGCCCACCGAGCAGCGGGGCGGGGCGGCCCGGCGCTGTGGCCGTCGGCGGCAGCGCGTCGAGGGGCGCACCGAGGCCCCCTCGGGTACGGGCGGCGGGCGACGGGTCGGGGCGTACCTGTCCGGCACGTTCGGGAGTCGGCGCCGACGGATGGGATGACGGTGCGGACGGTGGTGTGGACAGCGGTGGCTGCGAGGAGGCACCGGCCCCGGACGGCGTGCGCTGGACGGGTCCGGCGCCGACGGGCCCACGCGCGGGGCGGGGCGGCGCCGCGCCGCCCGGCTCGACAGCCGTACGGGCACGCCGGTCCTGGGTGGCGTCGAGTCCACCCGACTCGGTGCCGGTGGACTTCGCGTCGGCGGGGACGACCGGCATGGCCTGCGGGCCCGAGGCTGCGTCGGGGAGCTGCGGGCCGGTGGCGGCCCGGGCCACGGGTGAGGCGCTCGCGGGAAGGGAGGTCATCGGCGCACCGAGGACCGGGCGGGCGGGCGCAGCGGTGCCCGGCAGGGCAGCACGCTGGACGGTCCCTTCGGCCGGCCCGCTTCGCGCGGTCCCGGCGGTGACACCCGGGCCGGCTGCCGTCCGCACGGCGGCCTCGCCGGTCGCGGGCGAACCCGTGCCACCGGCCGTCTCCGGGCTGCGGCTCGGCAACCCGGAGACGGCACCCGGCGTCCCACCTGCCGCTGGCACCGCCGGCACCGGAACCGCCGTCACCGGCACCGCTGTCCCGGGGACCGCCGTCACCGGGCGCGCGGGCAGCGACCGGGGGCGCCGCGCCACGATCAGCGCTTCGCCGACGGGGCGGGGCCGCACCGGGCGGGCCGGACCCACGGCTTCGCTCCGGCGCGCCGACGCGGCAACCGCACCAGGCATTCCCGCACCGGGCATTCCCGCGCCGGGCGTGAGCTCGCCAACCGTGCGCTCACCAACCGTCGGCACACCACCGTTACCGCCGCGACCGCCCTCCGAAGCCGCCGGCCGGTCGGCCCGAGCCGAGCGCGCCGTTCGCGGCGCCGACCGCACGGGAAGCCGCCGTACCGCGCCGGACCGCTGAACCGGCCGCGCCTTCCTCGACGCCCCCGAGTCCGCCGCCGGCTCCGCTTCGTCCGCCCGTGGCTCTCCCGCCCCGAACGTACCCGTGGCGACCGGCATGGCGAGCTGGTCCCCGCCCGCGACGGGTGCGGCCGGCGCGACCGGCCGCACCATCGCCCGCAGGATCCCCGCCGGGGCGGACGGCAGGACCGCATGGCCGAGCGGGCCGCTCAGCGAGGGGTCCTGCCACGCGGCGAGCCGGGACCTGAACGTCAGGCCGTCGCTGACCCCACGCGCCGCCCCGGACAGGGTCGGGGCGAGCGGCCGTACCGCGCGCCACCCTCCGTCCCCCGCGGCCGGGCCACGCCGACCGGCACCGCCGGCACCGGAAACCCCGGCCATTGCCCCGGCACCGTCGCCGGAGCCACCACCGACACCGTCGCCGGAGCCACCATCGACAACGCCGGCACCGCCGAGACCGCCGACATCACCGTCCGCCGCCTCACCCGCCTTCCGGCGGCTGATCCAGTCCCGAAGCCCCACCCGGCTCACCCGCCTTCGCTGACACGGGTGTTGATCCGCGCGATCTCGCGCACCCACTGCCCGCGTTCGCGGTGGGTCAGGTCGAGGATGTCCTCCCGCTGCCAGTGGAAGTGATAGGCGATGTACGCGATCTCCTCGTACAGCCGAGCAGGCGCGTACGTCACGATTCCCCCAGGCGCCCACCGGCGAGGTCGACCTCGAAGGCGCCGTCGCAGTGCGGGCAGGTCACCGCGGCGCGCGTGTGGCCTTCACTGTTGATCCGCTGGTAGAGGTCCTGGAGGAAGGCGACGTCGGTGGCGTACATCCGCTCGACGATGCCGGTGTGCACGTCGGTGAGGTCGCCCAGCCTGGTGATGACGTGGCTGAGCAGCACCACGCTCAGGTAGGCCGGGTTCTCCTTGACCCGCAGGTCGATCTGCGGCATCAGTTCGTCGCGGGCGGTGGCCAGGCGCATGGTGCCGTGCCGGTGCACGCCACCCTCGTCGTCGACGTAGCCGAGCGGCAGCTCGAACTCGAACTCGGTGTGCGGCGCGCGCCGTTGGGGCCCGGACGGCCCAGGATACCCGGACGGCCCGGCGGGCTGCTGTGCCGGTGGCGCGGTGCTCTGCGCGGCCGGGGCCCGTTCGAGGAGTTCCTCCAGGCCGATCTTCCGCCTCACTCTACGCTGATCTCCTCGAACACGATGGTCACGGTCTCCGACGCGGCACTGGACTCGCCGGCGGTGAGCGTGGGGCCCTCCCAGCGGCTCGCCCAGGCGTTGGTCAGCTGGATGCGCCGCAGGGTGGCGCCGGTGGTGTCCTTGACCTCGATGGTGAGGTTCTGCCGCGCGGTGTTGATCGCCCCGTTGTTGAGCGTCTCCTTGATCCAGTTGGAGAACGCGCTGCTCTTGTCGAGGCCGCGGGTGATCGTCACCTCGCCCGGCATCCGGGCGCCCGGCTGCTTGCGGACGATCAGTTTGCCTTCTTGGGTCACCTGCTTGTACTCGACGACCTCCTGGTCGACCGTCAGGTTGCTGATCTCCTTGACGGACTCGACGTTGTAACCGCCGAGTTGGACGCCGAAGATGTGTGTGGAGAGCGGATCGCCTTCAGCCATGACGTGCTGTTACCTTCCGATGGATGCCGACCGTGCCGGTCACTCGTTGACGAGGCTCGTGCTGTCGGAGAACTGGGACAGCCGGAACACCACGAACTCCGCCGGCTTCACCGGAGAGACGCCGATCTCGCAGATCACCTGGCCGAGGTCGATGGACTCCGGCGGGTTGTTGTCGCGGTCGCACTTGACGTAGAAGGCCTCGGCCGCGGTCTGGCCGAACAGCGCCCCGCGCCGCCACTCCTCGGTGAGGAACGCGGTGATGTTCCGGCGGATGCTGGACCACAGCCGGTCGTCGTTGGGTTCGAAGACCACCCACTGGGTCCCCAGGAGGATGGACTCCTCCAGGTAGTTGAAGAGCCGGCGCACGTTGAGGTAGCGCCAGGCCGGGTCGGAGGAGAGGGTGCGGGCGCCCCAGATCCGGATGCCGCGCCCGGGGAAGGCCCGCACGCAGTTGACGCCGATCGGGTTGAGCAGGTCCTGCTCGCCCTTGCTGAGACGGATCTCCAGGTCGACCGCGCCGCGGATGACCTCGTTGGCGGGCGCCTTGTGCACGCCGCGCTCGGCATCGCTGCGCGCCCACACGCCGGCGGCGTGCCCGCTCGGCGGGACCATGACGTTGCGGCCGGTGGCCGGGTCGAAGACCTTGATCCACGGGTAGTACAGGGCGGCGTAGCGGGAGTCGAAGCCCGCCTCGTCGTTGCGCCAGCTGCGCATCTGCTGGGCGTTGAGGCCGGGCGGCGGGTCCAGGACGGCGATCCGGTCGCCCATCTGCTCGCAGTGCGACATGACGGCCAGCTGGACGGTGCGCAGGCCTTCGGCGTCGATGTCGCCGCGCTGGAAGGCGCTCATCAGGTCGGGCACCGCGACCATGGTGATCTCGTCGATCGCCTCCAGGCCGGAGAAACCGGTCCGGGCGGCGGAGTCGCCGACGTACTCGGCGGGGTCGAGCCGGGCGGCGGCGGCCGCGACCGGCCCGGTGGCGGGCGCGGGGGCGGCGGCCAGGGCGTGGGTCCGGCGCTCGGGGCGGCTCGGCGCGGTGCCGGCCTGCTCGGTGACGGCGACCAGCTTCGACTCGCGCAGCTGGGTGACGACGTAGCCCTTGGTGCTCTTGCGGGTCGAGACGTCGTAGGTCTCCACGACCTCGGCGCCCCGGCGGACCAGCAGGCGGAAGCGGTCCTCGGGGACGTTCTCGCCCTCCGCGTCGGCGATCTCGACGGACACCTCGCCGCCGGCGCCGGGCAGGGCCGAGAACAGGAAGCCGGAGACCGCGACGGGCGCGGGCGCTCCGACGGCCGGGGCGGGGGCACCGGCGGCGGCCTGCCGAGCCGGGTCGCCGACCCGCACCACGTAGGCGGAACCGCCGCCGTTGGCGAAGAAGCCGTAGACCGAGTGGGCCAGGTAGGTGCCCTCGGTGAACCCGCCGAACCGCTGGACGTACTGGTCCCAGTTGGTCACCAGCGTGGGTTCGTGGAAGGGGCCGGTCTCGGCGAAGCCGACGAACGCGGCGACGGCCGTGCCGACGCCCTCGATCGGCCGGGCACCGGACTGGACCTCCTCCACGTACACGCCCGGGGTCAGGTACGACGGCATTCGCGCTCCTTCGGGTGGCCGGTCATTCGTCCCCGAGTCTGCTGCCCGGGCACCGTCCGGGGACATGTCCCGAGGTCCCGGACCGGGGGCAAGAACGACTGCCCCCGGCGGCCACCACGACGGGTACCCGCAGGCCCCACCGCCCGCCGCCGAGCGGGCGGGCGGACGTGCGGGCGAGCGGGCGGACAGGCGGACGGGCGGTCAGGTGCGCCCGGCGTCCCCGAGGACGCTCAGCCACGGCCCGAACTCGCTCTCCAGCACCAGCCGGCCGAGCTTGCGGTACTCGCCGACCACCGCGGCGACCAGCTGTGCCATGCCCAGCGGAGCGCCCGCTCCGGCGGCCAGGTAGGCCGCGGACACCGCGCAGGCCCGGATGGAGCCGCCGGTGAGTTCGAAGTGCCGGGCGCAGAAGTCCAGGTCGAGGTCGTCACCGCGGGGCAGCCGCGGCCCCAGGCAGCGGTCCCACAGCACGCGCCGCTGTGCCTCGTCCGGCAGCGGGAACTCCGCGATGACGTCGATCCGGCGGGTGAACGCCTCGTCGAGGTTGGCCCGCAGGTTGGACGTCAGCACCGCGATCCCCTCGAACGACTCCATGCGCTGCAGCAGGTAGGCCGTCTCCACGTTGGCGTGGCGGTCCTGGGCGTCCTTGACCTGCGAGCGCTTCCCGAACAGCGCGTCCGCCTCGTCGAACAGCAGGACGCCGTTCACCTGCGCGGCCTCGGTGAAGATGCGTTCCAGGTTCTTCTCGGTCTCACCGATGTACTTGTCCACCACGGTGGACAGGTCCACGACGTACAGCTCCATGCCGAGCTCCGCGGCGACGACCTCGGCCGACATCGTCTTGCCGGTGCCCGACTCCCCCGCGAACAGGGCGATCACGCCGTTGCCCCGACCGCCGCCCGGCCGCATCCGCCACTGCCCGAGCACCTGGTCGCGGTGCCGGGCGCGCAGCACGAGCTCGCGCAGCCGGCCCGCGGTGGGATCGGGCAGCACCAGGTCGGCCCAGCCGACGGCGGGTTCGATCCGGCGGGCCAGGCGGGCCAGGCCCGCGGCGTTCTGCGCGCGCACCGCGGCCCGCACGTCCTCGGCGCGCACGGGGCGCCGTTCGGCGGCCGCCGTCCTGGCCGCCACGGCGGCGGCCCGCTCCAGCTTCTCCTGGTCCACCCGGTAGGCGGCCACCGCCTCGGCCAGCTCCTCGCTCAGCGGGTCCGGCTCACCGCCGTCCGACGGACCGGTCAGGGCGCGGGCCCAGCGTTCGGTCCGACCGCGCGCGTCCGGCGGCGGGACGGTGACCACCAGCGGGCTCTCCCGCGACCAGGCCGGGTCCCACACCTGCGGGCCGTGCACGATCAGCGGGACGCCCGCGAGTTCCGCGCACAGGTCGCGCAACAGGGCGGCCCGCTCGGGCCGTTCGGGTTCGAGCCGGTCCAGCGGTCCGAGCACCACACCGCCCCCGGCCAACCGCGCCTCGCGGGCGAGCACCCGCACGATGCCCGGCGACGGGCGGGCGGCAAGCGCGGCGGCGTCGATGACCAGGGGCGGCCGGCCGTCGGCGGCGAGGGCGGCCACGGCCGGCGGCCCGGCGTGCCCGTCCCGGTCCAGCAGGTGCACCAGTCCGCCGTCCGCCGCGGCCGCGCGCACCCGGTCGACGAACTCCGCGGCCGCTCCGGCGCCGGGGTCGGGCCCGGGGGTGGCGCGGCGGGCCAGCCCGGCGAGCGCGCCGTCCGGCTCGTCGTCGCCGAGCAGGTGGGCCGTCACCCGGTCCGGCACGCGCAGGGTGCGGGAGAGCAGTGGGCGCTCCGGCTCGGCGACGTCCAGGAGGCCGCCGGCGATCAGCGGGGCCCGTACGGAGAACCGGAAGCGGTCGGCGCCGGCCCCTGACAGTCCGCACAGTTCGAGGGCCAGCCCGACGGTCGCCCGGCGTCTGGTCAGGTCGTCGTTGAGGTAGCCGTAGAGCTGTTCGAAGCGGGTGTCGAGGTCGGGGGCGAGGGCCACCAGCAGGAGTTCGACATCCACCGGGAGCAGCCCGAAGGCCTCGCCGAGCCGGGCGAGCCGCGAGCCGGGCGGCGGCGCGGGACCGTCGCCGGGGGCTCCGCCGTCGCGGAAGGCCGTGGCGGAGGCCGCCAGGATCCGCTCCACCGCCTCCGGGCTGAGGTACTGGCCGCGGTACGGGTCGTCCGGGTCCGGGTCGTCGGCCCGGCGCTCGCACACCGCGCTGCGGACCCGCTGCTCGACGCGGTGCAGCCGTTCCCAGAGGTGGTCGGGTCCGGCCGGTGCCCCGTCGGTGGCCTCCGGGGACGACGCGGCTTCCGTCACCGACGTCACCGACGTCACCGACGGGACTGGCGGGCCCGGGTCCGGCGTGGCTGGCGTGGCCGACGGGACCGGCGTGGCCGACCCGAGGTCGAGGCTCATCGCGCCCTGCCCCGTGGCCGGCGGCCCGGCGGCAGCTCGCGGTCCCGGGGCGCGGCGAAGCCGTCCGGTCCGGGGTCCGCGCCGCCGTGGTAGCGCAGTCGGCGGCCCGGCCCGTCGGCGGGTGCCGCACTCTCCGGGGTGCCGGCCCCGGCCTCCCGGCTGGTGTCCTCGACGCGTACGACCAGGCCTTCGGTGACCGGCGGCCCCGCGGGGCTGAGCCCGCCGGGCAGCGGGGCGAGGGCCCTGAGGTCGATCGAGGGCCGCAGTTCCCCGCCGAGCGCGGACCAGACGTCGGACACCGACGGCAGGCCGGTGTCGCGCCCCGTGATGTCGATCCCGACGGTCAGTCCGAGTTGGGCGAGCGTCCCGGTGAGCATCCGGGCGGGCAGCGCGTCCACGGTGGTCAGGCACTGCAGGACCTCGGCCAGCAGCCGGTGTTCGTCCTGCGGCCGGTTGGTCCAGACGGTGACCAGGTAGGCCAGCTCGAACCATCGGGGCGCGGCCCGGTGGCCGACCACGACGCCGTCCTCGTCGTATTCGGCGACGGCGCCGGCCTGCCGTCGGTCCGTGTCCTCGCGGATCCCGTAGAGGAAGACGCTGACCGTCGGAGCGGTGCGCCGGGCGGCGAAGTCGCGGGTGGGCGCATCAAAGACCACCTCGACTCCGCGTTCCGGCAGACCGGCTTCGGCGAGCAGCAACCGCAGTGCCTCGTCGACTTCGTGGATCACCGCCGGTCCACCTCCCCCGGCGGGCCGACGCTGCCCTCGACCACCAGGAAGGGGGTGGTCACCGGGGAGAACCCGGGGCCGTCGGCGGTGATGGTCCGCGGGCCGGTCTCGTCCTTGGGGAGGATGAGCAGCTGGCCCGCGAAGGTGCCGTCGGCCCGCGGGTACGTCGGTGCCGCCGCCGCGGTGATGCCGGGCTGCCAGGTGAAGCGGACGGGCGCGCCGGGCGGGAAGTCGAAGCCGCGCACGGAGGTCACGAAGCCGGGCTTGCCGATCGGCGGCACCGCGACGATGCGGGGCTGCAGGATGCGCAGCGGGGTGCTCGCCCGGTGCGGTCCCGGGGTGGCGTCGGTGCCGGTGGTGGTGAGCTCCGCGGTGATGGTGGTCTGCAGGGCCGCGTCGGGTGACAGCACCACCCGGACCACCTGGCTGCCGCCCGGGGAGAGGTCGACCAGGTCGCAGGTCCCGGCCCGGCAGCCCGGGGGCAGCGACTCGGTGGGCACGCCTGCGGGCAGGCCGAGGGTCAGGCGCAGCCCCGTCGCGAGGGCCTGTCCGGTGTTGCGCACCGTGTAGCTGACCGTCACGTGGCCGCCGACGTAGCCGGGGTTCGGTTGGGCGTCGACGGACACCCCGGGTCCGGCCTGCGGCGGCGGTGCCGGGGCCGGGGCCGGGGCGGGGGCAGGGGCGGGCGGCGGCGGTGCGGGGGTCGGGGCGGTGGTCGGCGTCGGGGACAGGGTCGGGGTCGGGGTGACGGTCGGTGTCGGCGTCGGGCTCGGTGACGGCGTGGGCGTCGGCGAGGGCGTCGGCGCGTCGAGCACCGGCAGGAAGGTCCGGGCGGAGTCGTCCCCGGGGTTCGGGTCGGCCACCGTCCCGGTGACGCTCCAGCCGAACTCCTGCGTGCCGGTGCGGGTGCCGATGAGCCGGGCGGTCACCCGGACCACCGCGCCCGGTGCCAGGGTGCCGAGGTCGCAGCGCAGCGCCGCGGCGTCGCACTGCCCGACGGGGCTGGTCAGCCCGCCGAGCCGGGCGCCGGTGGGCACCGAGGCGGTGAGGACGGTGCCGGGCGATGGCGCGGGGCCCTTGTTGGTGACGGTGATCGTCACGTCGGTGCCGCCCTGGACGGGGACCGCGGGGGTCCGCTCGGGCGCGCTCAGTGCCAGGTCGACGGACTGCTGGACGGTCGGCTCCTTCTGGCGTCCCGGCAGCCGCCGGTCGAGCGGGGTGAGGGTGCCGGCCGCGAAGTCGTAGACGGCCAGTCCCTCCGGCGAGTTGGGCGGCAGGGCGCGGCGGGAGGTGAGCACCAGTTGCGCGCCGTTCGCCGTCCAGGCGACGTCGCGGGGCTGGAACGGGCCGCTTTCGGAGGTGTCGGGCAGCGGCCGGGTGCAGGCGTTCTTCTGGCCGCGGAGCGCGGTGGGCAGGATCACCGTGCAGTCGCTGCCGGTGGGCGAGGTGACGAGCACGCCGTCCCGCCGGTTGTTCCCGCCGTCACCGGCCTTGCGGTTGAAGGCGATGCGCCGGCCGTCGGGTGAGAACACCGGGCTGTCGTCGATGACGTTGCAGCTGCCCGGGCAGGCTGCCCGGCTCAGGTCGGCCTGCCGGGCGAGGTCGTCGGCGGGCACGGTCCAGATGTGCATGTTGCCGGCGTTGCCGTTGATCACCTCGGTCCTGGAGAAGGCGATCAGCTTGCCGTCGGGGGACCAGAAGGGCTCGCCGTCGGAGGCGCCCGCCTGCCCGGCCGGCGGCTCTACGGTGCCGACGATCGCCCCGGTGGACACCTGGGCGATCAGGATCCGTCCGGGACGGCCCGGTTCCTGTCCGCGGCCTGGGGTGCTGCGGCTGAACACGAGCAGCTTGCCGTCCGGCGAGAAGGAGGGGTCGGTGTCCCGATCGGCGGGGCCGCGGCCGGCCAGGTTCATCGGGTGCGGGTTCGCGCCGTCGGCGTCGGCCAGCCAGATCCGCTGGATCCGCCCGGCCTCGGCGTCCTCGTAGCGGGTCACCGCGATCTGCCGGCCGTCGGGTGTGTAGGTCTGCCGCTCGTACCAGGGGTCGTAACCGGGGCGGGGGTGGAAGAGCGGGTCGGCGGCCGGGTCGGGGTCGGTGTTGGTGTCGGCGGCCGGGTCCTCCCGGAGCACGCTGATGCCGAGGTCGCGCGGGTCGGCCCCGTCGGGGCGGACGTCCTGGAGGTCGGCGACGTTGGCGGTGGTGGCGCTGGTCTGCTCCACCACCGGCCCGCCCTTGTCCTGGCTGCCCAGCCAGGCCGGCGTCGCGATCGACCGGTCGGTGCTGTAGAGCAGTCGGGGGTCGTCGCAGGAGCAGGTCGGCGCGCGGTACAGGTTGACGACCGGCGGCCGGGGCGGTTCGGGCTGCTGCGCCGGGGGGTTGGCCGGGGGCAGGTCGGAGCTCAGGAAGAGGACCCCGCTGCCGTCGGCCATCCAGGCGGCGGAACCGGTGCGCCACGTGGAGCCGGTGCGCAGGAAGAACGCCTTGTCGCCGCCGGTGGGCGAGGTGAGCATCAGGGTGCGGCCCTGGTCGCCCTGGTCCCAGGTGTAGACGATCTGGTTGCGGTGCGCGTCGTCGTTCACCGGGTTCCAGGTCGGGTCGACGGCGTTTCCGCTGGTCACGTCGGTGACCTTGACTGGCGCGCCGCCGGCGAACGGCCGCAGGTAGATCTGGGTGTGCGCCGGGTCGCCGGTACAGGCGTACGCGACCCACTTGCCGTCGGGCGAGACGGTCGGATGCGTCTCGTCGGCCGGGCCGTCGGTCAGCCGGCGCAGCCCGCTACCGTCCCGGTTGACGACCCACAGGGCGTGCCGGGGGGCGCCGCCGGTCCCGGTGGGCTCCAGCGCCTCGAAGACGACGGCCTTGCCGTCCGGGGCGAGCGCGGGGTGGCCGGTGTCCCTGCCGGTGGTGAGCTTGTGGACCGCGCCGGCCGCGTCGCGCAGGTAGACCTGGGGCAGTTGACTGTCCCGCAGGCTGGTGAAGACCAGTTCGTCGCCCCGGGCCGAGGGGTCCTGGTCGAAGTGGATCGGGCCGGGCCCGAACAGCGGGGTGCTGGTCGCCGTGCCGGTCACCCGGCCGAGGCCGCGGTGGTCGGTGCCGGCGAAGGCGATCCGCCCGGCCGCCGGGTCGGCCGCGGCGGCCGGGACCGTGGTGGCGCCCTGTCCGCCGGGGGCGGCGGTGCCCAGGGTCACCACGGCCGCCGCCATGGCGAGCAGGACGGCGGCGGCGGCCCGGGCCGGCCGCCGGATGGAGCGGGGAGTGCCGGTGGCGCCGATCACGCTCGACCTCTCAGGATGGCAGGGGCGGTCTCCCCGCAGTCTCCCCGGCTCGGGCCCCCGGGGACAGAGTCCGGACGCCCGAGCCGGGGGTAACAACCTGTGTCCCCAAAGGGCAGGCCGCCACGGCCGCGGCCTTCAGATCAGGCCGCGCCGCATGGCGTACCCCACCGCGTGCGCCCGGTTGCGCAGGCCCAGCCGCGTGATGATCTCGTGCAGCACGTTCTTGACGGTGCGTTCGGAGTACGAGGTCTGGGCGGCGATCTCACTCGTGTCGAAGCCCTCGGCGACCAGCCGCAGCATGTCGGCTTCCCGTGCGGTCAGGGTCGACAGGGTCAGGCCCCGCCCGTCGAGCATGGTGCGCTGGAGTATCCCGATCCGGTCGAGCAGCTCGCCGAGGAGGTCCCCGGGCATCACGCCCTCGCCGTTGGCCAGGGCGGTGATGAGGTGTACCAGCCGGTCCTGGTCCGCCTCCGAGCGGCGCAGCACGGCGGCGACCCCGCACTCGACGATCGTCTGCAGCCCGCCGGCCTCGAAGTGACCCACCACCAGGCCTATCGCGCCCGACGAGGCGAGCCGCAGCCGGCGCAGGTGCTCGGCCACCGTCTCGGTCATGGCGTCGACCACCAGCAGGGAGACCTCCGCCTGCGCCGCCTCGCTCTCGCTCAGCAGCTCCACCTCGGGCCGCTGGCGCAGCTGTTGGACCACACCGGTCTGCAGGATGATGTCCTCCGCGTACACCGCCACGCGCACCTGGTCCGGCTTGGCCCGCACCTGGGCGGAGGCGCCGCCTGCCCCGGACGGGCGGGCGGTGCCGGACGGGCGGGCGTTGCCGGACGGGCGGGCGCGGCCGGACCGAGGTGCCACCGTCGTCCGCAGGGTGCTGACGGCTTCCTCACGGCATGTACGGGTTGTGTCGGTCGACGTCATCGAACACTCCATTCTCCAGGGGACCTGTGGTGGTGACGGCCGGCCGCCGTCGGACAGCGCGGGCCGTGGCTCTGGGGGGTGCGGGCAGCGGTCCGCGCGGTGCGCCGACGGCACCGGACGGGGTCGGTCGGTCCGTACGGGCAAGGGGTGTGCCCACGGCTTGCCCGTACGGCCCTCTCCTCGGACCGTCCGGAGGTCCTACCGTCACGCTATGACCACATCCGCCGAACTCGGCCTGCCCGCACTGACGGTGGCCCCCGGTGGCGTGGCCACCACGACCCTGACGGTACGCAACGACCTCGACATCGTTGAGGCGTACTCGCTTGAGGTGGTCGGCGACTGTGCCGCCTGGACGACGGTGGAACCGGCCCGGGTCTCGCTCTTCCCGGGGACGTCCGAGACGGTGACGGTGCGCCTGGCTCCGCCGCGTTCGCCCGCCGCGCGGGCCGGTGACTTCCCGCTCGGCATCCGGGTGCTGCCGGCCGAACGCCCCGAGCTGGTGACGGTTCCGGAGACCACGGTCACCGTGACCCCGTTCCACGAGTTGCAGGCCGCCCTCGCGCCGCGCCGTCGCCGAGGCTGGCTGCGCGGACGCTACCGGACCTCGGTGCGCAATCTCGGGAACGCTCCGGGCACCGTCGTCCTCACTCCCGGACAGGCCGGCGAGGACCTGCGGTTCCAGGTCACCCCGGAGCGGCTGCGCCTCGCTCCCGGCGAGTCCGGCGAGGTGCGGCTGCAGGCACGCACCCGCAAGCTGATCTGGTTCGGCAAGCCGGCGTCCTGGCCGTTCGAGGTCACGGTGGGCCCGGAGGAGCCCGAAGCCCGCAAGGGCCCGGACGGCAAGGGCGCAGAGGGCAAGGGGGCGGACGGCAAGGGTCCGGAGGGCACGGCCGAGACCACCCCGACCCCAGCCCTGACGGCTGCTCAACGTCCGACCCTGGACGGTGAGTTCATTCAACTGCCGATCCTCCCCAAGTGGTTGCTCGCTCTTCTGGCGGCGCTGCTCGCCCTGCTGCTGGCCTGGTTCGCCCTGGTCCGCCCGGCGGTGCGCAGCTCGGCGAAGCAGGCCGCCGAGAAGGCCGTCGCCCAGCAGTCCGCCACCCCCGCCCCGGCTCCGACCCCCGGCGCCCCCGAAGCCGGCGCGACGCCGGCCCATTCCGGTGCGAGCCCCGGTGGCCAGAACAAGCCGGGCGCCGGGCAGCCGAGTTCCGGTCCCGGCGGCCGCACCCCCGGCCCGGGCGGCCTCGCGGTGCCGGGCACCGGTTCGCAGAGTTCCGCGACGATCGACGTACAGAGCGCGAACGCCGCCTCCGCCGTGGGCACTTACCAGGTGCCGCACGGCAAGGTCTTCGACATCACGGACATCGTGGCCGCCAACTTCCAAGGCGACCAAGGGCTATTGACCATCACGGCCGGAAACCAGACGATCACCACGATCGCCTTGGAGACCTTCCGCAACCAGGACTACCACTGGGTGACTCCCATCCAGGTCTCCGAAGACCAGGCCGTGACGGCGAGTGTGACCTGCGAGTCCCCGGGCACCCCGGCCTCGGGCAAGCAGGCGTCCACATGTCACGAGCTCCTCAATGTCAGCGGTTCGCTGAGCGACATCAGGCAGGGCAACTGATTCGGCACGCAAAGCGATCTTCCCTTCCCCGGGCAGTCGGCCCGGGGAAGGGCGCGCCGGATACCCACGATGTCGACGAGCCCTTTCGGCCCATTCGTCTCCGCGACCTCCCCCTTCCCCCGTATCTCCTCCTACAACCCGTGACCATGTCAACACCCACCAGTAACCGTGGCCGGTTCGAACAACCCACGGACAGCGCCGCACGGCCGCACCAGCCCGGCCGGCCCTGCCCTCACGGGACAACCGGTCAGGTCCCCGCAGGGCAACCCGGCAGGTCCCGGAAGGGCAACCGGTCCGCCCCCCGCGGACGGTGAAGTCTGACCCGGCGGCACCACCGCGGCGGCCCGTCCGGCCCGTCCGATCGCACCCTCCGCGCCTCCGCCCTGACCGACCGTCACCGGCCGTGGCCGGCACAAACGTTGATTTTACGACAAAGCCGGCCCCACCCGCTCGAGCCTGAACAGTGGTTCAGACCCGGGCGGGTGGGGCCGGCGGCGCCCGATCGGTACGTCCGGACGATCGCGTCGATCAACGACCGGACGATCCTCCGCGGCTCCCCCACCGGATGTAGGCGGCGGCGCCCACCACGGTCAGGACGGCGGGCACCGTCCTCGAGACATCGGTGTGGGGCTCCTGGACCATCCAGGTCAGCGCCTCTCCGGTGATGTTGTCCCGCGGTCCCACCGCCAGCATGAGCAGCGCCCAGCCGACGGGCGGGGCCCAGGCCGCCTGCGCCCCGAACAGCACCGCCGCCAGAGCGGTCGTCGCGGTGAGCGCCGACACGGCCTGGACGAGGGTGCCGAGCGGCACGGCGTGCGTCTGCCGACCGGCAAGCAGGCCGACGGCGGCGAGCAGGCCGAGCAGGGCCCCGCCGAGCAGCGTCAGGTGGAGCGCGCGGATCAGCCGCCAGCGGGCGGGCGTACCACGTTCCAGTTCCTCGTCCGGGCCGGCCAGGGTGCGGGCGACAGCGGCGACTCCCAGCACCACGGCGATCAGGCGGACCATGCGGGAGCCCCCCGGATCGTCCATCCGGCACCCGGCCCAGGTGAGGGCGGCGGCGCACAGGAAGACCACGGCGGTCGCCGGAATCGCCCGGCTGCGCAGGTGCAGCACGAGGCCGCGCAGTTCCGGGGTCATCGGCCCGCTCCCTCGCCCGTGATGGCGCCCAGCGGGTCACCGCAGGTCAGCCCGGCCTTTCGGCTGTCCCCGATCCGCCGGTAACGCTCCTCGGCGGGCAGCGCGCGCAGGGTGTCGTAGGCCGTGCGCGCGAGGGGGCTCAGCTTGTCGGTGGGGGTGCCCAGGAGCAGTGCGGTGATCGCGTAGGCGGCGTCGCCCGCACGGGTCCTTTCCTGCTCTCCGGAGAAGCAGCCGAGGTCGACGACGGCGTTGTGGGCCACCACGTCGAGGAGGGTGGCCGGCTCCCACCGGATGCCGCCCTCCTGGGTCCGGTTCGGGAGCTGGACGCGCACCGTACCGGGGTCCTTGGCAGCGGCCGGCCGGTCGTCCTCGAGCTTCCAGGTCACCGGGTCCTCCTGGATCCGCTTCGGGCCGCCCGGCACCTCGGCGAAGGCGTCGAGCACCCTCCGGGCGGGAGCCAGGAGGTCGGGCAGCGCCCTGCTGTGCACCTTGGTGACGCAGACCCTGCTGTCCTCGGGTGAGCAGACCAGTTCGGTGGCCCGCGGGGCGGGGACGATCGCGCCGGAGGGCGCCAGCAGGGCACCGACCGCCAACCCGGCCACGGCCGGAGCCAGGGCCAGGACCCGGGCACGGGTGGTGGCCGCGACGGTCAGCAGCACGCCGGTGACCCCGAGGGCGGCGAACCAGACGCTCTGGGCCAAGGACAGCGAGGGCAGCACCCGGTGGAAGTCGTCCGTCACCGGCAGCATCGGGAGCACCGTGTCCACCAGGCGGTTCGCCGGCCGGCCGTCCCGTATCCGGCTCACCGTCAGGATCAGGAACAACAGCACCGCACCCAGAGGCGCCGCGACCGGCGTCGGCGCCGCCCGTCCGATACCCAGCCCGAGCAGGGTGACCGCGACCGTGGCGAGCAGCCCCACCGCGAGGCCCAGCGGCCACTCGCCGTCGCTGAAGGTCGCGTGCCCGGAGACGATGACCGCGGCCCAGACGACCACCGCGGTCACGGCGAGCACCGCGGCACCGGCCAGCACCGCGACGGCCGGCAGCAGCCGGACCGGGCGCGGCCGCGGCGTCGCGGCGAACAGCTCGGTGACCGAGTTGCGACGCTCCCGCCCGCCGTGCCAGATCGCGGCGGCCAGCACCACCGGCAGTCCGGTCCAGGCGGTCGCCCGCATCGAGGAGACCAGGGGCGTCCAACTGGCCGCCCACTCCTGGACGTCCATCCAGAGGAAGGCACGGGTCACGGCGGCCATCACCAGGAACAGCGCCAGGGCGATCGAGCGCTTCGCCTCCAGGCGCACCATTCGGAACATCACGGTCTCCAGTGGTCGAGGGGATCAGGACAGGCGGGGTGTCGCAAGGGCGATCAGGGGGGGTGATCGCAGGACGATCAGGGGTGACCGGGGGTGCGCCGCCTACGCGCCGGCGCCGGCCTTCGCCTGGCGGTGCCGGCGCAGGATGGCGGAGTAGCCGCGCTCGATGTCGCTGTCGCCCGGGTCGGTGTCGGTGCCCGCGGCGCGGAGCCCGTCGACGTGGCCCGCGAAGACCGTGGCGCCCTCGTCGATCAGCACGACGCCGGTGCAGGCCGCGCCGACGTCCTCGACCAGGTGGGTGGAGACCAGGACGCAGGACCGCTCGCCGATGTCGCGCAGCAGAGCGCGCAACTCCAGGCGCTGGGCGGGATCCAGGCCGACCGTGGGCTCGTCGAGGAGCAGGATGTCGGGGTCGTTGACGATCGCCTGGGCGATGCCCGCCCGGCGCAGCATGCCGCCGGAGAGCGAGCCCATCCGGTCGTCGGCCCGTCCGGTCAGGTCGACCCGGTCGATGGCGTGCTGCACCGCGTCGGCCGCCTTGTGGCCGGGCACCTCCTTGAGCCAGGCCATGTACTCGACGAACTCGCGCACCGTGAACCGCCGGTAGTGCCCGAACGCCTGCGGCAGGTAGCCCAGCCGGCGGCGCAGCTCCCGCAGTTCGCCGCGGCTGCGGCAGGCGCTGCCCAGGAGTTCCAGCTCGCCGCTGTGCGGGGTCAGGACGGTGGCGAGCGTACGGATCAGGGTGGTCTTGCCCGCCCCGTTGGGACCGAGCAGGCCGTGCACGCCGACGCCGAGGTCCAGGTCGATCCCGTCGACCGCCAGGCGGCGGCCACGCCGCACGGTCAGCGCGCGGGCCCGGATGTGGTGGGAGTAGCGGGTGGGGGCGATCTCGCTCGCGGTACCGGTGACGGGCATGGTCGGGTCTCCTCGCAGTACGGGTGCAGGGCAGGGCAGGACACGGCAGGGCAGGTGGAAGGCGGCACAGGTGGCCGCCGGCGCGGGCCGGGGAAAGGCGGGGCCGGGCCGGGGAACGGCGGCGTCCACGAAGGACGACGGGCCGGGTCAGCGCCGGTGCACGCGGGCCTCACGAGAGTGCAGGTAGGTGTTGCGGCACAGGACGACGGCGACGCCCAGGGCCGCGGCCGCGGCCGCCCACCCAGGGGCGGCGGACTCCCGCAGGTAGACCGGAACGGTCCTGTCGTCCATCGCGGGGATGACCACGAACGCGGCCCAGCCGACGCCGAGTGCGGTGGCGGCACGCTGGACGCCCAGCCTGCTGCCCAGTGCCAGGGCGGCGCAGGTCAGCGCGAGGGCGGGCAGCAGGACCAGCGCGGGCGCGGTGCCGGTGATCCAGCCGCCGACCGCCAGCGGCGGGATCACGAAGGCCAGCACGGCCACGGTCCGTCGCAGGACCAGCGCGAGCCCGGCCCTCGGAGTCGTGGCGACCAGCTCGTGGACCGGATCGGTGTGCGGGCCCCAGCTCAGGGCCACGCCCAGCAGCGGCATCGCCGGGGCCAGGAGCAACAGGGTCGGGGAGTCCCGCGCGACGGCCGACGCCAGGACCAGGGCGCAGAGGACGACGAGCACGAGCGCCGCGACCCACGGCCCGAACGCCGGGGCCGCCCACCGGGCCAGTTCCCCCCGCACCCGCCGCCACCGGCGCCGACGCACCGGCGACAGGGACGCCGACAGGGACGCCGACAGGCGCTCGCGCACCTGCTCCACCAGCGCGGTGGCCGCCGGGCTGTGGGCGAGCGACACCTCCGCCAACTCGGACCGGCAGACGGCGCACCGCTCCAGATGCGCCTCCACCGCCCACAGCTCCCCGACACTCGGGCCCTCGCTCCGGCCGTCAGTCGGACCGGCCGGGGCGTCGGGGCCCAGCACGTAACTCACCAGCAGCCGACGGGGGACGTGCGCAGTCATGACAGGGCCTTTCGCAGGTCGAGGCGGGCACGGCGGGCACGGGTCTTGACGGTTCCCTCGGGAATCCGCAGCAGCGCGGAGGTCTCACGGACCGTCAGCCCGTCGAGCACCATCGCGGTCAGGACCTGGTGCAGCTCGGGCGCGAGCCGGTCCAGGGCCGCGCCGAGGTCACCCCCGATGACGGAATCGAGCACCTCGTGCTCGGCCGAGGGCGCCGGCCCCGGGGCGGCGGACGCGGGCGGGAGGGCGCTGTGCCGGCCTCGCACCCGGAAGGCGTCCACCAGCCGACGGGCGGCGATCGTCCACAACCAGCCGCCGGCCTCCTCGCCGCGCATGCTGTCGGCAAAGGATCCGGCCGCCCGCCACACCGCCAGGTACGTCTCCTGCAGGACTTCGGCGACGATCTCGTCGTCCGCGCAACGCCTGCGCAGACGCGCCGTCAGCCAGGGCGCGCTGCGCCGGTACAGCTCGTCGAAGGCTGCGGTGTCCCCGCGGGAGATCCGCCGGACCAGTTGGGCCTCGGTCATCGAGGCCGGTGAACGCTTCACGTCCTGGTCTTACGGAGCGCCGGGCCCCCCGGTTTTCCCCCGGCCAGTGATGTGCGTCACATGGCCGATCCGGGCCGGGCCCAGGTAGCGGAGAACGAGCCGATCACCCGCCGCGCCCGGGACGGCCGAGGCGCGCCGGCTGTGCCGTGGACGGCGCCCTGCAGCCCTACGGTCACGAGGCCCGGCCCCGGAGGAGGGTGCGGAATCGTGCGAGCGCGCCCACGGCCGCGGCCACGCCGATGAACCGGTCGATGCCGTCGATGGCGTCGTAGGTACGTCAGCGAACCACGCCGTCGTCGGCACCGTCACCGGCGGCCAGTCGGCGGCCCTCCGCCAGAAAGGCCATGACCCCCGTGACACCGCCGAGTTCACGCATCCGCCGGGCAGCGCCGAAGGGCGCGTTCCAGAAATCGCCCTGCCGAGGAATGTGCGGGCCGACATAGGCGTACGGCTCCGACAGGAACGCGTCACCGGGCGAGACACCGTAGTTGACGCCGTCGACGGTCACCCCGATGTCGAAGTGCTCGGGCCAGATGACCGGCTCCGCGCCGGGGAACAGCCCGCGCAACGCGGCGTCGCCAAGCGCGAAGCAGTGCAGGAGCCGGCCGGCAGCGGACGGGTCCACCTCGACCGCGTCATCGACGGCGACGCCCAACCCGTCCTCGTACAGCCCGACGGGAGCACCGACCGCGAGCCCGAGTGCCGCTCCGAGTGCGGTACAGGTGGTCCACTCGAGGGACAGCACCTCCCCCGGCCCGACCAGCTCAGCGCCGATCACCCGCAGGCGCGGCTCGACACTGGTCGCGAAGCCGCCCGCGCAGGCACGCAGGCGGATCGTGCCGCCCACCCGGTGCTGAGGCCCAGCCAGCACCAGCTGGGCCACCGCGTGCAGGGAACGGCGGGTGCGTACGAACGTCTCGGTATCCATGGAAGCCATGGTCTCGCAGAAGGGCTCACGGCGGTGTGGACACCCTGATCACGACATACGAAAAACCCCCATCCGGGATCCGGATGGGGGTTCTTCTGAAAGATTGTTCGGCGGCGTCCTACTCTCCCACAGGGTCCCCCCTGCAGTACCATCGGCGC
>NZ_JBVIRY010000064.1:0-28246 GCF_055575795.1 Kitasatospora sp. NPDC034023
AGGACCACCTCGACCAGCACAGCATCCCGCGCCTGCGCTCCTGGCGAGCCGTCAGCTGACACCCCAGCGACCAAGATCACCGACAGAGTCAAGCTGAGGCTCCGTTGCTGTCAGGTTGTGCGGACGTGTTCGCCGCGTCGGTCGGTCAGTTTGTGCCGGATCTCCGGTGTGACCGGGTTCGGCCATGCCTGTACCAGGTAGGACTCCACCGGGTCGCCGTAGTTGTCTTCCAGGTCCAGGCCCTCGTTCCGGCCCCGGACGTGGACACGGACCCGGTAGGAGCCCGCACCGGCCGCGGACAGGCTGGGGAGGCTGGTGATCGGGTCGTCTTGGAAGCCGTGTCCGACGAAGCCGGCCTGCGGGGTGGTGAAGGTCATGCTGACCTCGACCACGTCGTCCCATCCGTCGAGGTGGAGTGTCGGCTCCGTGTGGCAGGGCTCGTAGGTGAGTGTGATTTTCCCGAAGGCGGTGCCGGTCAGGATGGTGGCGCGGTTCTCGCCGCCGCGGGTCTGGATCAGGCCGTTCAGCCCGGTGTAGACGTCGAGGGCGACCTCGGCGTCCGGGTCCTTGATCCAGAACTGGCCGTGCGATACCCGGGTCTGGATCGTGAGGGCGTCCATCACGCCGCCACGTAGAACTGGTCGCCGTCCAGCACGCGCTGGGCCGCGTAGAAGGCGCCCAGCGTGCCGCCCTGGCTGTCGTTCTCGCTCTTGGGTACCCAGAGACGGAGCCGCTGTTGGGCGGAGGCGTCTTGGCGGCGCCCTCCAGGGTCGTGGCGAACGGGTACTCGTCGCACGACCACACGGCACCGGCGGGGGTCGTGGGCTTCGGCACGCCGGGCACCGGGCAGGCCGCCTTACGGTTGTCCGACTCCACGGTCGCGGAGGTGGACCGGGTGAGCGGATTCGGGCTGTCCGGCTGGCCCAGGTGCAGCGACGCGCTCTGCACCTTCCGAATGCCGGCGGAGATCGTCGGCAGGTAGCGCATGTCCGTCACCGGACGCCCGTTCGGCATGACGCAGCCGGCCGTGGAGCTGGCGATCTGGTCACACCGGAAGAACGGGGAGTTCCAGTCCCCGGAGACCGTATTCCCGCCCCGCGGATGGATCGTGATCTTGTAGGTCGCCTCGGCGCTGTCCACCAGGGAAGCCGGCAGGCTGTCGGTGTAGGCATCGTTGGAGTAGAAGGAGGCCCCCTGCCTGATCAGCCCCCCGTTGTAGAACGAGAGCGGCTTGCAGGTCACGCTGGTGCAGCCGGTCGTGTAGGTGAAGTCGGCGCCGGCGGCCTGGCCCCACACGTAGGGGAAGTCGACCTGGAAGTAGCCGTAGACCTGCGTGCTCTTCGGATCGGCCTTCAGGTAGTTGGTGACCGTGTACGTCATCCCCCGACCGGCGTACCGTGCTGATCGGTCATCTCCCACTGGCTCGTCTGCGTGTAGCAGGCCTCGGTCCGGTTGACCTCCCACGCACTGGTGCACCACGACGGGATCGCACCCTGACGCGGTCCCGGAGCCGCAGACGCCGCGAGACCAACCGCCGGCCTCGTACTCCCCGGCGGAGCATGCGCAGCGTCCCCGCAGCTGCCCACCCCGCCACCGCACAGCGTCGTCCCACCGGCACCCGCCTGCGCACTGCCGGCCGCCTGCACCACAGGCCCGGCGCCGGCCCCCTGCACGCCCGTGCCCGCCGCCTGCGCGCTGCCCGCCACACTGAGCAGCACGGCAGCGCTGACCAGAGCGGCCAGCCCGCCGATCACCCGTCGGCCTACATGCCTCACCAAGAGCCCCGACGGCATCGTCCGCCGTCCATCCAGATAGCACGGCCCGGACTGCGCCAACGGTTCAAGACCAACTGACACTGCCTCACTTCCCCGGCACAGCAGCGATCCGCCCCCAGGCCCGCAGGGCGATGCAGCAAGCACCAGCTACTCAGTGCCGCCGCCCAGCAGCCGCGCGAGCCGCACGCAGCCGGCCCGAGGCCCGGGCCGGCCCGAGGCCCGGGCCGGCCCGGCTGCGCCGGGCCGCGCTCGCCGACCGCCTGGCACTGCGCAGCCGCGACGAGCACGAGATCGCCGAGGCCGCGAGCACCGCGTACGAGCTGCTGGCCTTCGACCTGGCCGACGGCCGCTTCGTCCTGGGCCCGGCCGGGCCCGGCTCGCCCGCATGGCAGGCATCGGCCCGGCCCTATGTTTGCCAGGAGTACGAGCGGTGGGCGCAGCTGACCGACGGCGGCCGCGACGCCACCGTGAAGGCTTCAGGCGACCGCTGACCCCTCGGGGCGCGCCACCGGGCCGACCCGCCGGTCCCGTCCCACGCGCCGACCCGCCGTCCGGCTGGCGCTGCGCCTGGGCACCGCGGTCGGGTACCGGATGCCGCCGTTGCTCGCGGTGCCGAGGCTGAGGACGGACGCGGGTTCCTCGCGCGCTCAGGGGTTCCGCAGGCCTTCGGCCACCCGACGAAGTTCGTCGGGCGACAGTGCGGCGTGGTGCGGGTCGACGCTCACCACGGTGAAGGTGCTGACGCCGTCCGACCAGGTGAGGGCGCGTTCGATATCCGTGTCGCACACGAGGGCCGCACTGTGGCCGTTGACGGACATCGGTCCACCGCTGGGTGCGCCCGGCGCCGGGTCCTGGGTGCCGCCAGCTGCGGGGAGGACTTGGGTGATGCTCAGCGAGGGCCTGCCAGCGGCCGCGTAGTAACGGCTCCAGGAGGGCACGGTGTCGCTGCGGTTGTACGGATTGGGAGTCCATGGTCCGGCCACGGAGCCGAAGACCTGTGGCACGTCCGATATCGCGGTGAAGCCCCGGGGGAGGTAGCCGACGCGGGCGAGCCGGGCGGCGGGGAACGGGACGAAGGGCTTACCCGTGTTGGCCTCCGACAGCTGTCTGTTCCCCAGAGGGGCGTGGAGTGTGAGGCCGACCAGCCGGTCGGCCGAAGGGCACTCGTGGGTCTGGTCCACGGTGCGCCCGGTTTGCAGATCCGCGGCGACCGTCTGCGGCGTCTCGCGTGCGAACAGCCGCGGTTCGGCCTCCTGACACGGTGTCCATATGACCGGTGCCGTAAGGGTGCGGCCGTCGGCGCTGAGGAGCACCTGGCTGAACAGCCCCGCGTCAGCTCTGGGCTCGTGGTCCGCGGCGTAGCGCACCACTGGGGACAGAGCCGCCAGGGCGACGACGGCGCACACGGAGATGAGGGCCTCGCGGCGCCCCGCTGACGGCATTCGACCAACTCCACGTTCGAGGACAAGGGCTGTCCGACCCGATGCCACCACGGTTCCAGCGCTTTCGCGGTGGCCCGCTCTCCGACGGAGGTGACGTGACACAGCCGGGCATTGGGCGCGTCGCAGGATCGTACACACGTCTCCCGGGAGTGCCCCGGCGCAGATACGCCGGACCGGGGGAAGGCATTCGGTGTCGCGGTCGACCGTCCTCGCATGGACGTGGCGCCCGATGGTGGGCACGCTCGCCCGGGACCCCCTCCTTCCTGGCCCTGCCACCACAGCACCGCACCCGCCTTCGACCCAGCTCAGCGAAACGGCCCTCAGGCGCCGTCACCGCTTCCGGACCGCCCACCGCTCCGCACCGCCGCCGACGTGCCCGCGATCTCCACCGATGCCCAGGAGCATCCACACGGCGGGTACTACTGGTCGGCCGGGGTCCCGGGGCGGTCCTCACACTGACGTCCGGGGCCGCAATCCGCTGCGGGAACTGCGCGATCGGTACACGGGCCGGGGCAGCGGTCCCGGGCGCCTTGGCGCCCCGCTCCCTCGTCCCCGGCGCCCTGGTCGCCTCCGTCCCCGCTTGCCTCCGTCCCGCTGCGCCCCGCCGCCCCGCGCGCCCGGCCTGTCCACTCTGCTGCCTGCCCCGTGCCGCCCGGTAGTCCGGGCTGCCAAGCTGCCGTGCTGCTCCTTTCGCCCCGCTCACCGCCGTCCGGCCCGCCGCCCGGGCACGTTGCCGGGGCTCACCGCGGCTGTTGCGGCTGGTCTGCAGCCATGCACAGCCCGCAGATCCGGTGATCTGGAGAGCACCGCAGAATTAGGTTGCCAACGGAGGCCTGGAACTCCATCGATGTTGCCAGATCGCGCCCGCGGCACCGGCCTGGCAGGGCAGGATGAGGATCCTCACGGCACAGGGGGCGCGGGATGCGGCGAGGACGACGGCGCACGGCGCCCGGGCCCCGGCAGCACCTCGGGAGGACCTCGTGTTCGATCAGCAGCACCCCCGCCCCTGCGCCAGGCCCACCAAGGCCGGGACACCGTGCAAGTCCCAGGTCTATGGTCGTGCCTTCGCCTGCAAACTGCACACCACCGACCTGGAGAAGCAACTCCTCGACGCCTATGAGCGAGGACACCGTGACGGATACGCCCAAGGCCTCGAATCCGCCGATGGCTCGGCCAAGCTCCACAGCGAGTACCTGGAGCGGAGGGTCAAGACGCTGGAAGAGCAGCTCGACGCTCAGCAGCGCCGGTTCGAGGACCGCGGAGCGCAGGCGGTGACGGTGGACGGCTACGGCTACCGCTGGACCGGCCCGGGCCGGCTGGAGGTCGGTGACCGTGTTCTGCTGCCGGAGAACTACGTCAGCGCCCTGCGCCACGGCCCCGGCCCGTTTCCCGGGACGGTCAGTGCCCTGGGGACCACCTACTCCGGGGCTCTGAGCACGATCGTCTCCCGTATCCCCGGCCAGCGGTCCGGGGAGGTCCGGTAGGGGTTGTCCCGGTCTCCGCTCCCACGGCGGTGCCTCTGTCGACAAGCGACCGGTGCCGGCGGGTGTCGTCCGGTGCCGGTGTGGCGGGAGGTTCTGGCCGGTTCCGTCACCGAGCGCTCTGGGCCCGGCGAGGGTGTTTCAGCTGCCGGAGCGGTTGGCGCCTGGAGCAGTATTCGGGGTGCTCGGTGGTGGGTCGCGGCAGGTGTGGTCGGCGCTGAGCCCGACGTCCGGGGGCGGGGGCTGCGCGGCGGGTCCCCAGTCGCCCGGCTGATGCGTCGAGGCCGTGTCTTCCCTGGTCGGAGGAAGGCACGGCCTCGGTCGTGTCAGGGGAAACCGCTCCTCAGCGGTTGAGCGTCGTCTGGGCGGAGGTTCCGAAGGCACGGGTGGCGGACTCGGTGGCGCGCTGTTCCTGGAGGGCCGTCAGCTTCCGCACGACCAGGACGGCGAGGACGGCGGCTGCGAGTTCCAGCAGGTCGGAGGCGGTCAGCCATCCGAGCGCTTCCTGGTAGGAGTCCGGGTAGTGGGCCTGGCCGTAGAAGTTGGCGCCGAGTCGGCCGATCACGATGGTGGCCCAGAGGGTGCCCCACCAGAGGTTGAGGAGGTTGGGAGAGATCGGGGGGCGTACTCCGGATTCGTCGGGGGGAGTGCTGGCCTGCCAGGTGTCGGCGGCGATCTGCCGGGGGAGCCACAGGGCTGCGACGGGGGTGAACCAGGCGCCGATCGCCCATCCGCGCTTGAGTCTGTGGCCGTGGGGGTTGAATCGCTCGGCGTTCACCCGTACCCGGTGGAACCAGAGGATGAAGGTGACCGCCGAGGCCAGCAGGGCCACGAGGTGGAGCTGGCTCGCGTGACGGTAGAGCTCCTGCGCGTCGGTGAACGCGGTGCTGTCGGATGTGGCGAGCGTGACGTCGGCGGGAAGCTCCCCGGCTGCTCCGTAGAGGCGCATGCCGGCGACGAGGGAGAACAGCGTGGCGGCACCGGTCACCATGAGCAGGATGGTGGCGGCGGTGGCGGTCGGCCGTGGCGGGTGGTAAGCGGCTGGCGAAGTCATCGGCGGGGGGCTCCAGGTCCGGATCGGGAGAGGGCCGTGACGGCGGGGGCTGCGGGGCGTGCCCCGCAGCCCCCGCCGTCACGGTTGGTCAGGTGGTGACGGTGTGGTTCAGGGCTTGTGCTTTTCGTAGGTGAGGTTCCACTGCTGGTTGGCCTGCAGGCTGGGGCAGTCCCAGATGTCGAGGCGGGTGCCTTGTTCGGTGTGCCATTCGGGCAGTTCGAGGCAGCGGCCTGCGGGGTTGTCGGCGGTGACGGTGGCGGGCAGGTAGATGCGGCCGTCTGGTCGGACGGCCCATTTCTGGCCGGTGTTGCCGACGCAGCGGGAGAGCATCAGGCCGGTTCCGTTGGTGAGGGCGTTGCCCTTGGTGGAGACGCACCAGCTGCCGGAGCGGATGGTGCCGTCGATGGCGAAGTTGAAGCGCTGGTTGATGGTCTGCCAGCAGGCGTAGACGGCGACGTCGGTGCCTTCGTTGGGGCCGCCGATGGAGTCCATGCACTGCCAGTCGACGAGCTGGGGGTGGACGGTGACGCTGGAGTCGGAGAAGCCGGCGAAGGCCGCGGCGTCGAAGGCGTCGACCTTGCCCTTGACGCCGGTGCTGCTCTTGCCGCGGTAGATGGAGATCGAGTTGGCGCTGTCCATGGCCCACAGGTCGGGCGTGCCGTCGTTGTTGAGGTCGCCGGCGCCGATGCGGGGGTAGTCGGCCGCCTTCAGCGCCTGGCCGACGGCGAGCTTGATCCCTTGGTCGGGCTTGGTGAGGGCGGTGTAGTCGACGGTCCCGTCGGCGTTCCAGCCCAGCGGGTAGGCGTAGAGGTCGCCGGTGGTGCGGTTGCGTGCCCAGATGGTGGTCTGGCTGGTGGGGTCGGTGGTACCGGGGACGACGGTCGCCCCGTTGGCCGCGCCCGGGTTTATCAGTTCCAGGTCGGCCCAGCTGCCGGAGGCGGCGGGCAGGTAGGTGGCGGCGTCGAGGGCATCGAGAAGACCGTTGGGCTGGAAGAGGTAGAGGCTGTTGTTCTCCAGGGACAGGATGGAGGTCTGGGTCATGATGACCTTGTGGTTCGCGTTGCCCGGCTCACCGCCGACGGCCTCGCCCTCCGGTGTGCCGATCGCGAGGACCTGTGAGGCACCGCTCCAGTTGCCCTGGTTGTAGCCCGGGCAGGCCGCACCGGTCAGGTAGGTGGTGCAGGCGGGCCGGTTGAGGGCGACGGGGGTGAGGTTGTCGAAGCGCCCGGTGCCGCTGTTGGGGATCAGGTAGAGGGCCTCGCGGAGCTTGGACGTGGTGTCCTTGCTGTAGTGGGCGAGGACCTCGTCGACGGCCTGGCCCACGGCGAACGTGCCGTGGTGGCTGATCTGGTAGTCGGCCCAGGTGCTCCCGGAGTCCTGGTTACCAGGAGCGGCGGCGGCCGGGGCGGCGAGGGAGGTGGTGGGGTCGGTGGTGCCGCCGATGACGCGCAGGTCGCCGTTCTTGTCGACGGTGACCATGTCGGGCTTCTGGTCGTTGTCGACGTCGCCGAACAGCGGCTGGGTGTCGGGCTTCCACGGGACGTAGAAGTTGTAGACGGCCGGCTGGCTGTAGTTGCCGGCGTTGTCCATGGCCCACGCGTACAGGGTGTTGGTGCCCCAGTCCCTGGGCTTGTACGTGTAGGGCTGCCCCGGGGCCAGGGTGTCCTGGCCGCACTTCCATCCGACGGCCGGGGTCGGGTCGCTGCTCACGCGGATGCAGGCGACGCCGGAGGCCTGCAGGCCGGCGCCGGGGGCGGGGTCGTCGGCGTTGATGGTGAAGGTGCCCTGGTCGTTGACGTACTTGGCCGGGGTGGGGTTGGGGGTGCCGGACGGCGGGAAGTCGGTCGACTTGATGCTTACGCGGGGGTTGGTCTTGTCGACGCGGAAGTAGCACCAGGCACTGTTGGGCGAGGTGAGGGTGGTGTCGTCGGCGCGTGCGACCCAGCCGTACTGGTGGCCGTCAGCCAGCGATCCCACGCCCGCAGTCGGGCCCGGATCGTTGTAGCTGCCGCCCCAGCCACCGACCGCGGCGCCGAAGTTGGGGTCGTTGTCGTCCCACAGCTGGTAGCCGGTGTACAGGTTCTGGCCGGTGGGCGACCAGCTGTTGGCGGTGAGGTAGATCTCCTGGTTGCTGCCGACCCAGCCGGGGTTGTCCCACGGGTTGGCGCCGCCGCTGGTGCACTCCGCCGCGCTGTTGGTGGACGCGAAGCCCGGGGCGGGGGTGGTGCGCGGGTACCAGATGGTGGGCGTGATGTCGTAGGTGGTGGTGATGGAGGGGTTGTTCGCCAGGTAGTGGCGGTAGTTCTTGTCCCACTCGGAGGCCTGCGGCGCGATGCCGACCGTCCAGGTCTGCCACTTCTCCGTGGCGGCGCGCTTCATGGTGTCGGTCACGTCGATGGCCAGCGGGCCCGTTCCGGTGAGCCGCTGCCCGTTGACGGGCGTGCACCCGTCCATGACGACGTTTCCGTTGTCGCCGCAGGGCTGTGCGTACCAGTTGGTGTCGGTGCCGATGGTCTTGCCCGGCGGACCGGAGTAGATGACGAACGGGGTGTCGGTCGCCATGTTGGAGGCGGCGGTGACCTGGCCATTGAAGGCGGCGCCGAGGATGGTCGGGGCGGAGGCGGCGCCCTGGGGGATCGTGTAGATGGCGGGGTTGATGCCGAACTGGAAGTACGCGCGCTGGCGCCCCTCGCTGCCGCAGTCGATGCTGGGGTCGCTGCTGTGGTAGCCGCAGTAGCCGGTGGCGACGTTGGACTTCAGGTTGTAGTTCTTGGCGCTCTTGTGGTTCTCCTGGACCTCGACGGAGCCCTGGGTGTAACTGGTGGCCGCGACGAAGGCGGGGTCGAGGAACCAGGGCCCGTCCCCCGATCCCAGCGCGTCCTGGTCCGGCGTCAGCTCGATCGCCGACGGGGTGACCTTGGTGCCGATGACGGCGACGTTCGCGCCGTCACCCGGCTCCTCGGCGCTCGAAGGGATCCCGGCCGGAGCCCCCGAAGGCGCAGGCGCCGGCCCGGGCGGGGCCTCCAGCGCCGAGCGCTGCTCCGACCTGGAGGCACGGGCAGCACTCGTGGCAGTGGCTGTCGCCGCGGGCTTACTGGAGTCCCACTGCAGGGGAGCCGGGGCCCGGAAGCGCGTGGCGCCCTTGTCGTCCTTGACGCTGATCGCACCCGACTGGTCGGCCGCGATCGACAGGCCCTGCGCGGAGACCGGGAAGGTCAGGGACTTCAGCGCAGCGCTCTCGGCGGCCTCCTTGGTCCGTACGACGATGACGTCCCGCCAGCCGCCTTGGGGCAGCGCGGTCAGCTGCAGATCCACCCCGGGAAGGACATTGGCGTAGGTGGCACTGGCACCGGCCACCGTCGGCTTCGGCAGCGGGAACGGTGCGTTCACCGCCAGACTCTTGCCGTCATCGGTGGTCACGGTCGCCATCGGGCCCGCCCCGCCGCCCGAGAACGTCAGCCCGGTCGTGGCCACCGCCGGGCTGAGCGTTCCGTTGCCGTTGGCCCGCAGCGTCGGATCGATGCCCGTCCAGGCACCGCTGCGCTTGGTCCGCACGGCCTGGGCGTTGTCGGTGGTGGTCAGAGTGCCGTTCGGGTTGGCGACCGTGGTGGAGAGCTCGTTGGTCAGCGTCTCGACTGCGACCGGCTTGCCGGTCGACCTGGCCTTGGCGATCGCGTCCAGCATCGCCTGCTGCTCGGGGGTGCGGGCCGGTGCGGGCGAGGTGGGGGCGGGGAACTTCACGCCGCCCGCGGGCCCGTGGACCGGCGGGGTGGGGGCGGTGTCGGCTGCGAGCGCAGCCGGCGCGCTGAGCAGGGCCAGGCCGAGTGCACAGCCTGTGCCGAGCGAGGTCAGCGCGAGCAGGCGCCTGCGTATGGCTGGTGCCGGTGGTGTGTGTGTGATGGTGCGTGGGGTGCTGGACATGGCGAAGTGGTGAGGTCCCTCCCGATTGGCCACTCCTCGAAGGGGAGCGTTTCGGGTGGGAACGATGCGGCCTGACCTGCGGCTTGGTCAACCTGGCCGCCGGATTGGGCCGACATGTCCGGATAAGCGATGGATCATCAGATCAAGACTTTATAAACATCTCATATGCGGCATAGGGCGGCCTGGCGATGTGATCGTCGGCTCACATATCGTCACCTCGATCGTGACACAGCCATGCCCATATGACGCTGTGTCGACAATGATGGAGGAGAGACCACGTGGTGGTTTGGCCTGCCCGGAAACGGGCTGGGAGACGAATAGGCGGGCGGTGGCGGTCACCGGCGGTGGCAGCCGCGGTCGCGCTCGCACTGACCGGGGTGACCGTGCCGCCGGCGGTGGCATGGACCTACCCCCAGCCGGAGGGCGAAGTCTGGACGCCCCCCAACACCCCCCTGGGAAGCACGGGCGTCTCGGTCAAGGGACACGACGCCAAATCCCCGGGCGCCAAGCCGGCCGGCAAGGCCGCCGATTGGAAGCCGCAGGTCGCGGCGCCCGTCGTCACGGGCACGGCGACGGTCGTCGTCGGGGCTGACAGCGCCGAGGCCGAAGCCGCCCGCAAGGCCACCGGCGGGGCATCGCCCGCCTCCGGCGGCCAGAGCGGCTCCAAGGCCGGGAACCTGGCTGTCCGGGTCGCGCCCGGCACCGGCACCGGGGAGAGCGCACACACCGTCACCGTCGAGGTAGCAGGGCAGGACAAGGGCAAGGCCGCAGGCGTCAGCGGGCCCCTGATCTCGCTCAAGGACGCTCAGGCGCAGACCGGGGGCAGCGGCCGCGAGGCCCGCGTCACCCTCGACCTGAAGGCCCTGCAGGCCGGCGGCTGGTCGGACCGCGCGCAGCTCGTCGCACTGCCGGCATGCTCGCTGACGACACCGGAACGCTCCGAGTGCCGGACGCAGACGCCGGTGACGGCGAAGACCGACGGCACCGGCACCGTCACCGCGGATGTCGCTCTCCCGTCGGCGGCCCCCGCTGCGGCGCCTGACAGCACGCGCACCGGTGCGGTGAAGGCGTCGTACACCACGCGTCAGGACGCTGCGGTGACGCCGGCCGCCGACAGTACGGGGACCGGCGGGAGCCCGGTGGTTCTCGCTGTGGCATCGTCGCCGTCGGGGGCCATGGGGAACTACACCGCGACGTCGCTCTCGTCGTCGTCGGACTGGACGGCGGGCTCGAACACGGGCAGCTTCGCGTACAGCTACCCGATTCAGCTTCCGCCGGCGATCGGCGGGGCCGCCCCCACCGTGGCGCTGGGCTACAACTCGGCGGACGTGGACGGCAAGACGTCCGCCACGAACGCCCAGCCCTCGTGGGTCGGTGACGGCTGGGGCTACGAGCCCGGCTTCATCGAGCGGTCCTACCGCGGCTGCGACAAGGCCGGGATCACGGGCTCGCCCGACCAGTGCTGGGGCGGACAGAACGCCTCGCTCTCCCTGGGCGGCCGCTCCGGCGCGATCGTGCGCGACGACACGAACGGCAGCTGGCATCTCGCGGTCGACGACGGCACCAAGGTCGAGCAGCTCACCGGTGCTCCGAAGGCCGCCGGTGACGTCGACTACCAGGGCATGGAGTACTGGCGGGTCACCACGCCGGACGGAGTCCAGTACTACTTCGGCCTCAACCACCTGCCCGGCGGCGACGGGAGCGACCCGGCCGCGAACTCGGTGCTGACCGTGCCGGTGTACTCGCCGAACAGCGGCGACCCCTGCTACAACGCCGGTAGCGGCAACAACTCGTGGTGCCAGATGGGATGGCGCTGGCAGCTCGACTATGTCGTCGACCCGCACGGCAACCTGACCACGTACAAGTACGCCACCGAGGGCAACAAGTACAAGCGCGGCCGCGTCCAGACCGGCGGCGCCGGAGTGCTCACCGACTACCAGCGGGCCGGCTACCTGAAGGAGATCGCCTACGGCCAGCGCCTGGACGAGCAGCAGGCGGCCAAGGGCGGGGCGAGCCCGGCGTCGAAGGTGACCTTCTCCGTGGCGGAGCGCTGCATAGCCAGCGGGTCGATCACCTGCGCGGAGGACCAGCGCACGGCGGCCAACGCCGATGCCTGGCCGGACACGCCGATCGACCAGATCTGCACCGACAGCTCCTGCACGGTCTCGGCGCCCACGTTCTTCACGACCAAGCGCCTGACCGCGATCACCACGCAGGTGATGGTCGACTCCGCCTATCGCACCGTCGACACCTGGAACCTCAACCAGCAGCTCGCCGACCCGGGTGATGGCACCAAGCGGCTCCTGCAGCTCGACTCCGTCCAGCGGGTGCCGAGCAACGGCCAGGCGGAGATCAAGGACCTGCCCGCGGTCCAGTTCCAGTACTTGATGCGTGCCAACCGCGTCGATGGGCTGGTCCCGGCCTCGCCGATGTTCATGCGCCCGCGCCTCACGGGGGTCACCACCGAGACCGGCGGTCGGATCAACGTCATCTACAGGGACCCCGAGTGCTCGCGGGTCAACAACCGGATGCCGTCCTCCGAGGACGGCAACACGATGGCCTGCATACCCGTCAAGTGGTACCTGCCCGGTCAGTCCTCGCCGGACCCGGTCAACGACTGGTTCGACAAGCCCCTGGTGAAGGTCGTCACGGAGCAGGACCTCGTCAGCACGCCGGGGGTCGGTAAGACCACCGAGTACACGTACGAGGGCGGGGCTGCCTGGCACCGCAGCGACGCCGAGTTCACCGACCCGAAGACCCGCACGTGGGACCAGTTCCGCGGCTACCAGTCGGTGATCACCACCACCGGGAGTGGTGACACCGCGGAGGCTCCCAAGACCCAGCAGCGGGTCACCTACCTGCGGGGCATGAACGGCGACTACCTTGCCAACGGGACCCAGCGCACCGTCCAGGTGCCCAGCCCCCTGGGCGGCACGGTCACCGACAGCGCCCAGCTGGCCGGAGCTGTCGTCGCCACCGAGGTCTTCGACAAGGCAGGCGGCACGGTCACCGCCGTGACCGGGGCAACCCACAACGAGCAGCAGGTCTCCGCGATCCATGCCCAGAGCGCGGGCGCGCCCAGGCTCTACGCCTGGCTGTCGGACTCCGAGAGCACCTCGATCGCGAAGTCCCGTCTCGCGGACGGCAGCTGGCGTACGACCACGGTTGTCACCACCACCGAGCCGGCCAAGGGCAACCGTGTCGTCAAGGTCGACGACAAGGGTGACGGCAGCGCCGCGACGCCCGAGATCTGCACCACGACCGGTTACGCGAGCAGTGACAACTCCCAGCAGTTGATGCTGGTGTCCGAAGCGGTCGCCTTCCAGGGGCCGTGCTCGGGCACGGCGACCGCAGCGAACACGCTGTCCGGCAAGCGGATGTTCTACGACGGCAAGGCCTTCACCAAGGCCGGCGCGGGCGGGGACCCGACCGGCAGCCAGGTCCTGGACCACTTCGACCAGGCCGGCAACCCCGTCTACGTCAACGACGGCGGCGCGACCTTCGATGCGTACGGCCGCAACCTGACGATGGCGACGACCGACGGATCGACCTACGACCGCAGCGGCGCGCAGATCACCGGCCCGTCCGTCACCCCAGCCGTCACCACCATTGCCGTGGCCCCGGCCTCGGGCCGGCTGCCGACCGAGATCCGCACCACCGGACCGATGGGGGCCGGGTGGACCACCACCGTCACCCGGGACCCGGCCCGCGGCTCGCCCCTGACCAGTACGGACATCAACGGCCGCGTCACCACCAGCCAGTACGACGCCCTTGGCCGCCTGACCGCGGTCTGGGCGCCCGACCGGCCGACCACGGAACTGCCGAGCCGCAAGTTCACCTACGCGCTCAACGGCACCACGGCACCCTCCGCGATCACGACCGAGTCGATCAACGACGACGCGGTGACCTACTCGGCGAGCATCGAGATCTACGACGGCCTCGGGCGGCACCGGCAGACCCAGGCCACCAGTGACGCCAAGCCCATCGGGCGCCTGATCACCGACACCGTCTACGACAGTCACGGCTGGGTGATCAAGACCTCCGCTCCGTACTACGAGCAGGGCTCCCACCCGACCCAGTCCATCTTCCTGCCGGTAGCCGACGGGCAGGTCCCCGGTCAGACCTGGAACACCTACGACGGCAGCGGGCGCGTCGTGCGCTCGGAGTTCCGCTCCAACGGCAACCTCCAGTGGGCCACCACCACCGCCTACCCCGGCGCCGACCGCACCGACGTCACCCCGCCCGCCGGTGCCGTGCCGACCTCGGCCGTGACCGACGCCCGCGGACGCACCACCGCCCTGTGGCAGTACCGGACGCCGACCGCGACCGGCAACCCCACAGACGCGGACCTCACCACCTACGGCTTCACCACGGCGGGCCAGGCCTCCTCGCGGACCGAGAGCAGCGGCAACACCTGGAGCTACACCTACGACCTGCGCGGACGCCAGACCTCGGCGTCCGACCCCGACACCGGCACCAGCCGGACGTTCTACGACGCCAACTCACGCGTCGACCACACCGTCGACGCCAAGAACAACACGACCGCCTTCACCTACGACCTGCTGGGCCGCAAGACCGGCTCCTTCACCGGAAGCGTCGCCGCCGCCAACCAGCTGGCGGCCTGGAGCTACGACACCCTCGTCAAGGGCCAGGCCACGTCCTCGACCCGCTACGTGGGCGGAGCGAGCGGCGCGGCCTACACGAACGCCGTCACCGGCTACGACACCGCCTACCGGCCGCTGGGCACCTCCATCACCATCCCGTCGGCCGAGGGAGCGCTCGCCGGCACGTACACCACGGCCAACACCTACAGCCCGGTCATCGGATCGCTGAAGAAGACGGCCATTCCCGCAGCCGGCGGCCTGCCGGCCGAGACCGTCAGTTACGGCCGGACCATCACCGGCCTGCTGACCGGGGCCTCCAGCCTTGGCAAGGCCGTCATCGCCCAGGTCGCCTACGACGCCCTCGCACGGCCCGTGCGCACGACCGCCGGCGACTACGGCAAGCAGGTCGTCGCGACCCAGCAGTACGACTGGGGCACCGGGAGGATCATCAACTCCTTCCTGGACCGTCAGACCGGCACCACCTCCATCGACCAGACCTCCTACACCTACACCCCGTCAGGCCGCATCACCTCGGTCACCGACATCCAGGACGCCGCCACCACCGACACCCAGTGCTTCACCTATGACCACCTCAGCCGGCTGACCGGCGCCTGGACCGACACCGGCGGCACCACCACCACCGCAGACTGGACCGACACCTCCGGAACCGTCCACGGCACCGGCAGCTCCACCACCGTCCCCGGCATCGGCGCCTGCATTAACAACGACGCACCAGCCACCGCCAGTCCTGGCGGACGCACCGTCGGAGGCCCCGCCGCCTACTGGAACACCTACACCTACGACGCGACCGGCAACCGCACCGGGCTCGTCCAGCACGACATCACCGGCAACAGCCTCAACGACACCACCACCACCCAGACCTTCGGAGCCGCCCAGAGCACCAACACCCCCACCACCGCCCCCAACACCGGCGGCGGAACCGGCGGCCCCCACGCCCTGCTCACCTCCACCACCAGCGGACCCGCGGGCACCAAGGCGACCAGTTACCAATACGACGCCAAGGGCAACACCACCGCCATCACCGACACCGGCGGCACCACCACCCTGACCTGGAACGGCGAGGACAAGCTCGACTCCCTCACCACAACCGGCCAGGCCGGCGCCACCACCTACCTCTACGACGCCGACGGCAACCAGCTCATCCGCCGCAACCCCGGCAAGACCACGCTCAACCTGCCCACCGACGAGCTCACCCTCGACACGGCCAGCGGCTCCACGACCAACGTCCGCTCCATCGCCGGCCCCGGCGGCCTGACCTACACCCGCGTCACCGCCGCCATCGGCGGAGGCACCGTCCTCATCCAGGCCGCCGACCCCCACGGCACCAACAGCGTCCAGATCACCGCCACCACCACCCAGACCATCACCCGACGCCCCACCGACCCCTTCGGCAACCCCCGCGGCACCCAGCCCACCACCAACCAATGGGCCGGCACCAAGGGCTTCGTCGGCGGCACCAAGGACGACACCACCGGACTCACCAACCTCGGCGCCCGCCAATACGACCCCACCCGCGGACGCTTCATCAACCCCGACCCCATCCTCGACCAAGCCGACCCCCAGCAATGGAACGGCTACGCCTACAGCAACAACAACCCCGTCAACCTCAGCGACCCCAGCGGGCTTCACCCCGACGGCATCTGCGGCGGATTCGGCACCTGTGAAAGCCCCCAACACGACGTCATCCACGAGGACTGGCACCCCAACAGCACGGGCGGCTGGAATGTCGACTACTGGTACGGCAACAACTCAGAGTACAAGTACCACGCCGGCAACGACTGGTCCCTGATCAGAAGGGGCTACAAGAGCAAGTGGCAACGCCTCAAGGAGGGTCTCAAGTTCGCCGCGGACTTCACCCCCGCAGGCGCCGCTGTCGACGCCGCCAAGGACATCCGCGACGGCAACTACCTGAGCGCCGCCGAAAACCTGGCCGGCCTCCTTCCCGGAGAACGCCTCGCGGCCACGGGCGGGAAGATCCTGGGCAAGGCCGCGAAGGCCGCCAGCGAAACGGAGAAGGCCGAGCAAGCAGCCGAGAACACCGCAGGCGCGGCCTGCAGCATCGCCAGCCTTGCTAACGCTGCCCACAGCTTCCTACCCGGCACCCAAGTCCTCCTGGCAGACGGCACAACCCGAGCCATCGAGGACCTCCAGGTTGGCGACCAGGTCCAGGCAACGGACCCAGCAACCGGGACCACCGAGCCAAAGCCCGTTATCCGAACGATCCGAACCCCGGACGACGAACAGTTCACCGACCTGGCCCTGCAGGCCAGGGACTCCGGCCACTCTACGGAGAAGATAGAGAGCCTTACTAGCACTCAGCACCACCCGTTCTGGGACGAAACCACTCACCGCTGGACCGCAGCCTCGGAGCTGCGCCAGGGAGACGAAGTCCGTACCGCGAGTGGCCAAACCCTTGTCGTTCGGGAGGTGCGAAACTACGACACCGCTCCGCAGCCCGCCTACGACCTGACGGTCGCAGACATCCACACGTACTATGTGCTCGCGGGGGCGACGCCGGTCCTGGTTCACAATTGCGGGGAAGGCACTCCAGGTCTTCTCAGTGATTCACACCAGCCGATTGGCGATCCGAATGCAAAGGGCGGCATCTACGCATTGGTCTCCGAGAGTGGTGAGGTGCAGCGGACGGGCATGGCCACGAATTTGGCAGATCGTCTGGCTACTCACGCGAGGACGTACCCGGACCTCAAGGGCGTGGTGCTCTATCGTACGGATGAGAGGGCGGCCAGAAGGGGGCTGGAGGAGATGGCGGAGCGATGGTTCACGCCGAAGCTTGCTGGGCAAATGGCCATCAGATTGAGCAATCCGCGACGTCCGCAATACCTGCAGGCCGCTAGGGACTTCTTGGAACAGTGGAGCGGGAGGTCAGAATGAGTGCTTCCGGAGTTGGGCCGTTTGAAAACGACGGCGCCGGAGATCTCTGCTATGCCGTGAGGGAGGCAGGTCGCGACGGTGCGCTTGACGTGCTGAGATCTGCGTTCGCAACTGTGGGACAGTTGGCGGCTGGCGAATACCTTGAGAAGGACTATGCCGAGGAGGCAGTGGCTGCCGCAGCCGTGATTTTGGCGAGAATTCAGGGCGAAACTGAAGTCCTTGAATTCAACGGCCTGAGTGGCCTGATCCCAGAGATTGAACAGGATATGCCAGGCATGGCTATCTTGGCGCTGAGGCGGACCCTTGCAGCTGACTCGGAAATCTACGAGCTCTGGGTTGATGGCGGACGAGGAGAGGAATGGAGAGAGGGTGTAGAGGCCATCATTTCGAGCCTGGAGAATACGGCGTAGGTATTCTCATTTCCTCGCAGTAGTGCCTACGGGTGCAAGCCCGCCATTGGGCGGAAGCGCGACCCTCCTCGCGTCGCATTTTGTAGGAGCTCTGGAAGCGGCCTAATTAATGGCTTCAGGGGCCCCACCGGAAGTGTTCCGGTGGGGCCCCTGAAGCGTCTGACGGCAGTAGTTGACGGCAACGTCAGCGGACGGGTGCTGCACAAAGTGGCGGGTCGTCGCCGTCGTCGGGGGCAGAGACGGTCTCAGAGGGCTTGCTGAGGGTGCGGCCGAGGAGGTCGATGGCGTCGCGCTGGAGACGAAGGCGGACGTGGGCGTACACGGTGGCGGTGACGCCGATGTGGGCGTGGCCGAGGAGTTCCTTGATGACGACGAGTTCGACGCCCTGCTCCAAAAGGAGGGTCGCGGTCGAGTGCCGCAGGTCGTGGAACCGGATCGCCCGGAGGCGAGAGCGGCGAAGCAGCACCTTGAAGTGACGGGTGAGGGTGGCGGGTTCGATCGGGTGGCCATCGGGTCGGGTGAAGACATGGCCGCTGTCCCTCCAGTTCGCTCCCGCGCTCTGCTTCTCCTGGGCCTGCTGGGTGCGGTGAGCGCGCAGCGAGGTGAGGCAGGCTGCCGGGAGAGCTATGCGGCGTTCGGAGCTGATGGTCTTGGTTGGCAGGGTGGTCAGGCCGGTGGAGCGGGTGCGTTGGAGGGTACGGCGAATGGTGGCGGTGCCACTGTTGAAGTCGAGGTCTTCCCAGCGCAGGCCAAGGAGCTCGCCCTTGCGTAGGCCGGTGCGCAGCGCGAGCTCGAACAGCGCATGAAGGCGGTGGCTCTGTGCAGCTGCGATGAACTGCCGGGCCTCGTCGGCAGTGAGGGGTTCGAAGCGGCGGGGCCGGGGGGTACCGGTGCGGACGTTGCGGGCGACGTTGCGCGCGATCTCCTCCTCTCGGACGGCGTGTTCCAGGGCGGACTTGAGCACGGAGTGGATGTAAGCCAGCGTCAGCGGCGAAAGGTGCTTGCGGCAGCACCTGCCGATAGCGCAGCAGCGCGGCTGGCGGCCGGCCCGGGCATCGGGCTTCCGGCGGGCGTCGATGCCGCGTGCGCAGCACTGGCAGACGGTCCGCAGCCCGTTCAGCCAGCTCCGGATGTCCTTGGCGGCGAGCTTCGCGAGCTTCTTCTTGCCGAGGCCGGGGATGAGGTACTGGGTGACGCAGGCGGTGTAGCGGGTGTGGGTGGTCTCGCGGAGCTGGTGGACAGCGACGTTCTCCAGCCAGTACGTCAGATAGGCGGCCAGGCTGCCCTGGGCAGTGACGACGGGGACGCCGCGGTTGCTCGCCGCGATCTTCTCGGTGAGCTTGGCGAGGGCGTCCTTGCGGGTGGCGCCGTAGACGCTGACGCGCTTGCTGGTGTTGCCGGGGGCTAGGACGTATCCGGCGGCTTCCCAGCGGCCGTCCTTGCGCTGGTAGACGGTGCCGTCGCCGTTGGCGCGGACCCTGCGAGAGCTGGTGCTGGTGCTGGTGTCGGGGGTGGTCATCAGGCTGCCTGTTCGAGTTGGTGGTGGACGAGGGCGTACAGGGCGTGGGTGGGGATGCGGCGGGCGCGGCCGATGGTGATGGAGGCGAGCTGTCGGGTGCGGATGAGGTCGTAGACGGTGGAGCGGCTGATCTTCAGGCGCGCCATGACCTCGGGGACGGTCAGGAGCTCGGCGTCGGCGGTCACTCGGTCACCTCCACCGGGGCGCCGGTCAGCGGGTCGGCGGAGTGGCCGGTCCGGTCATCGGGGCGTTGCGCCTGCCGGGGGCGGGCTGCTTGCTTGGGTCGGGGCTTTGGTGCGGTGGCCAGGAGGTCAGCGAGGTGGGCGAGTTCGGGCAGGAGGCCGCTTCCGGTGTACTGCCAGTGCGAGATCACCAGGGTCGTGTCCGTGCCGACGCGCCGCCCGCTCTTTGTGCGCTGACCGGCGAGGTGACCGGAGTCGGGGTCGGTGCGACCGGCGGTCAGGTCAGCGCGGTCACTGCGGTCACTCTGCCGGTCAGTGGCCGACCGTCCCTCGCCAGCCCGCTCCTGGGCGTCATCTTGACGGCTGCGCCAGGCGGTGCGTTCGGCTCGGAGGTGGGTCAGGGTGGTGGAGTAGCGGCGGGTGCGGGTGGAGAAGTGGCCTCGGAAGCCGAGCATGTGGGCCCACTGGCGCAGGCGGAGGTGGGTGTGCTGGGGCTGAGCTCCGAGGTGCCAGGCGGTGTGGATCATGCGGCGGGCGTGGTCGGTGAGGTCGTGCTGGGCGAGTTCGGCCAGGAAGCGCAGTCGGCGGTCGAGGGTGCCGGTGGTGGTCTCGGCGCCCTTGGTGGCGTACTTGGCGATGTAGGCGGCGACGTGCCGGTCGGTGACGGGGGCGTCGCCGGTGAAGTCGGTACTGCGGATCGCGCGGACGTCGATCTGCCGCCCGAACTGGAACACCGTGGACTCCGACGGCTGCATCCCGTCGGTCTCCCCGGACGCGGAGCGGTGCCGGTGCCGGACGCGGGCCCGCTTCGCGGCGGCGCGGACGGCGTGGTCGAGGAGCGCGGTGGTGGCCCAGGCAGGCGGGGCGCTTGCGGGGCCGGTGGGTCCGTCGATGCGGATGACGGTGTGGAAGTGGATCTGGCCGCGCTTCTGGTATTCGGCGACCTTGGCGTACGACAAGGTCGCGTGGTGGCGCAGGGCGCGCTGCGTCAGACCAGCCGCATGCGCGATCTCGCGGCGCAGGTGGGTGGTGAAGCGGGCCCACAGGGCGGGGGCGTGGGCGTTCCACAGCACCGCGCCGGTGTAGTCGTACCGCTGCGGGTTCAGCGGGGTGCCGAGGAGCGGGTCGCCGTCGTCGTGCCAAGTGCCGCAGAGGCACGGGGATGCGCCGGGCTGGTTGTGGACGGGGCCGAAGCCGGGGGCGGTGAGGGTCGCGAAGACGCGCGGGTGAATGGAGACGCTGGTCGGAACGGTCTTGCCGCCGCGCAGCCCGGCGGCGATGAGCTGGTAGGTGTCGTAGCGGTAGACGTTCGAGCAGGCAGGGCAGCGGGTGGCGCGGCGGTTGCCGCAGCGCATCAGGAGTTCGCCGGCGGGCAGGCGGCGGGTGTCCAGGTGGTCCAGGATCTGGCCGGTGGCGGCATCGAGGCGGGTGCGATGTCCGCTCATCCGGATCGGGCGGGCGCATCCGCCCAGCGAGCCGATCTGCCGGGCCAGGGGCGCGAGGTATCCGGCGGCGGCGAGCTTGGCCAGCCTGGCCGTCAGCCGCGCCCGGCGTTCCAACGCCGAGTTCCTGTTCGCGGATATGTCGGCCCTCCCGGCGTGCGTCGATGCGGCGAACGGCCCGTTCGTGGAAGCGGACGTCGTTGCGCGGGAGGGGAGTTGGAGCTGTGCGGGCATGGGGACAGACCTCCGGCAGGAGTCGGGAGAAGAGGAGAGGTGACTGAGGGGCGACCCGAGTGGTCGGCGCGCGAGGGAACCGTGCGCGTGGGTGGTGGGCCGGGGGCGTCTGACCTGGTCAGCGATGGTGATCACCAGCGGTGCGTGAAGGTAGCATCGCTTCAAGCGCGCATTCAAGTGCATCCCTCCTCATCTATTTCGGTGGGCGGTTGGGATGCGGGTACTGTGGCCCTGTTTTCCGGTTTGGACGGGCCGGGTTTCGGTGGTAGTGGCGCAGAGAGGGCGGGGTGACCTGCGGTGACGGTGGGGCGGCGGGGGCGTAGACCGGCGGGCGGCACGGTGCTGCTGACGTTCGAGGTCATCGCCGAGGCCCTGCGGGAGCGGATCCGCTCCGGTGGGCTGAAGCCGGGGGATGCGCTGCCGACGCAGGCCGTGTTGATGGCGGAGTACGGGGCGTCCAGCCTGTCCGTGCAGAAGGCCATGGCCCTGCTGAAGCAGGACGGCTACGCGATCTCCCGGCCCGGCAAGGGAGCCTTCGTCGCCCACCCCGACGCTGACGCCGACGGTGACTCAGGTGACGGGGAGGCCGGGAACACGCCCGTCGGCGGGACGGCGGCGCGCGTCGAGGCACTGGAGCTGGCACTGGCCGAGGCGCTTGATCAGCTCACCGCCCTGCGTGCCCGCGTCGAAGCCCTTGAAGCGGGCGGCACCGAGCGAGGCCGCTGACCCGCAGGCCCCGTACGGCCTGGGGCTGGAGCCGTGCGTCCAGATTTTCTCTACGAGGTTCAAGGCGGGCTCCGCCCGTTGGAGCTGGCCCGACGTCGCCGACCGACCCAGACCGGACCAGCACCCGAGGCCCTCGCGGATGTCAGAGGTCAGTCGCGTCGTGGGCGGGTTCGACCGGTACCCGATGGGAGCAAGTTGTGGGCCAAGGACTCCTTACCCGCGACGCGGAGCAAGGTGTCGCCCACGACCTCCTACGGCCGGTCGTTCGAGATGGCCGGCCAGGGGTCCGACCATCAACCACGAATTCCACCGCCGGGCCCACCGCCGACGCCGACCGGTGTTCGCCCCCGGCGGGAAGCGAAGCTCCCGCTGCCCGCCGCCGATCGGTTCCCGGCCCGGCCCGCGCGCTGTGAGACTAGCCACCGGCCCGACCGGCGGGCTGCCGGGAGCTCGGACTCATCGGATTGGTCTAGACCCTTGACGGCAGCGGTGACGGCAACGACCACGCACAACCCCGGCCATACCCGTACCCCGGCGAAACCACCGAACACCGATTGACCTGCAAAAACGCAGGTGGAGAGGGGTCGCATAGCACACGTACTATGTAGTTGCGAGCGAGACTCCAGTTCTTGCCCATAACGCCAACTATAAGTGCGTTGTCGAGAACCAAGGCGGTCGATTCGGTGACATGGATCCCGGAACTCCTGGCGATGGACTCACGCCTCACCATATGCCCCAGGATGGGCTTGGCTTCATGCCCAGGGATGAGGGTGGGGCGGTTGTCATGAAGCACGCAGACCATCTATTGACGCGGACCTACGGGACTAAGGGCAGGATCACGAAGGCGGCAGAAGCCGGGCTCTCTTTCCGGCAGGCCTTGGCGCGTGATCTCTGGGACATGCGGCGAATTGGTCAGCAAAAATATGGAGACCCCAGCTATTTCAATTCTGGAATCAGCGCCATGCTGGACTACTACTATGAAAATCGAGTGCTGAAGCAATTGCACGACTGATTGCCTCAAGCCCCATTGCGGCCACCTTTGTACTTTTGGGTGGCCGCAATGGCTTCACTAATTCACGTCAGGTTCGGCGCTGCAGCTGAGATTTCACCTGACGTTGACTGAGTCGAGGAGCTACAGTGCCAGTTCGCCCCGAAGTGGAAGCACTTGTCCAGGTTGGCCAATTTCCCTCCGAGGATGCCACTCTGGAGGCAATCGAAACGACTCAGATGCTGCTTGAGCGCATCGATGGTCCTATCACCGATGAGGAGGCCCAGGCGCTGTCGAAACTGTTTGGTCAAGATAACTGCTTTGGACTCTCTTGGACACTTCTTCATTTGATTGAAACCGCTCCGGGGGCAAAGATTGCTAAGTATGAATCAGGATCGCAGAACCCCTGGGTCGACTTGCTGAATTTGAGAGTCTCTGCGGGGGGCTCGTAATTTATTGACTGAGGCCGGCTTTTGTTTTGGCATTCCCTCAACAATTGCTAGCGAATTATCAAATGAAGCTATTCCGGGATGTGACCCATGGGGATGTTCCCCAACATTCAGCCCGATCGTCTATAAGTCTGATGAAGGTGTTGGGTTCTGGCCCCGCTGCGTGAGCGGTGAGGCCAGACTCGTTTCGTGGCGATGGGGGAATGGGCTGGGGAACTGGTCGGGCCGGATGTGTGGGAGACCTGCCGGGAGTGGTGTGAGTTCTCGGTCTACGGAACAGGCTGCTTCTGGCTGTGGCGTGTGTCGTATCTGTTGAGCGAGAATTCGGACGAAGGGCTGTGATGGCTCTGACCTGCTGGTCTGTGAGCCTTGATGCGTGCGATGGGGTTCTTCATCGCCCTGACCTGCTGTTTGACAGCAGAGTGGGAATCGCTGACATGTCGTGAGAATCCCATAGGGATTCGCGGTGTTTTCGCAGGTCAGGGGCCTGCCGGGAGAGCATGGGTGCTGGTCCTGGGCTCTGGTTCTCGCTTTGCGTTCGGCGGTGCCCCGTCTGTCGGTCACCCGTCCGAAGCCGCGGCGGGCGGTGTGTGCCGGCGGGCGTCTTCGCGCCGGGCACGCCTGTCTACTTTCCGATGTCCGCCCCGGGGCTGTGGCTGTCGGCACCGTGCTCGGACGCGGCCTGCGGATCTGGGGCCGGGGCGCTCTGGTAGGCGTCGTTCCAGCCGACATGGGTGGCCGCGAGTAGTTCCAGGGTGATGTCCTCGGTCCCGTCCTCGATGGCGGCGACGGCCGTCTCGCAGGCCCCGGCCAAGAAGGCCGCGGCGAAGGAGGCGGCCCCCGCGAAGAAGGCCGCAGCGCAGAAGACCTCCGGCAGCGCGCGGCCGCGCACTGCGGCGAAGAAGTCTGCCGCGACCCGGAGCACCGGGCCGGTGCGGACCGGCGCCGGGCCGGCCACCGAGAGGAGCGAGACGGCTGCGCCCGTGCCCGGGCGGCGAGCGACCGGTGCCACCTCCGTGAGCGTGCTGGGCGTGCTGGCCGGTGCTCAGGGGCCGCTGCGTGCCCGGGAGGTGATCGCCCGGCTGGGGATCGAGGAGTCGGCGGACAACGTGAACGCGGTGCGCACCATGCTGGAGCGCCTGGTCAAGGCCGGCCGGGCGCAGCGCCCGGGTCGTGGCCTGTACGTGCAACTGGACGGTTGACCCGCGGGCCCGACCGGCGGCCGGTTCGCGAACCTGTCCCATTTCACCGTCGGCCGGTCGAGCGACATCGCCGGGTGCGGCACCCGGACTGTCGTGTCGTCGCCGTCCCGGTCTGAGATGCCGGAAGGCCGCCACGTGTGGGTGGCGGCCTCCTGTGCCTTCTCGGGGCCTCGGCAGCCTACCGCCGCCCCCGGACATCGCCGGGGGCGGACCCGTGACCGGCCGGGCTCAGGCGGCCGGCTGCTCCTCGACGGGGTCGTCGATGTGGTGTCGGTGTGACGGCCGCCGCCCCGGCCCGCCAGGCCTTCGTGTGTGGGTGACCTGCGCTCGCCGTCGGACCCACTACCGCGGCAGGCAGGGATCGCCGAGCGTCGGCTTTCTCCGCTCGCCCTCGGGGGTGAGGGTCAACGATCCGCGGAACGAGCCGCCCCCGAAACGCACTGCGAGGAGCAACGGTTGTGCATGATCGGGTGGCCACGGTTCGGCCCCCGGTTCGCTGCCGTTCCACAGGTGGAAGACCACCATCGGCTGCTGCGGATCCTCCGGAAGGTACCCGAGCGTCTTCCCGTACAGAGGATTGCTCCCTCCGAACAGCACAGAGGGAGGACCGAACTCCGCCGTCACATCAGCCCAGGTGCGGTCAACCGTGGCCCACCCTCGGACTCGGCGTTTGAGGGCCTCGTACTCCTCACCAGTGAGAACCCGATCGGGCTTGAGCCAGCCGCGTTGGTGCGCGAACTCACCGTATACCGAGGCGACTTCGCAGCAGTCGACCTGCGCGGGGAAGACATCCTGGAAGGCCCCGCTGGGGCCGATGGGGGTCCAGAGCCCCTGCTCTTCCCAACTCTGCTTCAGCTGGTTCCATGCCTCGGGCTGGCGTTCGACGAACAGCACGTGGTCAATCAGGATCCGGAGAGCCACCTCGCCCCCGAACATCCCGGGCCGGCGTAGGGCGAGGTTGAGCTGATCAAGGAGGTGATCATAGATCTCTTGAGCAGCGGCAAGCTGAGTAGGAAGCGTCACGCACACAGTCTTGCGCATGATGATCACCACGGATCACGTGTTCCACTGATGAAGACGAGTGGATAAATCACAAGGTCAGAAGCTGTGTCAGATCCGTGGAATCAGAGGAGTATCAAGGCATGGACTACACGCCCTCCGATGGGTCCTGGCTCGTCGGCACGATCACCCGCGGGAAGCAAGCGCTCCCGCCCGAGGCCGATATCGCCAAGTACGTCGCCCGGCTGGAACGCGCCAAGCACACGATTGAATGCCGCGAACTGGGGCCGGACGCCGCTCGACTGCGTTTCGGGCTGTTCGCCGACCTTGGCGAGGGTCGCATGGTGATCCTGATCGACGCGGATCAGCTCCTTGCTCAGCACCCTCAGAATGCCTACCTTTACCAACTGGTCCGCGCAGTCCGGGAGAGAGGGCCCGCTGTGAACGTGGCCCTGGTGCCGCCGAGTCCGTGATCGCCGACGGGCGCCGCCGCTCTGCTGGGCTACTCGGAGCCGACGGCGACGCCCTGCCGGGCGCCTGGGCAGCATTCGCCCGCCCAAACCCCACGCAGAACCGGGCCAGGGCTCAGTCGACGTGACCGCCACGTCGGCCGGGGTCCAGGCGGCGCAGCCGCTCGACGGCGTCGTGTACGGTCCTGCGGGCCTGGACGGCCTGATCTTGGGCGGTGCGCGCGGCGAGCTCGGCGGCCCGCACGCGCTTCTCGGCCCGTGTGAGCTCCTTCTGGGCGCGGGCTTCGCGCTCTCGTGCTGCGGCGAGCGCGGTCCGGGCCTGCTCTGTTTCGTCCTTCGCCCGCTGCCGGTCCGACTCGGCGTCGCGCAGGGCCTGCTCGGCACCGGCGGCGCGTGCGGCGCCCTCCCGTTCACCCTGCTCGGCTTCGGCCACCCTCTGCACGGCCCGGTCCTGCTCGCGAAGACGCTGTCGCTCGGCCTCGACCTCGGCCTGGTCGGCGGGCTGCTCCTTCCCGCGGAGAGTCCTCTCGGGGCCAGGCGCCGCCCGGCGTTGCGCGGTCGGTCGGGCCCGGCCGACCGGCGCGCTGGTGCCTTGGCGGGCTTCGGCCGCGGCGGGGGCGTCCGGGTGCCCGGTCGCCGGTGCGCCGAGGGTGGCGCCGGGCCACACAGGCGGCTCCAGTGCGGTCGTGAGCCGGCCCTCGGCCAGGGCCCGGGCCGCGTCCGGGTCGGCGAGCGCGGCGTTGAGTGTGCGGTCCAGGTCGGCGATCGCGTCCGCACCGAGCGGGTGGCCGGCGGCCGTCGCGTCCTGCTCGGCTTGCCTGGTGAGGGCCCGTACCAGTTGGCGGCGCTGCTCGGCGAGGGCGCGCAGCTGTTCGCCGGAGAGGTACTCCTGGGCGTCGCGCAGGGCCTGTCCGAGGTCCAGCAGTTGCTGGACCAGGTCGCGGTGCCGGCGGGCGAGGAGGTTGGCGGCCCACGCGGCCTGGGTGGGGCGGCGCAGTGCGCGGATGTGCTTGGCGAGCTGCGGGTCGGTCTTCTTGAGGTTGTCGGCGTGCCTGTTGCGGGCGCCGACGAAGTCCTGCGGGGCGAGGGTGTAGAGCTCGCCGGCGATGGCGTCGAAGGGGGACGGCGTGCTGGCCACGTCTTCGGACTTTACGGCCGGGCCGGCGGCCGGGCTTGTCGGAGGGTGGCCTCGGCCGGTCTCGGAGGGCGGCTGATCGGGTGAGGCGTGCGCCGTCGGTGCGGGTGGCTCGTTGAAGGGGTGTGGCTGACGAGCGGGACCGGGGCCGGGGCCAGGCGCCGGTGGTGTGGGTGCTGGCGGTGCGCGAGGTGGGGGAGGGGCTGCCGTTCGCGGAGTTGATCGTGGAGGTCGGCGCCGGGCTCCATGCCGACCTGGTGGAGAGCGCGGTCGACAGCGGCTTCGTCGTCGCCTTGGGCGAGCCGCCGGGCACGAGTGGGGTCGTCGAGGTCGGTGGCGGTTTCATGAGGCGGCTGGTGCTGGTTGGGGGCCTGCGGGTGTGGGAGCCGCAGGTGCCGCTTGTGGTCTCGCCGGGGTGGCTGGCGGCGGCCGAAGAGCGGGGAGGCGTGGTGGTGCTGGTGGTGCCGCCAGGGACCTGGCCCGCCGACGTGCTGACCTGGCCCCAGCTGGATCGCGAGGCGGTCTTCGCCCGGAGGCTGGAGGACGCGTGGTCCGCCGGGCTGGTGCTGTTCGGGATGACCGCCGTCGAATCCGGCTGAGACTCCCTCGCCGAGAGGTCACGGTAGCTAATCGGGGATCATCTGTGGCGGTGGTCGTTGGGGGCGAGACGCGGTCCGAAGCGCGGGGCCCGTGCCCCGGCGGCGCGGATCAGCCGGCATACCCGGTGTCGCTGGCCGGCGTACGGTTCCAGGAGTTCGAGCATCTGCTCGTCGGTGCTGCGGGCGCGGCCGGTGAGCGCGTAGCCGACGTGGTTGGCGAGGTGGTAGTCGCCGACGGAGACGGCGTCCGGGTCGCCGTTGCTGCGCTGCAGGGTCTCGGCCGCGGTCCAGATGCCGATGCCGGGCACGGTCATGAGCCGCTCAAACGGCGCCGTCACCTGCGCGGTCACCAACGGCGCTGTCGGTACGGGGCGGCCGGGCGCCGTCGCCGCGCCGGCGTAGCCGCAGGTGCGCGGCGGGCTCGCACTGGCGCCGACGACACAAGGCCCGAGCCCGTACCAGCCACTACCAGTGGCAACAGGCCACCACGCAGGCATGAAAATCGCGGCCTACTCCGGTGGGTGACTATGCGGCGAGGTCCTGGCCGATCGCCCGCAGGACGTCGGCGAACCACACCAGGTGGTATCCCAGAGCACGATCTTCCTTAGCTTGACTCTGTCGGTGATCTTGGTCGCTGGGGTGTCAGCTGACGGCTCGCCAGGAGCGCAGGCGCGGGATGCTGTGCTGGTCGAGGTGGTCCT
>NZ_JBVIRY010000065.1:0-26945 GCF_055575795.1 Kitasatospora sp. NPDC034023
GGTCCGAGAGCCGGTCACTCGCCGGCGACTTCACCTGTCCAGGCCTTGGCACAACCCACTCAACGAACAGACCACACCAAAGTCACCGGTATTGGCCCTAGTACCCAACGTCGGATTCCTCCTCGGGCTCGTCCGCAGCCTCGGTGCTTGCCGTGTTGACCACTGCCACCCCCAAGCTGGTCCGCCCGGCCCGCCCGGCCGCAGGTGACCGAGAAACGGAAGATCACCACAACTACCACATGACTCATGCTCGCTGTAACTGGATGATTACAGCCGTTACCGGAACGATTCCGAGACGAGGTGCGGCTCGGCGACGTCCTGATGCAGCGCCTCCAGGAGCGCGGTCGCCGGTATGTCAGCTTCCCCTCGGTGCGGGCCTTGTCCTGCTTGCGCAGCCAGGTGCCGGGCCGGAACGTCGGGTCGGCTTCGCCGCCGGTGCGGTTGGCGGGGCCGGTGAGGGTGCCGCCGGCGGCGAGGTAGGTGAGCAGGCGGCGGTAGGAGCGGTTCCAGTCCGGCTCCAGGCGCCACAGCTCGTCCAGCGCGTCGAGCTTGGTCACCTGGTCGGCGGTCAGGTTCTCGGCCTTGCGCTGGCGGCGCATCCACGCGCCCACCGCGTAGTCGTCGAGCTTCGCGGTCGCCGGGAGCGCCAGGTGGCCGTGCTGGCGGTGGAACGCGGCGGCGTAGTCGTGGCCGCGTTCCCAGGCGTTGGCGTGCTTGGACCAGATCATGCCGAGCGCGTCCAGCTCCGAGACCCGCGCCGCATCGAGCAGGTGCTGGCCGTTCAGGTAGCGCTGGCGGTCGAGCCAGGAGACCAGTTCGCCGTGGCGGGTCTTGTCGGTGGGGTCGAGGTGGCCGTGCCCGATGTGGAAGGCGGCGGCGACCGCGTGCATGCGCTGCCACTCGACCGCCCGCGGGTTGAACGCCCGCAGCTTCACGGTCTGGAGGATCTTCGCCGCGTGCTGCTTCGCGTTGATCTTGAGCCACTCGATCGGCGACTCCACCGCCGGCTGCTCCCCGTCCGTCCCGGCCCCGGCGGCGCCGTCCTCGGCGGTGGCCGTGGTGGTGAGCGGCGCGCCCTGGGCGCGGTGGGCGCGCAGTTCGGTGATCCGGCCCACCACGCGGGCGTCGTGCGCGGCCAGGGCCCGCAGGACGCGCCAGATCGTGCGGAACGAGCTGGCTTCGATCTCGGTGTCGGCTTCGGCCTTCACCGCCGCGCCGGCGTCGTGGATCTCCGCCGGGTCCGCAGCCGCCGTCTCGTCCCCGACCAGCGGGGTGGGGAGGTAGACCAGGATGATCACCCAGGAGACCTTGCCCTGCCGGTAGGACTGGCGCAGCGCGCGGCCGACGGCCTGCACGATGTCGATCACCGAGCTCTTGGGGTCGGCGAAGCAGACCGCGTCCACGGCGGCGACGTCGATCCCCTCCGTCAACAGCCGGCTGTTGCAGAGGATGCCGCACTCTTCGCCGTCGTCGCCGGTGTGGGCCTTGAATTCGGCGAACGCGGCCCGACGGTCCCGCAGTCGGTCGGTGCCCGCGACCGCCTTCGCCCAGATCCGCTCCGGCCGGTCCGCGTCCTTCAGCAGCGCGGCCGCCGCAGGCAGGTCGGCGGCGACGAGTGTCGGCGACCGTCTCAAGAAGACGGCTGACAACCTGTTGCTGTTCGCGGGTGGCCGGGGCGCGGGAAAGCAGGGGCGCCCAGCCACCCGCCACCTGGCCGAGCCGCGCGGCCACCGACCAACCCGTCAGCTGACTGACAGCCGGCTCAGCCGCCGATGTAGGACCCGGAGCCGTACTGCTCGGCGTCGCGCCGGTATTCGTCCTGCCAATGCAGGAACTTGTGGCTGCTGCCGGAAAACCTGTGCTGCAGATCCTCGGGGAGGCCGCCGGTGCAGGCCCTGGCCAGGAATTCCACCATCCCGTGCGACAGGACCGTCAATTCGCCGCTCTCGTAAACGCACACCGGCCACTCGGCGCTGGATTCACCCTCGATGCGCCACAGGCAGTACATACCACCGTCGTCCAGGCCCCAGTGGATGTACAACTCTCCGTCGCCCAGGACTTCGGCATTCCGAGGCTTGGCAGCAGCACGGCGGAACGTCCGGGTGATCTCCACCATGCTCGCGCCGCACAGCTCGTGGCCCGGCACCTCAGCCGGGGACGCGACCACTAGGAAGTCGTCGAGTGTGCCCGCGCCGTAGACGGCCAGGAACTCCAGATAGTCCGGTGGCAGCCGCACCCCCAGCGCGGCCTCGGCTGCCGCCACTGCCTGCAAGTCCAGCGCCGCCCCTTCCGTGCTGCCCGGCGACGGCAGAAGGACCCGCCGCAAACGTTCGAGTGCATCACCCGTCATCAGTTTCTCTCCTATTTCGTCGAGCCTGTCGGAACCGGACTCACCGGATTCATGCGATCGTCGAATACACGCCCGAGGTTATACCACTGGTTGTTTTTGGTACTCCAGATCTTGTTCTCGATCGTCACGTTCTTGCTGATACCCGGAGTGCCGTCCCGGTTGACACCTTGCGCGGTAATCACGAACTCGTACGGGACCGTCCTGTTCCCGGCATACTTCGGTGTCACCGTGTAACGGACCACCTGGTGTCCCTTTTTGATCGCCTTGTAGATCTCGGCTTCCACGTCCTCCATGTTGGGGTTCATACCCGGATCGTCAGCGGCCACGGCGTCGTCGTTCGCCGCCCGGGAGCAGGTGGCGAGATTAGCCAGATCCTTACCGTTCCCGCTGAGCCTGCTGGCAAGCAGGTGGCAGTTGTTGATCCACTTCTCGGGCTGCTTGTTCCCCAGGTAGTAGTTGTAGCTCCGCGCCCAGTAGTACCCGGGCGGGCGGATGTCCGGTACCGTGCTGCTGCCCTCGTTCGCCGCAAGGTACTCCTCGTCAAGGCAGGCATTCATCTGCGTCGCCCGGTTCCCGTTGGCAGCGTCGGGCGTGCCGTATTCGACCCAACCCTCGCCACCGAGACGGCAGTCGCCGTCCCGACGCTTGTCTTCTCCCCCCGGGTCGCCGGGACGTGGGCCGGGAATCGGCTTGGGCTCAGTGAGGACGTCGATCAGGGCGTCGGTGCCGGCGACGATGCCGGAGCCGACGGCGGTTGCGGTGCCGACGACGACCGGGGCGCCTTCGACGACCACGGCGGTGACGACGGCGGTGCCGACGGCGACGATGGTGTCGGTGAAGAAGTCGATCGGGTCGGGGTTGACGTGCGGGCGGTCGTGGTCGTTGAGCGGGCCCTTGGGTGTCGGGGGCTCGGGCCGGGGCAGGGTGGGGCCGGGAGACGGCCGCGGTCCGGGTCGCTTGTGGGGCGGTGTCGGCTTGTGGCGGCCTCCGCCGCCTGAGCCACCGCCGAGGATCGGGCCGAGGATGTCGATCGGAGCCTCTGGCGGTCCGGAGGTCGGGGTGGGCTTGCTGCGGTAGCCGCTGCCACCGCAGTCGGTCGTCCACCAGTACTTCTCGCAGTTGAGCTCATCAGGGAAGCCGCCGAAATCCTCATCGACGTGGTCTTCCTTGATGAGTTTGCAGAAGTAAACCTTGCCGAGGAAAGAGCCGAGGTTGACACTGCCGTGGCAGACGGTGTCGTGCCCCGACGGGTCGGTCCCGTCGATCGGGTCGGCGTTGCCGTACGTGAAGCGGTTCCCCTGGATGGACGGGTTGGCGCCCAGCTGCCAGGAGTCGCGGGAGGCGAAGGTGCCGCTTCCCGGGCGGTACCAGCGGGCGGCCATGTTGACGTCGCCTGAGGCGGGGTCGGTCCAGCCGCTCTGGTAGCCGAGCGAGTTGGTGGCTCCGGCGCTGGCGGTGGGCTTGCCGAAGGGGTCGTAGGCGGTGGATCCGGTGAGGTCCTTGGCGGCCGGGTCGATGGTGGCGACCACGTCGGTGTGCTGATCGCTGATCACCAGACGGGGGTTCGGCGTAGCGCCCGTGGCCGCGGTGCCGAGGAGCGTGCCGCCGGGGGTGCGGGTGTAGGTGGTGGTGCCGTCCGAGACCGGGTTGTTGGAGCCGCCGTCGTACGTGAAGACGGTGTTCCCGGTCTGGGCGACGCGGTCGAGCGAGTCGTAGGTGTAGGTGGAGGGTCCCTCTTTGACCATCCGGTCGAAGGCGTCGAACTGGATGCCCTTGGGCTGGGACCCTTGCGTGGTGCTTCCGGTGAGGGTGCCGCGGGCCGAGTAGGTGTATGTGGTGGCGCCGTCGTTGAGCAGTTCGTTGCGCTCGTCGAAGGTGGAGGTGGTGGCGCCGGCCGAGGTCCGATTGCCGGCTGCGTCCCAGGTGTAGGCGGTGGCGGCCGGGCCGTTGGACCAGGAGGTCAGTCGGCCGGCCAGGTCGTAGCCGTACTGGTTGGTGGCCGCTCCGGCGGTGCCGGCCGTGGTCTTGTTGGTGGTCCGGTCGTTGAGGTCGTAGCCGTAGCTGATCGAGGAGACCGTCGCCCCGCTGGGGTTCTTGACGGTGTCGTCGCGCAGGTGGCCGAGGTTGTCGTAGCCGTAGCTGCGGCTGCCTCCGTTGGTGCCGTAGCGCTCGCTGGCGAGCCGGCCGGCCGCGTCGTAGCCGTAACCGACGGCGGTGCCGGTCAACGGGTCGGTGGCGCTGGCGAGCTGCCCGGCCGGGTTGTAGCCGAAGGCGGTGGTGCCGGCCGTGTCGGTGCGGGCGGTCATCCGGCTGTCGCCGTTGTAGCTGTAGCTGCTGGCGCCGCCTGGCCCGGCCGTGGTGAGGAGCTGGCCGCGGTCGTTGTAGGTATAGGTGTCGGGGGTGACGCCGGGGGTGCCGACGGATATGAGGTGGCCAGCCGCGTCGTAGCCGAGGGTGCGGTTCGGCGTCGCCACCTCGGCGCCCGTGGCGGTCTCCTGGGTGAGGTTGCCCGCGCCGTCGTAGCTGCGGCGGCGGACCACGTTTCCGGGTTCGGTGAGGGTGACGGCTCGTCCGGCTGCGTCGTAGCTGGTGGTGAACAGGCCTTCGGTCGGGGTCGGATGGGCGGTGGTCGGCGGTTCGACGGTGGACTCGGGGAGACCGAGGGAGTTGTAGGTGTAGTAGGTCGGGATGTTCTTCCCGTTGGTCCACCGGGTCTTGCGTCCGCCACTGTCGTAGCCGAAGGACGTGGTGATCGCCTGCCCGGTGGCGACCGGTTCGACCTGCTGGACCGGGAGGCCGGCCGGGTTGTAGATGAACTGCCGTGCGTGCGCGGCGATGTCGGCGCTGCTCGCCACCTTGTCGGTTGCGCTGAGGACGTTGCCCTCGAGGTCGTACGTGGCGTACTGGGTGGCCACGGCGGCGCCGGTGGTGTCCAGGTCGGTGGTGTTCAGCGTCCTTCCCAGCCGGTCGTAGCCGGTGGTGGCCGTGGTGCCGTCGGCGTTGGTCACCCGGTTGGTCCGGCCGAGCCCGTCGTAGGCGGAGCGGATGGTGACGCCGGCCGGGTCGGTGGCACTGAGCACCTGGCCGACGGCGTTGTAGGCGGCCTTGCTCGTGGCGCCGCCGGGCGTCGTGGAGCTGAGCTGGTTGCCGGCGTCGTCCCAGGTGAAGGTGCTGGTGTAGGCGGCCGCGGCCGGGTAGCGCTCCAGCTGGGTGCTGGTGATGCGCCGTCCGAGGTCGTCGTAGGTGGACTGGCTGACCGCGCCCGTCGGGCCGGTGATGGAGAGCAGTTCGCCGTCGAGGTCGTAGGAGTTGGTGACGGTCGGTGTGGTGACACCGCCGGTCGGCGGCATGGTGGTCTGCACCAGGTTGCCGAACTGGTCGTAGCGCATGGTGTGCGTCAGCTTCAGGCCGGTCGGGTCGACGACGCTGGTGACGGGTCGGCCGAGCACGTCGTACTCGATCGTGGAGACCGGGGTGATCGTGGTGCCGGATTGCGGGTCGGTGTACGCGGCACCGGCCGCGCCGACCCGGTTGCCGTCCGGGTCGTAGGTGTAGGTGACGGTGTTGCCCAGCGGGTCGACCTGCGAGGTCAGCTGACCGAAGGTGTCGTAGCCGGTGCGGCCGATCGGGCGGAGCTGCTGCGGCTTGCTGCCGCGGCTGGTCGGATCGTAGGTCTCCGCGCTGACCAGCGGGCCGGTGCTGAGAGTGGGACGGCCGGCCTCGTCGTAGCCGACGCTGCTGGTGTACGGGACGGGGTCGGCGCCGGTCGCGTTGCCGTTCGGGCTGACGGTGGTGGTTCGAAGGCCTCGGCCGTTGTAGCCGTACGTCACCACCGAGTCGGTGGGCTGGTTGCGGGCGGTCTGCTTGAGCAGGTTCCCGGTGACGTCGTAGGCGTAGTCGGTCTCGGCGGAGCTCGCGTCCGCACCGCCGGTACTGACCACTGTCGTCGGACGGCCCGCCACGTCGTAGGTGTAGGCGGTGGTGCGGTTGAGGCCGCCGGGGTCGACGGTCGTGCGGGCGACCCGGCCGGCCGCGTCGTAGGCGGTGGCGGTGGTGGTCTTGCCCCCGCCGGTCACCTGCTGGGTGAGGTGGCCCGCGTTGTCATAGGTGTTCTGCTGGAGGACCACGTTGCGCATGGACCCATCGGCGTTGTGGTACGCGTCCAGGTCGATCTCGGAGACGGTGTTGTCGTCGTTGTAGTAGGTGTGGGTGGTGCGCCCCATCGCGTCGGTGTCGGTGGCAAGGCGGCCGGCCGGGTCGTAGCCGCGCGAGTCGATGACCTGCCAGCGCGGTGCGGTCGGGGTCGCGCTGCTGCCGGTGTAGTTGGTGACGGCGGTCTGCTGCAGCTGGCCCATCGGCGAGTGGCTGAAGTTGTAGGTGGTTCCGGCCGCGTCGGTCCGGGTGGCGACGTTGCCGTAGCGGTCGTAGGTGTACGAGGTGGCGTGGCCGCCGGGGTCCTTGACCTGCTTCAGCCGACTGGTGTCGCTCTCGTAGGTCCACGTCGTGGTGCGCGGTTGGTCGCCGCCCGTGGTGTCGGCGATGGTCTGGCTGACCTGGTTGCCGTCTACGTCGTAGGCGGTCGTGGTCCGCCGGGTGTGCTTGGTTCCGGTGACGGTGTCGGTGGTGTACGGGTCGGTGCGGGTGACCTGGTTGCCCTGGCCGTCCCAGGTGTAGTCGGTCTGGAGCGTCCGGGGTGCGGCGGTGGTGCCGCCCGGGCAGTCGTCGCAGCTGTACGACTGGCTGGTGGTGCGTCCGAGGTTGTCGTAGCCGTAGCTGACCTTGGGCCGCAGCGGCGAGAGGACGAAGGCGATGTCGCCGTTGCCCTGGTAGAAGTAGGTGGTCTGCTTGTCGGCGGGGACACTGTTCGGGTCCGGGTAGGCCGCCGGGTCGAGCAGGACAGTCTGCGCCCGGACCAGCCCGAGCGGGACTATTGCGCCGTCCGGTGCCGTGGTGAAGGCTTTGGTCCGCAGGATGTAGCTGACCCGGCCCTTGGGGAAGTCCGGTGTCGCCGGGAGCGTGGTGGAGGCCAGCTGGCCGTAGCCGTCGTAGGTATAGCGGGTGGTGTAGGTGGTGTCGTCGGGGCCCGATGACCGACCGTCGCTGGAGGTAAGGATCTTGTCGTTGGACGGGTCGAACGGATTGGCTCCGTCCAGGTAGTACGTGGCGTAGCTGGTCTGGCAGCTTCCGGCGCCGCGGCAGGTGGTCCGGGAGACCGTGTTGCCGCGGGCGTCGTGCCCGGTGGTGATGGTGTGTCCGTTCGGGTCGCTGACGGCGTACAGGTACCCAGCGGTGTCGTAGCTGTAGTGGGTGGTGTTGCCGTAGCCGTCGCTGCGGGAGAGCAGCCGGGAGGAGCGGGTGTCGTACTGGTAGGTCAGGTTGGAGCCGCCCGGGTCGGTGACGGTGGCGGTGGTGACCGGGATGGCGTTTCCGCCGTCGCCCATGGCCTTGTAGTGCGTGGTCACGGTGTCGGCGTTGAGGCGCGAGGGGTAGTAGGAGGCTTCGGCGATGGTGCCGTTGAAGTGGTCGCCGCCGGCTGCGGGCCAGCCGTTGGTGGATCCTGCCCCCAGGTAGACGTATGGCGTGCCGTTGAAGCTGATCTTGCGTCCGGTGGTGTCCGAGGCACTGGCTCGACCGTCCACGTAGATGGTCTGGCCGCTGTCGTCACCGGTGAGGACCACCTGGTGCCAGTTGCCGTCGTTGACCGTCTGGTCGGAGGTCATGGAGTCGCCGGGTCCCATCCAGAACTCGCCGTGCACGCGTCCGTCGGTGCCGACGTACAGGGCCGGGTTCCAGGCGGTACCGCCCTGGGTGCCGACGGGGAAGTCCTGGTAGCTGTAGAGCGGGCCTCCGTTGGTTGTCTTGAACCACAGCTCGACGCTGGCCGCTCCCCTGATGGGGGCGGCGTCCGAGGGCAGTTGGACCTGGGAGGTGGTGCCGTTGAAGACGCCGGCGCGCTGGCTGGGATCTCCGGATGGTCCGGCGGCGTTCAGGTCGACGTCAGTGAGGTTGCCGGCCGTCGCGTCCGGGCGCGCGTCGCCCAGCTGGCTGGCGGCGTACCGGGAGCCGGACGGGTCGTTGAGGCGCCAGTAGCCGACGGCGCCGTCCTGGACGATCTTGGTACGGTAGGCGGTCGCGGCGTCCAGGCCGCCGACCGGGGTGGGTGAGGTGGCTCGGTTGTGGTGGCCGGAGACGGTGTCGTTGGTGAGCCGGTACCGGTAGATCGAGAAGTCGGCGATGGCGCCGTTGATGTGGCTGAGCTGGTCGGTCGGGGCGTTGGGCCAGCCGCCGCCGGTCCAGCCCGCGCCGAGGTAGGCGTAGGCCGAGCCGTTGTAGGTGATGGGCAGGGCCGTGGTGCTGGTGGCGGTGGGGGCACCGTCCAGGTAGAGCGTCTGGCCGGAGCCGTCGCCGGCCAGGGCGACGTGGTGCCAGTTGCCGTCGGCGACGGCGGTGGCGCTGACGAGGGCATTGTTCGCGGAGCCGGTCCACAGAGTGCCGTACAGCTTCTTGTCCGAGCCGACGTAGAGCGCCGGGGTCCAGCGGTCCGTCGTCCCGTTGGGCTTTCCGTCGATCGGGAAGGACTGGTAGCTGTACAGCACACCGGGGGCGGTGGTCCTGAACCAGAGCTCGACGGTGGCCGCGCCCCAGTGCTTGGGGGCGGTGTTGTCGGGCAGCTGGACGTACGCGGTGGTGCCGTTGAAGCCGGTCGCGCTTCCGGTGCCGGAGGCCCACGGGCCCTGCTGGCAGCAGACGGTGTCGTGGTAGCTGCCGCGGTTCTGGGCGAGCGCGGCCGAGGAGATCAGCTCGGTGGCCTGGTTTCCGACGGTGTCGTCGAGGCGCCAGTAGCCGGTGGGCTTGCTGTCCACCACGGCGGCGTCGTACTGGGTGGCACCGGAGGTGGTGGCGAGCTGGTAGAGCGAGGAGACGGTGGCGGCGCTCAGGCCGTGCGGATAGGCGGCCACATCGGCGAGCTGGCCCTTGAGGTGGCCCGCCTGGTCGGCCGGCGCCTGCGGCCAACCGCCGGTGACGTTGCCCGCGCCGAGGAAGACGTGGTCGGTGCCGTTGGGGATGATCGTGCCGTTCAGCGGCCCCGCGACGGGCGCTCCGTCGAGGTAGAGGGTCTGTGAGGTCTGGCTGTCGGCTGACACCACCGCGAAGTGCCAGGTGTTGTCGTTGACCGGCATGCTGGTGGTCAGGGTCTGCGAGGCATCGCCCATCCAGAGCTGCGCCCGCAGTTTGCCGTCGGTGTCGACATAGAGGGCGGGGTTCCAGCGGTCGGTGGTGCCGTTCGGGCTACCGCCGACCGGCATCGACTGGTACGAGAGCAGTACACCCGCACGGTCCGTTCGGAACCAGAGCCCGAGCGCGCCGGGGCCGTTTTGCGGTGCGAAGGCTGCGGGCAGCTCGGCCCAGGAGGTGCTGCCGTCGAAGGTCGCGGCTCCGGTCGAGCCAGACATCGGGCCGGCAGCGCGTAGCGTCACATTGGAGTAGGTGCCGTTGTTGGGCGTGGGGCGTGGCGTGTAGACCTGGTTGCCGGCCTGCACGCCGGCCCCTTCCGAGAGTTGCCAGTACCCGGCCGGACGGGAACCCATGACCGAGCCCCGGTACTCCTGGGCCGACCCGGCGACGGACGGGCTGTTGAGCGTCCAGGTGCCGCCGTTCTCATCGGTCACCTTAGCGGCCCGGTCCTTGACCGCGTCGTAGCTGACGGCCAGCCGGGTCTTGCCCGAGGGCAGCTTCAGGCCCGTGAGTTCGGCGGACGGCTGACTTCCGGCCTGCCAGAGAGACTTGACGGCCGGTTCGCCCAGGGCCCGGTTGTAGAAGGCGACGTCGCTGATGCTGCCGTTGAAGTAGTTGGCGTGTCCGGTGTTGTCGTACGGGTTGTCGGGCCAGCCCCCGCTGAGGAAGCCGCCACCGACAGCCTCGGAACGCTGCCCGGGCGCGATGACCGCCCCCGGCAGGGGGTCACCTTGGGCCTCTCCGTCCAGGTAGAGGGTCTGGGTGGTGCCGGCGGCGGAGAGGAGGGCGTAGTGCCACTTGCCGTCGTTGACCGTCGTGCTGGAGTCGAGGGTCCTGGACGGTCCGTTCCAGAACTTGCCGTGCAGGTAGCCGGACTGGCCGACGTACAGCGCCGGGGTGTAGTTGGCCGGCGTGCTCCCGTTGCCCGGGAAGGGGTCCGCCTGGTAGCTGAACAGCACGCCCCAGCTGGAGGTTTTGAACCAGAGGCCGACCGAGGTGTACGAGGAGGTGTCCAGGACGCTCTGTGGGAGTCCGACGAAGCCGGAGGAGCCGTCGAAGGTCGCGGCGGTGGCGCCCGAGGCGGTCGGGCCGGGCGTGCCGAGGGTGACGCCGGTGCCGGAGTAGGTGGCGTTGTCGTTGCCCTGGTTCTCCTCCACCTCGCTGACGGCGGTGGATCCGCCGGCTTCTCCGAGTCGCCAGTATGAGACGGGAGCGGAGTCCAGGACTGCGGAGCGCAGGTGCGAGCCCGCGGTGTAGGAGTAGCCGGTGCAGGACCGGTCGCTGTTGCCTCCGGTCGGGGGCGCGCAGACCTGGTCGAGCTGGTCCGGGTTGTTGGCGTTGTACGTGTAGGTCCAGGTGAGGGCGGTGTTCAAGTCCGTCCCGCTGACGGGGTCGGTGTAGACCTTGGCGACGTGCCGGTTCCCGGTGGTCCATTCGAAGTGCAGGGCACGACCCGAGGAGGTGTCCTTCACCGTCGCCAGGACACCGTTGCCGTAGCTCAGCTCCTGGGTGCGACCGACCGCGTCGTGCACCCGGGACAACGCGTAGCCGTTGCCCACAGGGACGTGGAACTCGTAGAGGGTGCCGTCCTTGGCCTCCAGGTCGAAGCCGACGGCAACCTTTCTGAGCGACTGGAACTCACCCGGAGGCGGCGTGTACCTGTGCGGGTCGGCTCCGAAGCGGGCGGCCCGGCCGCTGGCGGTAGTGAGGACGAGCGAGTCGCTGCCGTCGTTGTCCGGCTGGATCCTCATGTCGAAGTTGGAGGTCCAGCCGTTGCCGAACAGCGTCGACGTCCGAGGGTCCAGGGAGTTGTACGAGCGGCTGACGGCCAGGGCCGGTCCGACGCTCTTGACATCCGCGTCGGTGGCCGCCGTGGTGTAGTTGCCCACCTTGGCGTCGAAGGGGCGGCCGGCCCCGTCTCCGACCGAGCCGCCCAGGTGCGAGGTGATCACGGGCTGCTGGACCTGGGTGGAGAAGGAGACCATGCCGGACAGTGGACTCTCACCGCCGTGGTCGCCGACCTTGACATTCCACAGGTAGCCGACGTTCCAGGCGAGCTTATTCGGTGGCACGGCCCACGAGGTGCTGGCCTGCCAACCCGACTCCGCGACCAGCTGGGGGTCTCCCGAGGCCGGGTTGGTGTAGACCTGGAAGGCGTAGTCCAGGCCGTTGCCGGGGAAGTTGTCCGGGTCGTGCCCGGTGGCGTAGAGCTGCGGGGTGAGGCTGCCGATCACGGTGTTGTGCGGCGGGGCCAGGACGTCCAGCTGGGGGGCGGTGTCGGCTCCGTGAACGGTGGTGCAACTGCCGAAGGGAATCCAGTAGTTGTCGTGCAGGGAGGCTGTGCCCCCGACGTACCCGTCCCAGCACAGGTAGTAGTCCTGTCCCAGCGGCAGCGGCGGTATGACCCCGTTGACGGTGACCGAGTCATAGGTCCCGACCAGCCCGGGCACCCCGGTGAGCGGCGCATCGAACCACTGCTCGTTCCAGTTGCTGTCGAACAGGCGGGCCTTGACCTGCATGCTCTGCGAGTTCCACCAGTTGGCCCCGGTGTTCGTCAGGGTGACCTGCTGGTAGCCCGGCGTGTTGTAGGTCGGCGGCATGTAGCTGCCGGCGGGCGCGTAGGTGGCGGCCCAGTCGCTGTAAGCGATCGACAGGTAGGGCGGGTAGGCGCTGTTGGCGCTGGAGAACTTCTTCCAGTCGTACGAATTCGTGGTGCTGGCCGTCAGCGCGAGACCGTAGTTGTCGCCGCCGCGGGCCCAGCTCTCGACCAGCTGGACCCCGGGGTCATTGTGGCTGCGGCCCAGATCGATCGACTCCCACATCGCTCCGCCACAGGTGTCGCCCGCGGAGAAGCTGGCGACGCCCAGTCCCTGGCCGATCGATACCCCGGGGTACCGGTTGATCGTCGCCGGGTCCCATGGGCTGGTGATCTGGTTGACGTAAACCGGGTGCGGCGAGCACTCGTAGGAGTGGGTGTTGTTCAGGTTGAGGGTGACGGCGTGCAGGTAGTCGTTCTTCAGAACGCCTGCCACGTCCGGGAAGTAGAGGTAGCTGTTGGCCTTCGAGGCGCCGCCGTCGGACGTGCCGATGCGCAGCTGCGGGTCGGTGGAGAAGTTCGCCGTCTGGTCCGACCGCACGAAGGTCGACTTGCCGACCCCGATGCTGGTGGTCGACGGGTCCACGGTGACCGGGAAGACCCGCTTGGCGTCGTGCAGCCAGGCCTCGTCCAGATCCATCCGCAGAGCGGGGGCTCCGTTGACGTCGACCAGCCGGTAGCTCACGCGGTCGCTGAACACACCGTCCCCGGAGGCGGGGTCGATCCTGGAGTCCGTCATGAAGCCGTGCGGGATGGTCGCCTTCACCGCTCCGGACGCGTCCTTGAACTGGACCTCGCCATCGGGGCCGATCACCGGGGTCAGCCCGGTGAGGCGCAACGGGAAGACCCAGCTGGTCGGGGCGGTCGCGTCGTGCAGGACCAGGGACTCCTTCACGCCCTGGGCGAGGCCGTTGTAGACCACGTCGCTCGCGGGGCGCGCCAGCGGGTAGGTGAGGGTGTCGCCCTGGACCACGCCACGCACCTGCGCCGCGTCCTGCAGGCCGTAGGAGACCACCAGGCCGTTGTCCGGCGCCCAGCTCACCAGCGCGGGATCGTCGGACTTGGCGGCGAAGGTCGCCTTCTGGTCGTTGGCCTGTTCGGTCCATCGGCCGGCGCGGTCGAGCGCGAAGTTCGTGTTGATGTCGTCCCAGCTGCCGTCGGCCTTGCGGTAGTGCACGGGCCGCGGGTAGACGCGCACGGTCTTGGTGCCGTCCGGGTTCTGGTAGAGCGAGGTCACGCCGGTGCGAGCACCCGCGACCTCGACGCCCTCGGCGGGCAGGCCGGGCACACCCGTGCCGGGGCTGGAGTCATTGCGGGCCTTGAGGTCCTGGGCCGCGGGCGGTGCCGACCCTGGGGTGTTCTGCTTCGCGACCTTTCCGTCCTTGCCCGTGTTCTGCGGTGCGGCGGGCGGCTGGGCGGCGTTGCCGCTCTGCGGACTGCCGGGTGCCGCAGCGCCCGGGCGGCGCACGAGAGGTGGCGGGGTGACGGCCTCACCCTTGACCGGGGACCGGGGTATCGCGTCACCGGAGGGGTGCACGGTGTTGTCGCCCGGCACGGCTTTGGCTTCGGGCAGCTCGCCCTGGCCAGGCTGGTGCGCGGACTGCCCGGGAGCGCCGCCGTCCTTCCTGGTCTGGGAGGACGAAACGGTGTGAGTGCCCTGGCTCGGGTCACCACTGACCTGCTGCGGGGTCTTCGGTGTGACCGTCGGCACCGGGGATTGCGTCGCCGTGAAAGCGCTCGCTTCTTGCGTGCCGAGGGCAAACAAGAGTGCCAAGGAGGTGATGAGTGCAAGCGAGCGGCGCACGGAAAGTCCTTCGGAGGGCAGGCGAAACGACCGACTCCCTCATGCAGGCGATCGGTCCGTGCCCTTCCTATCGGTCGTCAGTGCGACGCGTACAGCCCATAGTTGGCGAAACCGCGGCTGTTTTGTATAAGAATGCACACTGTGCGGTGAAATGATCTTAAGAAATTTTTCATATTCTTTATCAAACTATGGAAACTTCCGGGCGAGACTTGACCTGCCACCCGCATCACCCGCCCAGGAGAAGCCCGACATGACGTTCCATCTCACCCCCCGCCTCCGGTGGGTGCTCGGGCTGACTGCGGCCCTGGTCGTGGCGGGTGTCGGTGCCGGGGTGTTGCTCGCGAGCGGAAATGACGGCGAGGCCGACCCTTCAGCCGCCGTGAGCCCTTCCAACATCTCCGGGCGCCGAACGGCCTGCCTCACCGGCGATGTCACGGAAGCGACGAGGCGCACAGACACCAGCGCAATCTGGTCGGCTCTTCAAGACGCTGCTCGGCAACGCCAGCTGAACGTGCAACAACTCTTTGTCCCGGCAGCCACCACCGACCAGGCTCTTCCCTACCTCGCGGGCCTGTCCGCACAGCACTGCGACCTCGTCGTCTCCATCGGACCGACCTTCACCCAGGCTCTGGAAACCGCAGCCGCAGCCAACCCCCACACCCGATTCGTTGCCGTGACGACCGACGGACAGCCGGCGCCGGACGGAGTTGCCACAGTCACGGGCAGCGACAACGAGAAAGCCACCGAGGTCCGACGCCACGCACTCGACCTGCTCGCCTCCGGGAACTGACCGGCGAAGCATCTGAAGACCACGGTGCGCCAAGAACCAGTTGGATACGTGCTGGCGAAGGCCGGGTCGCTGGCTGCATGCAGAGGTGTTCGAGGCCTGCCCCGCATGCTCTACTCCTGGCCGAGTTGAACGCGCCCGGCCTGATCGACTGGACGCGCGCCTGCGTGGACTCCTCTCACGTGCGCGCGCGAAGGGAGGCATGGCGACCGGCCCGTCGCCAGTCGACCAGCGCAAGACCGGCAGCAAGCACCATCTGATCTGCGACGGCATCCCGTTCCACGTGATTACCACTGCGGCCAACGTCAACGACGACACTCAGACCCTCAACCCGGTTGACGGCATCCCGCCGCCTTGGCCGCGTCCAGGCGTGTGCGCAGGTGGATACCGTCGACCCAGACGCGGCCGCCCCGGACCGCCGGCGGCCGGGTCGTCACCACTGCCTGCCGCGCCTGACCAGGACCGCCAGCACCACCACGGTCGGCAGCTTGACCAGCAGGGCCACGGCAAGTGCCGCGTACGAATCGCCGCCGTCCTCCATCGTCATCACGTTGAACCAGGCACCGAGCAGCATCAGGGCCACGCTCACGGCCCCGGCCCACGCGACCAACCGCGAACGCAGCAACAGGAGCGCAGCGGTGACGATCAGTGCGGCACACTCGAGCACGTCCTCCGTACCGATCCACACCTCGAACCAGGTCCCGACAGCCGTTCGCGCCCACGCGTTCGGCCCGAACACCGCCACCGCAACCAGTGCGCCGGCCACCACCCGGCGCCGACGTACCGCCTCCGGACCGTCGGCCCCCAGCCCGGCGAGCAACGCGCGAAACGGCCGACCGTCACGTATCCGTGCATCCATGACCGGAAACATACCGCGACGCCACCACGGCCGGGCGCCCCGGTCCTGCTACACCCCCGCCCAGCGGCGCAGTGTGGCGGTGGCCACGGCGGCCTCGGCGGCGGGCAGTTGGGCGATCCGGGTCGAGTGGGTGCCGCCCGGGACCTGATAGAGGCAGGAGTCCTGTGAGCCGGCTCCCACGCGCCGGTCAGGGTGCACCAGCCGTCCCGGCCGAAGCACCGCCACACCGCAGCGTCGGCACCCTGATCGTCGAGCAGCTGCAGCGTGGTGGCGACCACCGGCAGCGCCAGGTGATAGTTGCCGGCCGACACCCCCGCGAACGGGTACGGGCGCGGGCCCCAGTAGGCGGCGGAGCCGGCCTCCACCGCCTCGAGGCGGCGCAGCAGCCGCTGGTGGTCGCGTTCAGCTTTCGCGGCCTTCTGCTCCGGGGTGAGGGGCTTGGCGCCGGGGCGGGTGTTTGCGGCCGGGGACGAGGACCAGGGCGACCGGCGGCAGGCCCTCGCGGCTGGTCGACGGGTAGACGGTCGGCCACAGCCGCAGGTCGTGGGTGCGGGCGCTGGGGCGGCGCAGGCCCGCGTCGGCGGCGGCCTTGGCCGTGCCCTTGGCCGGGAGCTCGCACCAGGCCCGGTAGGTGGTGAGCTTCTCGACGAGAATGCCGGTGCCTTCGTTCTCGCGGTCGACCTCGACCAGGAGGACCGGCACCTTCGCGCCGGGGTCGCGCAGCACGAGGTCGGTGAAGAGCGAGCGGCGGTGTGGGATCGGGTGCTCGACCTCGGTGGAGAACACCTCCAGGTGCCCGATGCCGGCTTGGGCGAGGAGGCTGGCGGCCCGTCCCGCCGCGCCAGGTCCTGATCAGCTCGCGGTGGGCCTGCCGGTGGGTGCAGGCGCGACGGGTCAGGCGAACTCGCTTGTCGTGCCTGGTAGACGGCTCAGGAGACCCTTGACGGCTGCTCACTCGAACCCTCTGCAGTCAGAGGGCGGAATGTGAGCTGATTTCCGTTCTGTCGTCGCCTGAACGTGTGGCTTTGCCGTCTGCGGCAGGTCGCGGGGCTGGCGCCGTGCTGAGGTGACTGCGTGAGTGACCGCAAGCCCTACAAGAGCGACTTGTCCGACGAACGCTGGGCGCTGATCGAGCCGGTGATCACCTCGTGGAAGGTCCAGCATCCCTCGGTCAGCGGCCACGAGGGCCGCTACGAGATGCGGGAGATCGTCAACGCGCTGCTCTACCAGTCCCGGACCGGCTGCCAGTGGGACTACCTCCCGCACGACCTTCCACCCGCCGGTGCGGTGAAGTACTACTTCTACACATGGCGCAATGACGGCACCGACCAGGTCATTCACGACCTGCTGCGCTGGCAGGTCCGCGAGAAGAGGGGCCGATTAGCCGACCCCAGCCTGGTGGTCCTCGACACCCAGAGCCTGCACGCGGCGGCCGGGGTGCCGGCCGAGACGACGGGACGCGATGCGGCCAAGAAGGTGCCCGGCCGCAAGCGCGGACTTGCCGTGGACGTGCTGGGCCTGGTGATCGCCGTGGTCGTGCTGGCCGCCTCCGTCCACGACAACGCCTTCGGCACCGCCCTGCTCGACAAGGTCGCCGCCGGCGCCGACACCGTGACGAAGGCCCTGGTGGACCAGGGGTTCAAGAAGACCGTCGTGGACCACGGTCAGCAGGTGGGCATCGACGTCGAAATCGTCGAACGCAACCCGGCCGAGACCGGGTTCGTCCCGCAGCCGATCCGGTGGCGGGTGGAGCAGACGAACGGGATCTTGATGCTGCACCGGCGACTGGTACGTGATCCTTCCTGGCCGTAGGCGGAGTCGGCGGTGACCCAGCCGACGGGCAGCGGGGACGCCAGGGCACGCAGGACCAGGGCCTTGGCGAGGCTGCCCTTGGTGCGGAACTCTCGCTCGTCGGGGATCTTCGCCGCGCGGCAGCGCTCCCGGTCCTCGGTCCAGGACTTGGGGAGGTAGAGCTCGCGGTCCACCAGGGCTCGGCCGCGACTGGTGGCATAGGCGGCGAAGACGCCGATCTGGCAGTTCTCGGTGCGGCCCGCGGTTCCGGAGTACTGGCGTTGCACGCCAGCGGAGGTGGTGCCCTTCTTGACGAAACCGGTGTCGTCGAGGATCAGGACGCCGTCGTCCTCGCCGAGGCGTTCGGCAACGTAGTGCTGGAGCTCGTCGCGGATCTCATCCGCGTCCCAGCGGGCACCGGCCAGCAGGTGCTGCAGCCCGTCGGGGGTGGCATGACCTGCATATTCGGCCAGCGTGTGAGGTCGGTCCGGGGCGCCCTGCCGACGTTGCCGTCGGTGGGTTTCCCCGAACCGCCTCCCGAACCGGACGTGCCCGATTTCCAGGCATCCGGCTCTCCACAAGCCCTCTCAGGCGACCGCGTCGATCGTGGCCCCGCTGGGCCAGGGCGAGGGGATCTTGGTCCCGCGATACAGGTAGCGGCTGGTCCGCACCTTCGCGGCCTTGAACAAGACCACCTCGCCGTCGGCGGGCCACCATCGGCCCACGCAGTAACGACGGCGCAGGGTCTTCCAGTTGGTCCGGCGATGTTTGTGCCGCAGCCATCCGAAGACCTGTCGCCACGTGAAGGCCGACAGGTACTGGAAGGTCGCGGACGACACGCCGTGCCGGAAGTACGCCGTCCAGCCCCGCAGTACCGGGTTGAGCCGGTGCAGCACGGCCGCCAGCGGTAGGTTCGTGTCCTGTCTGCACAGCGTCTTGACCTTCTCCTTGACGGCCTGGAGGGCCTTCTTGGAGGGGTAGAGGTAGACGTAGTGCTTCTGGGTCCCGCGTTTGCGGTGACGCTGGAGGCGCCACCCGAGGAAGTCCAGCCCCTCGTCGATATGAGTGATCGCTGTCTTCTCCACCGACAGGCGAAGGCCCATCGGCGCGAGCACCGCCGCCACCTCGGCGCGAATCCCCTCGGCATCGTCACGGGTCCCGGTCACGGCGATCAGGAAGTCGTCCGCGTACCGGAACAGCCGGTAGTTGGGCAGCTTCCGGCGCCGACGCCTGGCCCGCTCCGCCTGAGTGGAGTTCGGCCCGCCCGAACCGGCCGCGATGAACTCATCGAGGACGGAAAGGGCGATGTTTGCCAGCAGTGGTGACAGGATCCCTCCCTGCGGAGTGCCGCTGTCGGTCTCCCTGGACAAGCCGCCCTCGGTGAGGATGCCCGCCTTCAAGAACGCCTTCACCAGGTCCAGAACGCGACGGTCCCCGATCCGCCGACGCACCCGGTCCATCAGGGCCGCGTGGTCGATCGAGTCGAAGCACGCCTCGATGTCACCCTCCACCATCCACTCGTAGGAGTTCTTGGCGAAGTGGTGCGCTTCGGCGAGCGCGTCATGAGCCCGGCGCTTGGGACGGAACCCGTAGGAGCACGGGAGGAAATCCGCCTCGAAGATCGGCTCCAACACCAGCTTCAGGGACGCCTGGACAACCCTGTCCCGCACGGTGGGAATGCCCAACCGACGGCGCTTGGCCGTTCCCGGCTTGGGAATCATCCTCTCCCGCACGGGCAGCGGCTGGAAGTTACGACCCTTCAGAACGGATCGCACCTCGTCGAGGAAGACCTCGACCCCGCGCCCGGCCTCCACGGAGCGGGCGGTCTGCCCGTCCACCCCGGCCGAGCGAGCACCCCTGTTACCCCGCACCCGAGCCCACGCGACCAGCAAGAACGCGGGATCAGCAACGAGATTGAACAGGTCATCGAACCGGCGATCACGATCGCCGCTCGCCCAACAGTGCAGTTTGGTCTGCATCTCCAGTACCCGGCGCTCTGCCTTGAACAAGGCGATCTCCAGCGCGTCGGTATTCACCAACGACCTCCCGGCATTGCAGTCTCCTCCCCGCCGACTTGCTGGCCCCCTTCGCCATGTACGGAGCTTTCCTCCGCTCGGACTACTACGAGGCCTCCGCCCCACCTGCGGCCCTCAGCCGGCAACGGGCCTGTCCCCAGCAGTCCGGACTGGCTGTCCGGCCCCAAGGACGACCGCAGGCGGTTCCCACGTTCACCATGTGCCGATCGGCCAGGTCGGCGTCCCGCTACTACCCCGGCAGCTTCGCCGCGCCTACGCCGCAGACCTTCAACGTGGCCTCCCCACCGGCAGTTGGAGACCGGCTTCGGAGTTGACCACCCCAGCAGAGCAAGTGGCCACGCACTGCACCCCGGCCCACATCCTCCAGGTTGGAGCCGGTGACAAGACTTACGGGGCTTTACACGGGTTCCTCTTCGTACGCCTTCTGGCCTCGCTTGCCGGACCCGGCACGTCTGGAAGTGCCGCACCGTCCCGGCGTTGTCAGGGCTGCTTTCCATCCTCCCCGGCGTTCCCCGGATCAGACTGCCCTCAGCTTCTACCCAGCCGCTGCGACGGCCCGGCGGTGAAGGTCTCGCACCTCCACTCGGTCACATGGCGCCTCGTGGCGCACCCAGCCGTTCTTACGGCCGACAGGGCCGAGCAGGCCGCGGACGTAGTCGCGCATCCGGCGGCGCGGCTCCACGCGGCCGAAGTGAACGCCAACGCGGAGGAAGAGGTCATCGAGCTCACGGTCCCACAGCTGGGCTTCCCACTCATTGATCACGGCCGGAGGCTGCCCACGTCGTTGCCACTATCAACGCCGCCTGCACACGATCGAGGGGCGGTCTCATGAAGACCGCCCCTGACAGATCATCCGCCCGCTACACTCCCCACTCCCAGGCCGTTGACCAGCGGAAATGGAGAAGTCCGGCTGGAGTACTAGTGCCGCATCAGGCAATGTTTGCCCTGGTGACGACTTCGCGTAGGCGTTCGTCGGCGGCGTGCTTGTTTCGCCAGATGATGTAGCGGCGGATCATGCTGCCCTGGGCCTTGTGGCTGGGGTGGTCGGTGCCGTCGAGGGTGAAGTAGCGCAGGGCGGTGAACTGGGCCTCGATCCACCGGGCCCGCTGATCCATCCGCCCCGGCCCAACCGTCCACGCCGCTCACGGTTCTCAGCCAACCCGCCACACACGCCCGCGCGGACGGCTTTCCCTGTTCCCACCCCGCCCTGTGACCTGGTGCGGTAGAGCACTCCACGCCCCACCCGCGTTCTCACCCAGGCCCCGCACGTCACCACCGACCGCAAGCCCCGGATCACTCCCACGGCGCTGCTCCACGTCAGGCCTGTCCCAGGCCCAACGACCCGTCAGACCTCGATCTGTCGCACCGGCTCGCCACCAGCCCCAAGCAACCCGGCGAGCGCGCCCGGGGACATCCCCACCCACACGGCGACATCCTCGGGCCGCACCCCGGCCTCCAACGCACCCTCCACCGTCTCCCGCGCCGCCTCCTGCAGTCGGCCGATGCTGTAGCCCAAGCCCTTCAACAGACGCTCGGCGGCCTCCGCACTGCTGCCCCGCTGCGCCCCGCGCAGCTGGATCAGCTGCTCCTGCGCGTCGTCCAGCAAGTTGTTGATCAGCATGCGACGCTCGGGCGCTACCGCCGAGCGCCACGCCGTCCCCGACCCCGGCAGCCTCGTCTCCTTCGTCAGCGCCCGCAACTGCGCGGCCATGCTCGGCGGCTGGAGCTCCTGGCGCACCCACCACAGACCGTCCCGGTGGCCGGGCGGCACGGCCACGCCGCGGCGTCGGCGGATCACCGCTCCCATCCAGGCGATCAGCGGCCCGCCGAAGCAACCGCGGCCAGCGGCCCCAACCACCCGCGTCCCACCCGCTCGCCCAGCCGCCGGCAGAACGCCCCGTCCACCGGCAGCGCCCGAGGCCGCCCAGCCCCGCTGTCCTGCCAGACCAACTCCGCCATCACCGGATCCAGCAGCGCGGCTGCGACCTCCACCACCTCCGGGAAGACGGCCGCGTCCCGCACCACCGCCCGCCACCGCCAGAAGTCCCCGCCCACGTCCCCACCCGCCAGCGCGTGCAGCCGCGCGGGCCACACCCGCTCGTCCGGCCACTCCAACGCCAGATCCCACCACTGGCACACCACCGCCCGCGCTACCCCGAACACCGACCCGGGCTCAGCGCCCGCCCGCGCGGCCCGTCGAGCCACCCCCGCCCACCGCCGCTGCGCCGCCACGACCTCGGGCAGGCCGCGCACGTCCAGGAACTCCAGCGCCTGGTCCGCGTCCGCGTCCAGCAGCCACCGCCCGTGCCGCGCACAGACCCGCTCCCACCGCTGCGCGTACCGCACCACCCGCATCGGCGCCCCGGCTCGCCGTGCGGCGCACGACCGGCACCCGAACGCCACCGGCCCCACCACCACACCGCCCACCCGCCACACCGCCCCAGGGCCGCTCCCACCCGCCCGCGAGGCCAGCTTCTCGTCGTCCACCCCCCACGCCGGCAACGCCCGCCCCAACACGTCCTCGCCGACCCCACACAACCCGGCCAGCGCTCGCCGCCCAGCCCCATGCAGCAGCACCTCGGCATCCGCCCGCTGCGCACCGCTCTCGTGCCGCGGGCGGTGGCCGTGCCACCGCCAGGACGTCAACAGGGCGGCGTCGTCCAGCCCGTAGCGGGCAGCGACCCGGCGAAGGAACGAGGAAGTCGTCTCCCCGGCGAACGGAGACACACGGAAGATCCCGGGAACCATGACCCCAGCCTCGCGGAGGACAACAGAGCCCGAAGGCAGTTCTCTCTTTCCGTCCTCACCGCCGGTTCCCAGAACCGGCGCAGGCCGCCCGCTGTGCCGCGCCCGGCGCCACGGCGACGTTCCGACCTGGCACATGGCTGCGTAGGCAGGACAAGGCCCGCACCGACGGGAAGCTGACTGACCAGCAGAGCGCGCTCCTGGAAGCACTCCACGGACACACAGCCGAGACCGTTGCGGGCTGACACCCCTCGCAGCACGGTTCCACTGAAGAACCTCACTGCGGATCGACGATCAGGTCGTTTTCTGCCGGCCTGATGAACGGAGACCGCTTGAGAAACCCCTGGTACTGACCAGCCACCCATGCTTCGGCCTCCTGCGGTGTCACCACTGGCTCCGGCCGCGGCCACGGCTGACGCATCAGGAACTGCGCCGCCGCAGAGAGCCTGTCGTAGCCGGAAGCAGTGGAATGCCGCGCCTCGTCCAAGGCCTGGGCAGCCGCAGAACGCAGAGAACCAACGAGACGCTTGGCCTGGCCTGGATCAATGACCGCAAGTGAAGGCCGAGCCGTGAACGGAGGCGCGACAGCCAAACCGAGATGTCCCACGTAGGTCACGACGAAGCAAGCATGCTCCCCGACAGCCCCCACCACCCGGTCCCAGTCCTGCCTCAGCAACCACTTCTCCATAGCGGTAGACGTGGCAGTAGGCGTCGGCTCGACATCCCGCAGAACGTACGAGACGGCCCTCCAGTACTCCTCTTCCGCATCAAGCGTCGCCACCGCGAGCTTCTCCACCAGGTCGCCAGCCACCTCCCCTGGAACGACCAGAAGAAGAGGTTCACGGTCAGCCCGGCCGCACCGCAGCGTCATCACGCCGCCGAACGCCCCCACCTCCAAAGCATCAACGACCACGACCCGACGCTGCGCCGGAATCCCCCGCTGCGCCCGCAGACGCTTACCCTTGCCCACCGCAAAGCTCCCGCCCGCCGACCTTGTCTGTTCCTGTCCAGGTCAACTGCCCAACACGGCAAAGGGGTACGAGGCGCACGGCAGCCCGCAAAGACGGGCCGCAGCGCGGCCGGGCAACCGCGCCCTCCTACTACGCCCGCTCCCCTCGGCCCGACCCTGCGCCCCGCGCGGCGTCAAAGAAGACGATCCGGGCGCATGTTCGGTCAGGAACCAGCGCTTGGCTCCCCCAGATACTGCGCCCGGAGGCTGCAGCCGCGCTCCCGCGCCTGGAGGCCGCCCGGGCTGCGAACGCCGTGCTGTGGCCGTGTTGGACGTGCCGGGGCTCGATCGGGGGGAAGGAGGGCTCGGAGCTGGAGCTGCGGGAGAAGGCCCTGCCGGCCCTGACCGGTTGGAGTGCCCCCGCAGTGCGTACAGGCCCGCGCCGCGCAGGAGTCGGGCCCGTTGGTGCTGCCGGTCCCGACAAAGCGCGAGCAGATGGCCGCGCTGGTCTCCACTCCAGACGATCCGTGGTGGGAGGACCGTGTGCTGCACGCCAAGCTCTACCCGGCGAGGGGCCGCAGGGTGTGACCTTTGGTCGTCTCGGTGCGTCGTTTTGGTATGTTTTAGGGGTTTTATGGGGTTTGGGTTGGACCAATTTCCGGGGGTGGGCGTGGGCGGGTCCGGGTCGCTGTGAGTGCCTGGTGTCTGCTCGGTCTGGTTGCTGTGCGTGTTCGTCGTGGGCATGCCATGTGCTGGGGGGTGGGTGTCGGGGGCAGGGGGATGGGCGGGTTTTTCGGGCGGGTATTGCGGCAGGTGTTCCGGCGGGTTTTCCGGTGGGTTTTGTGGCCGGTTTTTTGGGGGTGTTGTCCGCCGGGTTTTCGGCCCCGTTGTGTGGGGTGTGGGGTGGTGCGCGTCACGGGCAATGGGGTGTGACGCGCACCGGGTTGTGATCCTGTCAGGTCGGGAGTCGGGGGCTTGCCCGGGGGTTGGTTGGATGCCTCGCGCGTGCCACCAGGTGACGCCTGGTCGCGTGGCCGCCGTCCCGGCCGCCGCCCTCGCCGGTGTCCTGCTCGGTGCCGTCCAGGACTGTGCGGGGCTGGCAGTGGTGGTTCGGGTCGCTTGGGTCGCTGTGCCTGGTCGACGTCGTCGGTTGGTGCCTCGAGCGTGGCATGGAGCCGGGTGGCGCCCGGGCCCGCTGCTTGGTGTGGGTGGCCGTCAGGCCGCCGGCCGGTGGGGCCGCGCCGCCCTTAGGAGAGGCCCTGAGAGAGGCCTCGGGAGGGTGGCTGTGCCCTGCCGCGTCTCGCCTGTGCCGCACGCCCCGGCGCCCCCGGTGCTGCGCCGCCTCGGCCCCCGTGCCGTGCCACCTCGGCGCACCGCGCCGCCGGTGCCGGTGTTCCCCTCGCGGGTGTGGCCGGCGCCTGCCCGGGGCGCCGCAGGCGCCACCGGGACGACCTCGGCGCCGGGGCCGCCGGGCCCCACCCGGCAATGCCCGCGCCGCTGTTTTCCGGTGGCGCCGTAGGCGGCATTCCAGCCCCTTTCGAGGGGCCGTCAGGCCCCGGCCGCCGCCGAAGGCCCGCGTTGTTTTCCGGTGCCTGTTCTGGTTGTTCTCGTCGTGTTGGGGCTTGGAGTTCGAAGGGGTGTCTGGTTGGTCGTTGTCGGCCGGTAGGAGGGGGTAGCGGGTCAGTGGTTGTTGTGACATCAGGGGGCGGGATTCCAGGCGCTTGGCGGTGGGGGTTTACGACCGGATGCCGAGGCGTATTCCCAGCCTCTTTCCCGCGTGTCTGCCCGGTGACGTCAGAGACCGGTTCACGGTGACATCCCCGTGCGTTTCGAGGGGCCCGCACTGCGCCCCGTTCCGCGCCCTGTGCTGCGCCGCGTCCAGGGCTTTTTGACGGGGTGGGGTGTGACGGGTCGGTGGCTGTTTCCGGGGAGTTCCCAGGCCGGATTCCCGGGAGCGGTGCGGGGGCCGGGTCGGTGACAGCTCTTGCATCTTTGACGGCCCCGTCCCACCTCTCGCCCTGGCACGGGGCCGCTGGACGGCCTGGCGGTGGAGGCCCCGGCAGGGCCCCCGACCCCCGGTGAGACGCTGTACCGGGGATTTACGCCATATCGTCAACGGGAGTTCGGCCGGGTACCCCCTCCCCGTCAGGGGAGGGCCCTCTACCGGAATTTTGCGTCACATCGTCAACGGTGCCCGACCGTAGGGATGGGGAGGGGTGCTACCGGAATTTTGCGTCACATCGTCAACGCGCCAGATGGGCCGGGCCGCAGGCCCCCTCAGTTGCCGCCCCGTCAGACCGTGTTTGAGATCTGCCGTGTCCCGTGGCTTGTAGGGTCGTTGGGCCTTGCATGAGTGGTTCTGGGGGTGGGTATCCGTCGGACCTGACGGATGAGCAGTGGGCGCTGGTGGAGCCGTTGCTGCCGCCGGCGCGGGTGGGTCCGAAGGGCGGGCGGCGGGAGAAGCATCCGCGGCGGCGGATCGTTGACGCGATCTTCTACGTGGTGCGGACCGGGTGCGCCTGGCGGCAGCTGCCGAAGGACTTCGCTCCGTGGCCGACGGTGTACTGGTACTTCACCTGGTGGCACGACGACGGGACCGTCGAGCGCATCCACGACGCCCTGCGCGGCAGGGTCCGTGAAGCCGACGGCCGCGGCGTTGAGCCGAGCGCCGGGCTGATCGATTCGCAGTCCGTCCGCACCGCCGACACCGTCCCCGCCGCGACCAGGGGATTCGACGCGGGCAAGAAGGTCAAGGGCCGCAAGAGGTTCATCGTCACCGACACCCTCGGCCTGCTCCTGGCCGTCCACGTCGTCGCGGCCAGCGTCCAGGACCGCGACGGCGCGAAGCGGCCGCTGCTGTGGACCCGACTGGACCACCCCGGCGTCCGGAAGGTCTGGGCCGACCAGGGCTTCGCCGGCCGCCTGGTCGACTGGGTTTCCCAGATCCTCGGCCGCGAGCTGGAGATCGTCCGCAAGGCCCCGGACCAGCGCGGATTCCAGGTCCAGCCCAAGCGGTGGGCGGTAGAGCGGACGTTCTCGTGGATCAACGCCCACCGGCGCCTCGCGCGTGACTACGAAGCCAGTCCAGCTCGGTCGGAGACCATGATCCGCTGGGCGATGATCGGCATCATGGTCCGCCGGCTCACTCGCGGTGGACCGGCATCGCGGCCAGGTCCCCGGCCGCTGACACGGACCTCCGTGTAGCGGGACCGGGCGGTCAGATGCCAACCGCGAACATCAGTCCTCGGACGCCCCGCCGAGAAGTGCGCTCTCCAGCGCGAGCAAGTCCGTGCGGCTGAGCTGCGGGGCAGACCAGCCGTTGCCTTGCGCGTGCGCGACGAACCGCGGGTCAAGCGCGACGCGGTGGTGCTCGACGTAGTGGGCGAGGTCGGAGTACCAGAGCCAACGACCGTCCGTCAGCAGCTGCAGCCCACCGATGACGGTATTGCCCAAGCTGAGAACGTCGAAAGTGATGCTGGCTGTGGAGGCCAGCACCGCGCCGCCGCGAAGGTACCGGACCAGCTCACGTGCATGCGGCGGTTCCTGGGCGCAGACAGCGGACCGGAGAGACGGGCCGTCGGGGCTGCCGTGCTGCAGTTCTCTGAAGTCGCCGACGAAGGGGAATATCTCATCGCTCACCCGCCGAGCCTAGAGCACCCAGTGCGAGCATGATCGACAGAGATCTCAAACACGGTCTCAGGGGCCAAGCCCTGCCCGTGAATTCGCCGCAGGCGAATGGCCCCAGCCACCCCCGCCCGGCGCAGCCCCCCCCCCACCCCCACCCTCCCCACA
>NZ_JBVIRY010000066.1:0-25561 GCF_055575795.1 Kitasatospora sp. NPDC034023
CAACATCACCTACCCCCCGGCCAACACGTCAGTTCATCGAACGATCACACGAACGAGCGATCCCCAACCGTGAGTAAAGGGACTTAACGTCCTCTCAGAACGCGTCATCCATGTGCTGCGTTGTCCCTGACCCAAGGCCCCTGCTCTATTCGATCGGGGCCGCCGGCACCCTGCCCGGGGCCACCGCGCTTGACCAGGCCCGCTCCGCAGGCCGTTTCACCCCGGTCCATGACGCCTGGTGGGCGGCCGCCCGCAAGGCCCACGGCGAGCGTGAGGGTACTCGGGCGCTGATCGAGGTTCTGCTGCTGGGCCGACACCCGCCCTCCAGACAGCGGAGGTGTCGGCGTACAGGTCAGATACAGGTGTACGCCGACAGGAGGATGCGTGCGGGCCAAATGTGAGTACGCGTACTCATGTGGCGGCCGGGCAAATCAATGGAGGATCGCTGAGGGCCGTACTACGCGGCCGCCGCCAGGCTCGCCCGCACCGACGAGGGACATCCACCTCAGCCGGGTCGACCGTGATTCTCCCGGGGGACTCCCTTGCGCTCCGCATCCGTACTCCGTTCCGCCGCCATCCCGGCCGCCGCCGCACTGGCCCTCCTTCTGACAGCCTGCGGCCCCGACAACAGCGACACCCCCGCCGGCGCGACGCCCACCGCCACCGTGAGCCCGGGCACCGCCTCGCCGTCGACGGCGGCCACCGTGCTGCCCACCATCACCGCCGCGGCGCCCACCGCCACCCCGACAGCCCCGAGCCGCTTCGCCGGCGCCCTCCCGCCGGCCGCGCCCGCGACCGGCACGTACACCGACAGCGCGAAGGGCGACATCTCCCTCACCATCGGCCCCACCAGCGTGGTCAAGGGCGACATCGCCGACCTCGCCAATTTCCTCAAGCCGGAGGACATGGCCGGCAAGACGCCGTACTACGTACACGTCACCTACACCCACACCGGCGGCAACGGAATCTACGAGCCCTACTTCAACCTGCGGCTGCGCGCCATGGTCAGCGACACCGCCCAGGCCCGCAAGGTCGACCTGCTCAGCGCGTTCCCGAAGTGCGAGAGCGACGTCCCCCACGGCGGCAAGGACTTCGTCAAGGGCCAGAGCGACCACGAGTGCGCCATCTACCTCGCCCCGGCCGACAAGCCCCTCCAGTACATCGTGTGGCTCGACAAGGACAACAAGCCCCTCGCCTGGAAGACCAGCTGAACCAGACCCGCCCGGGCAGGGAAGCCGCGGGGCGCGGTCAGCGGCTGCGGCGCACGAGGACCTTGAGAACCTCCCTGGCGTCGCGGCGGCGGGCGTCGCTGCGGACGGTGACCGCGGTGATGGCGGTGATAGCGGCGGTAAAGACGGCGAGGGCCGCCCAGGCGGCGCCGGCCGCGGTGATGAGGACGGCATGCTGCAGGACGGTGGGCATCGAGGCTCCGCGGTATGGCGACGGGGCAGGGGCTGGAGGCGGACGCGGCATCGGCGGGAGGTGACGGCGGGCGGGCACGACGCTCGCCCGTGCCGAGCGTGCAGGCGGCTCTGACTCAGCGCTCGTCCGGCCCGCCCAGGCTCCAGCCGCTGACCGAGGCGAACGGCCCGCGCCCGGCGAGCGGGAGGAAAAGAACAGCGTGGCCATCGCCTCGAACGAGTCGTTCGGCAAAGCGCACATGTTCCGGCGAACTCGTGCCAGGTGGCACCGAAACCTCACGGGTTCGACCTGCGTACGGCCCGGAAGTCTTGGTACTCGTCGCAGACGACGCCATCGTTGACCCAGCATTGGGGGTCGGCAGCGAGTTCATGCTCTGCCAGGTGCAAGGCCTCCTCGGGGGTGGGCATGACGGCGACCTCCCGGCCCCACGTCTCCTCGTCGGGGTCCAGAGGCGGGAACTCGGTGATGTCGAGGAAGGTGTCGGTGCCGACATCCTCGACCTCGCTCAGGTAAATGGTGACGCCCGTGCGGCTGGGACTGAGGGCGATCCAGCGGAGCCCGGGCCGGCCGTCGGTTTCGATGGCGCCGAGGAACTGCTCGATCTGCTTCCCGCGCTGGAGGGCGCCGAGGGCGAAGGCGGGGGTGAGGTGCCGCATGTCAGTTCCTTTGCTGGTCGGGCAGGCGTCCGGGCCTGGCTTTGTTCACGAGATTCGACAGCGTTTGTTCATGACCTCGGACACCACCCCCGGTCGCCCCGTGTTCGATTCCTGGGGCCACTGCGGCGGCACAGCGGTGGGTCGCAGCTCCGCAGAGAGGGCCCGCTTCTCGGAGAGCGGCTCACCGCGGCCACGGTCGTCGGTACGGTGCTGATGCTCGTGGTCATCGCCGGCCTCGCGGCTGCCGAGTCGCGACCGGACGCGAAGGGCTGACCGCCGGCGAGGTGACATGAGACGAGGGTGGTGCGCCAGGACCATGGCCTGGCACGCCACCCTCGTACTGCCGGAAGCCGGTAGACGTCCGGCGCTGCCGCCGACGGACCTGCGCTCTCAAGGCGCAGGCACGGCACCGATCTGCTGCATCACCCCGAGGAGGTCGGGCTGGCCCCGCTCCTTGATGATCTTTCCGTCGGCCAGGTAGTAGAAGTTCATGGCCTGGACCGAGATGGTCTTGCCGCTGGCCGGGATTCCGAAGAACTCGCCCTGATGCGTTCCGCGCATGGTGAACCGGGCGGCCACCGTGTCGCCCTCGGTGACGGTCTCTTCCAGGGTCCACCGGACATCCGGGAACCCCGCGCGCATCATCGCGATCAGCTCCAGGTAGCCCTCAGGGCCCCGCAGCGGTTCCGCGTGGCTCGGCGCATGGAACTCGGCATCCGGGGCGATGACCTCACGGGCAAGGTCCTCGTCGGCTGTGTTGATGAACTCGACGAAGCGGCTCATCACGGATTCGGTGGACTGTGGCGACATGTCCGTCCGCCTCTCTCTTCTGGCACTGCCCGCTCGCAACGAGCGAGCGAAAGAACCACAGTACATCGATTCGATGTGTGCATCGAATCGATGTAGGTGTGGGACGATAGGGACATGCTTGACCTAGCGATACTGGGCTTCCTGGCCGAGCGGCCTCTGCCCGGACATGAACTGCGCCGCCGACTCTCGGAGCTGACGGGCTACACCCGGCCGGTGAGCGACGGCAGCCTGTACCCGGCGATCAAGCGTCTGGCCGCGGCGGGCCTGCTGGAACGGCGCGCGGACCCGGCCGCGGGCCCGGCCCGTTACATACTGAGCGTGACCGACGCCGGGCGCGCCGACCTGCTGAAGCGGCTGCGCGCGCCCGCCGACCACGAGATCAGCGACTTCACGCGGTTCTTCACCGTACTGGCGTTCCTGTCCCTCCTGCCGGACGTCGCCGAACAGCACGCGGTGCTGCGGCGGCGGCTGGAGTTCCTGGAGGAACCGGCGAGCTTCTTCTACGACGGCGACCGGCCGCTGCGTGCCGAGGACATGGCCGACCCCTACCGGCGCGGCATGCTGCTGACCGCCCGCGCCATCAGTAGCGCCGAACGGGCCTGGTTGCGCCAGGTTCTGGACGGTGACGAGCCAGTCACCGCGCGCGCCGAGACAGACCCTCTACGCTCGGACAACCTGTGCGCTGACCAGCCCCGGAGGTAGCCGCCCATGCTTGCGTCCTGGTACGACCGACAGGGCCCCGCCGCCGACGTGCTGCGCGTCGGCGAGCTGCCCGACCCCACCCCCGGCCCGGGCGAGGTCCGCGTCCGCGTCGCCGTCTCCGGTGTCAACCCCGGCGACACCAAGAAGCGGCGCGGCTGGCTCGGCTCCTCGATGCCCTACCCACGGGTGATCCCGCACAGCGACGCCGCCGGAGTCGTCGACGCCGTGGGCGAGGGGGCCGACGAGCGCAGAGCCGGACAGCGGGTGTGGATCTACGGCGCCCAGTCCTACCGGCCCTTCGGCACGGCCGCCCAGTACACCGTCGTACCCGCCGATCTGGCTGTCCCGCTGCCCGACCACCTCAGCGACGAGGTCGGCGCGGCCCTGGGCATCCCCGGCATCACCGCCCACCGCGCCGTGTTCGCCGACGGACCGGTCGACGGCAAGCTCGTGCTGGTGCACGGCGTTCTGGGCGGGGTCGGCTCCCTGGCCGCACAGCTCGCTCACTGGGGCGGGGCCAGGGTGCTCGCCACCGTCCGGCGCGGCGCGGATCTCGCACAGGTCGATCCGGCTGTCGTGTCCCACGCCGTGGCCCTGGACCAGGGGGACCCGGCGGCGGCGATCCGCGCGTACGCGCCCGAGGGCGTGCACCGGATCGTCGAGGTGTCCCTGTCCGACAACGCAGACCTCGACAACGCCGTGGTCGCGAACGGCGCGGTCATCGCCGCCTACGCGACGAGCGCGGACCGGACCGAGATCCCCTTCTGGCCGCTGCTGTTCAACAATGTCCTCCTGCGCTTGATCGGCAGCGACGACTTCCCCGAAGAGGCGAAACGCCAGGCAGCACGCGATCTGACCGCCGCGGCCGCCGTGGGCGCCCTGACCGTCGAAGTCGGCGACCGTTACGAGCTGGCGGACATCGCCAAGGCCCACGACCGCGTCGACACCGGCAGCCGCGGCCGCGTCCTGGTCACCCTCCCCCAGTGACCCCGCCCGTCGTTCACCACGCCCACGGGCGCGTCCCCTGATCAGCCGAGGACGCAGCCGAGCGGTACCAGGGACGGCGCGACGTTCTCAGCCGAGACAATCCCAGATCGCGGTCGTCACAGGCACGGTGCTGATGCTCGCCGCCATCGCCGGCGTCGCGGTCGCAGAGTCTCGGCTGAACGCAACGGACTGACGAAGCGACGAGGCTGGTCAGCCTGGATACTCCGCCTGGCTGGCCAGCCTCATTCGGTCGGGTGACCAAACGGGCTCCAGGACTGCGCTGTTCGAATCGCCTGACCAAGCCCTGCCGTCTGAAGTCATGAACAAACGCTGTCGAATCTCATGGACAGAGCCAGGTCGGGCGTGACGTCACCAACGGTGAAGATCCCGAACTGCATGTTCCCTCCTCATGGTTGTTTAGTATTCAACTAAGCCTCGAAACGGTGGACGCTGCCGAGGTATTCCCGATTGAGCGCGGTATCGGCTGGTCGGACAGGCCTCGGGATGCCGCTCACGCTGCTGGGAGCGGGAGCGCGCGAAGGCGGGCGGGTGCCGGGTCCGTGCAACCGCCGCCGGCCCCGGCCGGTTACGGCAGCCGGGGGTCGCCTTGCTGGACTTCGGGGTGCTGCTGCGCACCAGGGCCGCGGGCCCGGGCCCGGGCCTCGGGGTCGGTGCCGCGCAAGGCCGCCCACCGCGTCGGCCCTGCACATGCGCAGGGGGTGTTCTGCATGCGCGGGGACAACCGGTCCTGCTGCGCGGGATGGCTCCGGGGCAGTAGGACAAGGGGGCGCGCGGCTGCGGCCGGTGACGGGACAACATGCCGTGCTGCACCCGCAGCGGCGGGACAACGTGCAGCACGCTGCAGCCGGACGCGGTGCTGCACCGCGTCCGGCTGCTGCACCTTGGTGCGGCGCTGCGGGCTGCTGCACCTGGCGAGTGGGCCGGGCGCGGGACGCCGCTTCGGGTGTTGGAGTCGGCGATGGACGGTGCGTTCAGCCGGTGCGGCCGGGGCGGCGGGCGAGTACGCCCGCGATGGTGAGCAGGGCGAGCAGGGCGCCGGTGAACCACGTCAATGCGGCGGTCACGGTGGTGTAGAGGGTAGCGATGCCGAGGCCGATCGGGGGCAGGGCGAGGCCGAGGTAGGCGATGAGGAAGAGTCCGGCGAGAGCTTCGCCGCGTTTGGCCGGCGCGGCCATGGCGACGACGGTGGCGACCGCGGACTTGAACAGCACTCCGGCGCCGATGCCGGCCGCGATGCCGGCTGCCAGGAAGACGGGGAAGCTGGCGGCGCGCATGCCGATGGCCAGTGCTGCCACCCCTGCGGCCTGGGCGAACAGGCCGATATTTCTGCGTACTTTGGCATCGAGGCGGCCGGTGAGCGACTGGGCCGCCGCGGCGGCACCGAACACGGCGAACACGATCAGCCCGGCCAGTGCGCGGGAGGGGTGGTGCAGGGTGTGGCCGACGAATCCGGGGGCCAGCGAGGTGAACAGACCGAAGACCGCGAAGGACGCGAAGCCCGCGGCTGCGGCGGCCACGTATCCGGTGGGGTCGCCGTGGTCGGTGCTGACACGCTGCGGGCGGTACGCCGGCCTGACGGGCTGCTCCTTGACTGTCTCGGGGGTGAGCGCGACCGCGGCGACGCTGATCAGCAGCAGGGCGCCGAAGACGAGGTAGGGCAGGCGCAGCGGCGCGTGGAGGTACTGGGCGAGGAGGCCGGCGACGAGTGGGCCGAAGCCGAGGCCGCCGATGTTGGCCGCGGTGGAGACGATCTCGAAGCGTTGCGGGGAGGCGCCGGGGCGGTGTGCTCTGTGCAGTTCGTGCAGGTGCGCGGTGGCGGTCGCGGTGAGCATGCCGACACCGAGGCCGGTGACCAGCCTGGCGAGGAGGAGGACCGGCAGGGAAGGTTCGGTGACGAACAGCGCGGCGGCGGCCAGTTCGAGCGTCAGCGCCGTGATCAGGACCTTCCGTCGGCCGATCCAGTCCGAGACGTGCCCGGCCAGCAGCAGGCTGGTCAGCACGCCGATGGCGTAGACGGCGAAGACGATCGTGACCGTGAAGGTGGAGAAGCCGTCGCGTGCCTGGTAGAGGGGGTACAGCGGGGTGGGGACGGTGGAGAACGCCATGGCCGTGACGAACACCGAGGCGATCATCCAGAACCCGGCACCGTGCCTGCGGGCCGAGCGCCGCTCGCCGCCCCCCTCGGCGGGTGCCCGGAGAGCGGTCCGGGGTGCGGACAACGACATGTGACTGCTCCGATTCCGTGAAGGTGGTCGGCCGGCGTCCGGGATCGACGCCGGCCGTGGGGGCCGGTCGCCGCCCCGGGCCCACCGGCCCGGGGCAGCAACGACGGGATTCAGGCCAACCGGCCGTGGGCCTGGGCCCACTTGACCTCGGCCCCGGCGGCCTCGCCGCCGGTGGCCTCCGCCTGGGCGCGGCCCACCGACTCCATCACGGCGGCGTAGCCCGGGCTGACACTCGCGTAGACGCCGCCCCAGTCCGCCCAGTCTTCGCGGGCCCAGGTCTTCTGCAGCTCGGCCGCCACGCCAAGGACGTCGACGACCTTGACGCCGGCCCGGCTCAGGCGCTCGATCGAGATCCGCTGAGCCTCGTCGGAGTAGGTGCCCGAGGCGTCGATGACGGCGTACACGTTGTATCCCTCGGCGAGGGCCGACAGTGCGGGCTCCACGACGCAGATGCTGGTCATGATGCCGGCGACGAGGAGCGTACGGCGGCCGGTCTGCTCGACGGCGCGGCGGAAGCCCTCCACGTCCCACGCGTTGATCTCGCCGTGACGCTGGACGTACGTCGCCTTGGGCGCGTTGTCGAACACCTCCGGGATCAGCGGGCCGTTGGGGCCCTCGGGGACCGACGCGGTGGCGATCACCGGGGCGCCGACCAGGGTGGCGGCCTTGGCCAGAGCGGCCACGTTGTTGCGCAGCTCGCGGACGTTGGTGTGGTTGACGATCTGCAGCAGACCGCTCTGGTGGTCCACCAGCAGTACCGCGGCGTCTGCGGGGTCGATGAGGCCGTTGTTGCTCGACATGACTTCTCCCTGGGGTAAGGGCGGGCGTCCGGCACCGGGCCGAATGTTCTGGTTTGACCAGCAGTGTCGTTCGCTGCTGATGACCTCTTCAACCCCCTGCCGCGGTGGTCGCTTCCCATGCCAGGGAGATGGTTCGAGATGGCGGTAATCTCTTTCAGAGATAGCCTGGAGTTCGGCCGTACGGAGGGTGGGATGGATCTTCGGCAGATGGAGGTCGTCGTCGCGGTCGCCGAGGAGGGCGGCTTCAGCGCGGCGGCGCGACGCCTACACGTGGTGCAGTCCGCGGTGTCCACCACGGTGCGCGCTCTTGAGCGCGAGTTGGGCGCCTCGCTGTTCCACCGGACCACCCACCGGGTATCCCTCACCCCGGCGGGCCAGGCGTTCCTCCCGGCCGCCCGCGCCGCGCTACAGGCCGCCGAACAGGCCCGAGCCGCCGTTGACTTGACCAAAGAACAGCTCCGGGGAGAGATCACCATCGGGGTCATGCAGGGTCTCCACACGGGCCTCGCCCAGGCGCTGGCCGCCTTCCGTCACCAGCATCCGCAGGTGACGGTCAGGCTTCGCCAGGCGTCGGCGGACGACCTCCTGCAGGCCTTGCGCGACGCCACCATGGACGTGGCCGTCGTGGCGCTGGCCCGTCCCCAGCAGCGAGGACTGGCCGCACGCGTGCTGCAGGAGGAGGAGATGGTCCTGATCACGGCGCCGGGCCGCGCCGGCCAACCCGAGCGACCGGTCACCCTCGCCGAGGCGGTCGGCCTGCCACTAGTGGAATTCCCCGTTGGCTGGGCGATCCGGCACTCCGTCGACCGTGCCTTTCGTACAGCCCTCGTCGACCGCGTCGCCACCTTCGAGGTCAACGACATTCTCAGCGCCACCGACCTGGTCCGCCACGACCTGGGCGTGTGCATCATGCCCCAATCCCTGGCCGCCCGCTTTCCCGACCTGACGACCCGCCGCTTCGCCCAGAACGCACCGACCTGGAAGGTGATGGTGGTGCATCCCCGCGGACAGGTGTCTGCGGCCGTCACCGCCCTGCTGCGCCACATCACGTAGGCAGCGGCCCGCCCGCACAGCAGGGCGGACACCCGGAGGCGGCTGGCGAGGAGGTCGGCGAGTCGGTGTTCGCCGACCTGGCGGACGGCGTCGGCGGACCTGGTGTACCGCCAGTACGCGCGAGACCTGGTGACCCTGGAGCTGGTGGTCTCGGTCGCCGGGGTTGCGGTACCCGGTCGCTGCGCGCGAGTTCGTCGGGCCGCTCGCGGCACCGCGCGCAGCTGCCGTCGGCTGCGGGTGCCTGTTCTGATGGCGCTCTCTGAGTAGGGTCGGGGACTGGCGCGGTGGCGTGATGCTCCGTTCCAGTCCCCGCCGCTTCAAACCGTGCATGCAGTTCTCCCGCACACGGCTTTCCGACATCGTTCACCGGCTGGCATGCGCTGTCGCCCAGTGCACGTTCCCGGTCAGGCGGTAGACCCTGCGGGTGGATGCCGAATGTGAGGGCTGGCCTGGTGGCCGAGTGGCCGGCTTGGCACGACGGCCGGGACGGGCGGTCCAGGTGAGTGGGGCTTGTCGCGCAGGCGGCAGCAGTGGGCGGACTCAGGGCTCGATGACGAGGCGTTCGATGAGGTCGTCGCGGAGTGTGAACTGGTAGCGCAGATCGATGGTGCCGCCGGGGAAGTTGCCTTCGAGGTGGTGGGTGGCGATGTAGTGGGTCGCGTCGCTCTGCTGGGCGTTCGTGAGGTGGATGGTGTAGGTGAATTCGGTGACGGATCGGCCGAGCCACCCCTCGATCTCCTCGGTGCCCTGGTAGGTGTTGCCGTCGTCGATCACTGTGGCTTCGCCGGTGAACGCTGTGACCGCGGTGGCGGTGTCGTGGGCGCGGTGCGCTTGGAGGTAGCGGGTGATCACCTCGGGCAGGGCGTCCGGGGTTAGGGGCTGGTTGTCGTGCATGACGATCCTTGGGGTGGTGGCGGGTTCAGACGGTGGGGGTGGTGCCGCCGTCGATGACGTGTTCGGCGCCGACGATGGCCGAGGCGCGGTCGGAGACGAGGAAGGCGACGAGCTCGGCGACCTCCTCGGGCCGGTTGGGACGGCCGAGCGGGATGCCGCCCAGGGAGTCCATGAGCCGGCCCAGCGCCGCTTCCTGGGTGATGTCCGCGTCGTGGGCGATCCGGGCGACGAGGTTGTCGGCGGCCGAGGTCTGGACGAAGCCTGGCGAGACGGTGTTGACGCGGACGCCGTGCGGGGCGACCTGGTTGGCCAGGCCCTTGCTGTAGGTGGTCAGGGCGGCCTTGGCGGCGGCGTAGGCCAAGGTGCCGTTCCACAGCGGCATGCGGCGCTGGATCGAGGTGACGTGCACGACCGCGCCCTTGCCCGTGGCGATCATGTGCGGCAGGAGTGCGCGGTCCAGGCGGACGGCGGCCAGCAGGTTCGTGTTCAGCTCCCTGGCCCAGTCGTCCTCGCCGAGCGCCGCGAACCCTCCAGCCGGTGCCTCGGAACCGCCGAGGGTGTTGACCAGGATGTCGACACCTCCCACGCGGGCGTCCACCTCGGCGGCGACGTGGGCCGCGCCCTGGGCGGTGGACAGGTCGGCGGTGATGAACGCCTTCTCGTCGGCGTCGTCCGGGCGGGTACGGGCGGTCACCAGCACGATCGCGCCGGCCTCGGCGAGCCGTCGGGCGATGGCGGCTCCGGTGCCCTTGGTGCCGCCGGTGACCAGAGCGCGTCGGCCTTCGAGGGATTCGCTGATGTATGTGGTCACGGTGTGCTCCGTCCCCGGGTGCGGGCACGGAAAGGACCGCTCCCGCTATGACTGCTAGAATAGAAGCTACTTACTTCTACTTTAGCAGTAACTGAGGGGATGGTCGCCGTGGCAAGCCGGATCAGGCTGGAGGACCGGGAGTGCCCGCTGTCCACGACGGTGGAACACGTCGGCGAGTGGTGGACGCTGCTGATCCTCCACGACGCCTTCGACGGCTACACCCGCTTCGACCAGTTCCAGGAGAGCCTGGGCATCTCCTCCAGCATGCTCACCACCCGGCTGAAAACCCTCGTCGCGGACGGACTCCTGGAGCGCCGGCCCTACCAGACCAACCCCGTGCGCCACGAGTACGTCCTCACCGAACTCGGGCACTCCCTGCGTCCGGTGATCGTCGCCCTGGCCGCATGGGGCAACTCCCGTCTCACACCGGCCGAGCGCAGCATGATCCTCATCGACGCGCGCAGCGGCGAGGAGGTCGAGCCCGTCGTCGTCGACGCCAAGACCGGCCGCCGACTCGACGACAGCGGCACCTACGTCTTCACCGCAGGTCCCGCAGCGAGCGACGCGATGCGCAACCGCTACGCAACACGGCAGGCCATCCCCGCGGAAGAGGCGTAAGGATGCTCGACAGACCTGAGCCGGGCCGGGAAGGCCGTACCCGACCCACCAGGCCGCAACAACTCATCGCCGACATACGCCCGTCTCCCCGCTCCCCACTCCCCACTCCCCCCAGACCGTTGAACGGCCCAACCAACTAGGGAACCGAGAGCGGGCCTGGCCGTTTTCGGAAATCCTCATCAGTTCGTCGAAGTCTGACCCGAATCCGCGGGTAGTGGCGGACTTCGGTGGCTGATACGACGACAGGTGTCCCTGCGGGTTCGAGATGATCGAGGTTCTCTACGCCTGATCGCTCTACCTGCAAGGACACCTGTCGAGTGAAGGCGATATCTCGTCGCCGTACCCGCTCCCGCTCCCGCACCCCTGCCGGCTGTCGGGGCTGTTGGGACCGTGCGCAGGTCTCATCGCTCGCACGGACGCCCGGTGGCCGTTGTCGGCGTCCGTTGGCGAGACCCGCACCTTCGGGACCAAGACGCCCGGCCGGCGGGACCGCTCGCCGGCGCTGACACCGCATGTCCGGCTTGGTGGCCCCCGGGTCGCCTGCCTGGTTTTCCGCCGCGTGCGGTCGTCTGCCCGGGACTACGGTCGCCATCAATTAACTACGCTCCGCCCCAACGATCGGGAGATCCCCATGGCAGCTGACGCTGTTCAGGTAGCACCTGATGTGTACAAGGTCCTTTTCGAGAACGATCGGGTGCGGCTTCTCGAGGCCCTGTCAGCGGACGCGGCAGACTGGCTCTGGCGCGAATTCCGTGAAAGCTGCCCGTCCAGCAGTCAGGTCAGGGCAGGTGGCGGGGGCCGCGCAAGTCCGGGGCGAAGAGGTCCAGCGACGGGCCTTCGAGGGCGATGGCGGTGAGGCCGGTGGTGGTGCCGGATGCGTGTTCCTCACCGGGCTCCCAGCGGACACCGTCGCCGGCTGAAACGGAGATCTGGCGCCCGTCTGGGCCCGCGACCCAGCCTTCGCCCGTGATGACAAGGAAGAGCTGGCTCACCGGGGCGGGGTGCGAGCCGATGGTTCCACCGGGCTCGATGGCCAGGCAGGTCAGATGAACAGGCCCCTTTCCGGCGGCGACGCGGGTAGCAGTGGCATCCACACTGTCGAAGCGATCGATGACCTTCTCCGAACGGTCGAAGCGAAACATCTCCAAGAGGGGTCTCCTCGCAAGGTCCGGAAAGCACTGATCGTATGGGAAGACAGTCATCGCGTGGAGAGGAGGACGCGCTTGCGGAGGAGGTCCAGCTTGGCGCGTCCGAACATCTGCCTCTTGATCATCTTGATGCGGTTGACGTGGCCCTCGACCGGGCCGGAGTTCCAGCGGAGCGTGAGGCCGGCCATGACGGCGTCCCAGTCCTTGCGCAGGCCAGTGGCGAACCCGCGCAGTTCGGGGAGGCGGCTGGCCTCGGCGTCCGCAGTCCACTGCACAAGTTCTTCCCGGCCTTGGCGGTTGACGAGCATCGAGGTAGATCGCGCGATGAGGTCGCAGGCATCGTCCAACTCACCGCAGCGGTCGCGGAGTTCCATCATGAGGACACTCCCGGCCTCCGGCCGATTGTCGGGGTGGGCAAGGATCAGCCTGGTCACCTCACGGACCTTGGGGGCCGGCGGCCGGGCGGTCGGCTTGGCGAGGTCGCGCAGCCGGTGCACGAATCGGCGGACGGTGCGCTCGCTGACGGTCAGGCCACGCTCGGCGAGTTCGCGGTGGAGACGGTCGGCGCTGGTGCAGCCCTCGTTGAACCGGGCGATCAGGTAGGCGGCGTGGCCGTCCAAGCTGGTCTGCCGGCCGCCGGTGGGCCCCGCGCCTATGAGCTCCTCCACGGTGGTGGCGCGCATGAACTTCCTCGCCGTCTTCGGGTCCAGGCCCAGCTCGGCGACGATCTGGCTGTGCCCCATTCCCTTCTTCATCAGCGCGTGGACGGCGGCGTGACGCTCGCGAGTGCGCCGCGCCAGCCGTCCCTCGGGCAGCACCACTTTCTCCTTCTCCGGCAATGCCGTTGTTTGAAGCTTCATCGAGTTCGCGTGACGGGTAGGTTGTCGCGCCGGCCTGGTTGGCCACGGGTCAGAAGCGGGTGGGTCTCCGACCGAGCAGCAACCGGCGGCCTTCGGCGCCGACCCTGCCACCACAGGCACCGCCTCGGACCGGCCCGAAACAATCGGGAGCCCGGGTCATTTCTCCAGGGCTGCCGCGATGCGGTCGAGGTCAGAGAGCAGCGCGGCCATGCGCTGTGGCGGGATCGCCTCCACCATGCGCTCTTCGATGGCGTAGACGGCGGCTTGGACCGCGGACAGGCGTGTGTGGCCTTCCTCGGTGAGGTGGGCGGGCCGGGCTCGGCCGTGGTCGGCGGTGGCGGGGCGGGTGATCAGTCCCGCTTCCTGCAGGCCCCGCAGAACAACGTTTCCGGACTGCCGGGTGACGAAGGTCGCGCGGGCGAGGTCGGCGTTGGACATGCCGGGGTGCAGGGCCAGGAGTTCGAGAGTGGCGTACTGCGGCACGGTCAATCCGTGCTCGCGCAGGCCCTTGTCCATAGCGCTGCGCAGGGCGGCCTGGGCGCGTTTGAGCATGTAGCCCACGTGTTGGGTGACGTCCTTGGCGGGGTGGGGCGGCTCGGCGAACGGGCTCTCCATCATGTCAGCATTTTGACATGGGTTTCTCGGGATCCTAGTCTCCCCTATGTCAAAGTTCTGACATCAAGGATCGAGGAGTACCCATGCCTGCCACCATCGACGGCCCCGACTTCGTCGCCCTGCAAGTACGCGACGTGCAAGCAGCAGCGACCTTCTGTGAACAGCACCTGGGCCTGCGCCGGGCCGCCGTCTCGCCGCCCCACGCGGTCGTGTTCGACACCAAGCCGACCCCGTTCGCCGTCCGCGCGCTCCTCCCGGGCGTCGACCTCGCCGACACCGCACGGCCCGGTCTGGGCGTAGTGCTCTGGTTCCGGACCACGGACGCCCGCCAGCTCCGCGACCAGCTCACCGCCGCCGGAGTCAGGATCCTGACCCCCATGGCGGACAGCCCGTTCGGGCCGATGTTCTCCTTCGAGGGCCCCGAAGGCTACACGCTCACCGCGCACGGAGGCTGACCGCAACGCCCTCTCCCGGGCCCAGGTCAGCGGACAAACCGTCACGCCTCGGCGCGCAGCACCAGGAAGTCGGCTCCGTCTCCCTGCTCCTGGTCAGCGCGCCTCCGCGAAGCGCGGTACATGGTCGGGACGTCGACTGAGGCCGGGACGGCCAAGCCTCCGCGACACCGATAATCTGCGGTTCCCAAGGCGTTCGCTCTGGTCAGAGCCAGGGCCAGCGGCCAAAAAAGTAGCGCGAAAACTCTGGCCATCTACGGCGCACGGTCACAGCGGCCTGCGCTCGGGAGGTCAGCGCCACTGGTAGGACGCGCCGGTCATCGCCGGGAGCAGCAGCGGGCCGCCGGTCGCGGCGGTGTCGGGCCGGACGGCCTGGGCGAGGACGGCGCCGACGTCCGGGTACAGGTGGAGGCCGGCCGCGTCGGCCACCGGCAGCCACACCACCGGGGCCTGGTCCGGGTCGTCCTGCTCGACCGCGGCGACGGCCGCCACCAGGGGGTCGGGCAGGTGGGCAACGTAGACCAGGTGCCGGCGCCGGAAGGGCTCCGCCTCGCCCGGCCGCTCGGTCTCCTGGTCCTGGACGAAGCGCAGCTCCGGCGGCGCGGGCAGCACCGCCAGGCGGAGGCCGAGCTCCTCGAGGAGCTCCCGGCGCAGCGCGGTCTCGGGTTCTTCGCCGTCCTCGTCCTCGACCAGGCCGCCGGGCAGCGAGTGCTGGAGGCCGGCCGAGCGCTGGCGGCGGATCAGGGCCAGGCGGCCGTCGTAGACCAGCACCGCGCACACCCGCACCGGCCCGGCCCGGCCACCGTGCCGGCGGTCACCGCCGGGCCCAGGCCGGGCAGGCGGGCTCGTGCCAGGTGGTGCGGACGACCACCCCGCCCGGGGTCAGGTGCTCGCTCGACCACGTCCGGCAGCACGCGCCGCCACCCGGCCGGACCGGGGCCGGCGGCCAACCAGCGCGGACCGGAGAGACGGGCGCGGACGCGGTGAGCGCGGCCGGACGGCAGCGACGTCGGCGCCTGGTCATGGGTGTCGTCATGTCGCAGGCTCTGCCCACCCCGCCTGTTTTCGACAGGTAGAACGGGTTCAGGCACGGATTTCGTGAAGAGCACGCCGAGGCGGTTACGATCTGTAGTCGATCGGAGCCCTGCTCGAACGGTTATGCCGAGCGACTCGCTGTGCGGGAGAATGCCCGGCATGACGACTTGAAGAGCACCGGCCGGGCGACAGCACTGGCGGAAGGTCGGGACCTGGGACACGGTTGCCGACGGCGATCGACGAATCTGTGCCGCCTGCAGAACGCCTGTCCGCTCGTATCAGTACCGCTTCCATCCACCCGAGTCCTCCATGTTCGAGCGCTGCTTCGGGTTCGCTTGGTGTTCGGGCTGCAGGATCTACTCCGGCAACATGGTGTACGTCCCCCGGAAGCGAGTTCTGGTCGACGCCCTCGCTTCTCTCCCGTGTGAGCGACGGGAGCGGCTCCTGCGTTCGGAAACGCGACTGATCGATTTCCTGGACCGTCAGGCCAGAGGCGGCAGAGGTTAGGGTCGGCGGCTGGCGGCGATAAGGAGAAGCCGCTTGCGCAGCAACGAGGGCTTCGCTCGGCCGAACATGCTGCGCTTGAGTGCCTTGAGGTCGTTGACGCGGCCCTCGACTGGACCGGAGGACCAGTCGGTGCTCATGCCGTAGACGACGGCGTCGAGATCGGAGAGCAGTCCGGTGGCGAAGCCGGCCAGGCCGCATAGTTCGTCCGCGCAGACGTCGGCGATCCAGTGCCCCAGCTGGTCTCCTTCGCGGTTGGACATGATGCTGGCGAAGGTGCGGACGTGGGTTGCGGCGGCCGTGAGTTCGGGTGAGCGGGCCAGCAGGGTCTTGAGCTGTTGCTGGTCGTCCTCACGTAGGTGGTCGGGGTGGCGCATGATCCAGCCGGTGGCCTCGCGGGGAGAGGGCGGCCGGGCGATGGGCGGCGGGCTCCCCGGGGACTGTCGGTCGGGCCGTAGCGGCCGGACGTAGTCGCGCAGCGTGCTGTAGCTGCAGCGAGCCCCGCGTTCCTGCAGCTCGCGGTGGAGCCGGGACACGTTCGTGCAGCCTTCGGCGATGCGCTGGTCGAGGTAGGGCTTGAACCGGTCGAGCTTGCTGGTCCGGTTCTGCCACTGGCCGTGCAGCATCGCCTCCGGGCTGGCCGCGCGGGCGTACTTGCGAACGGTGTTGCGTCCGAGGCCGAGGCGTCGGGCGATCTCGCGCAGACTCAAGCCCTGCTCGATCTGGGCGCGGACGGCCGCGTGGGTGTCGCGGAGCCGGTCGAGGAACTTCCCCTGTGGGTAGGGCTCGGACGGCTCTGTGGCAGCCTCGAATGCCTCGGCCGATGCGGGCTTTGGTCCCGGCGGCTCGGGCTCAGGCGCGGGTTCGACAAGGTCGCGGAGCAGGGCGCGATGGCGGGCGACGAGGCGTTCAACAGCCTCGCCGAGGTTGTGCCAGACGTGCCATTTGTCCGCGCAGTGCTGGGCGTTCGGGGCGCCGGCGCGGGCGCCGTCCGCGAAGACCTGTGCGCGGTCGCGGCAGACGATCTCGACGCCGGGGTGCTCGCGCAGCCATGCCGCGACACTGTCCGCGTCGCGGTCGGGCAGCAGGTCAAGGGGCTGGTGGGTCTCGCAGTCGACCAGAAGGGTGCCGTAGCGGTGGCCCTTCCTGGTGGCGAACTCGTCGATGCCGAGCACGCGCGGGGTCGCCCAGGCAGGGTCCGGCAGCGCCATGACCAGGCGCAGGACGGTCATCCGGCTGATCACGATGCCGAGCAGCAGCGCGAGGCGGGCCACGGCCCGAGCAGCCAGGACGACGCCGAGGGCACCGAGCATCCGCTGAAGGGCCGGCGTCCGTCGGCCGTAGCGGTAGGTCAGCCCCTCAATCTGCTCGGCGAAGGTGACCCGCGGGCAGTCCCCGTTGTCGCAGAACAGCCGACGCACCGACAGTTCGATCACCACGCCCCGCCCGCCGCACGGCACGTCGGCCAGGCGCCGTCCATACCTGCTGTGCACCCGACCTGACGCAATCTGGCAGCCCGGACACGACACTGGCACTTCTTCCAGCGTCGATGCCTCGATCACCACACGTCCGTCCCGCACATCCATGCACTCGACCCGCACCCCTGCGAGATGCGGGAGCAGAAGGAATATCTCCTCACACGCGGCCAGCATCCACCTAGACGTGACGGAGCGTCACCCGGCGCACAGAAGCACGATCGACTTCACGAAATCCGTGCCTGAACCGTAGAACGGGAGCCACCTGGGCAACGAGTTCGAGAGTCAATTGTGAACTCGTGAACGGCTTCTGTGTCGGAGTGATCGAGGCTGGCCGTTCACACTGTCGGTACCTCGTTCGAGCGACGCCGTATCAGGCCGGCTCGGGGGCGGGGCCCGATCAGACGGACCGTCCTGAAGGCAGACGTCGCCCGGTTCTGCAGCGGCCTGGAGGAGCCGGCCCGGCCATTCGGCTGCCGCCGAATCAGCCAAGTGTTCCAGGGCTGTCCGGGCGGTGACCGGCGTGTACCCGGGTCGTTGAAGCAGCTTGGACAACCGAGTTGTGCGGTGCCCCGGTCGTGGTGGTCCGGGGCGGCGTGGTGTGCGGCTCGGCTGCCGCCTTCCCCGGGCCTGGACGCTTCGGCGTCCTGAGGCCTGGTCCAGATGCGAGCGAGAGGACAACGGCGTGGCCGGACGGTCTGGTCTGTATATCGGTGGGTTCCTGAGCAGGGGCCGCGGCAGCGGCCGGGCCGGCCAGGCAGCGGTGCTGGTGGTCGCGGCGGTGCTGAGCGGTTCGGCGATGCCCGCGCAGGCGCGGGCGCAGGCGCCTGCCCGTGATGCCGCTGCGGCGGCACCGGTGACGAAGGTGTACGCGACACCGGGCACGTACGAATTCACCGTCCCGAAGGGCGTCACCCAGCTGACGGCCACGGCGGTCGGCGCCGGCGGCAGCGGAGGCGGTGGAGGCTCCGGCGGCAACGGGAACCAGTTCCAGTTCGGTGGCGGCGGCGGTGGAGGCGCCGGCGGCAACGGCGGCGGGGCTGTCGAGTGCGTCTTCCCGGTCAAGCCCGGACAGGTCATCCACCTCGCCGTGGGGAAGGGCTACCCCGGCGGCCGCGGTAGCCACAGCTGGGACCCCGAGAACCGCTACAACGGCGAGGGCGGCTACGGCGGCGACTACGGCGACGATTCGTGGGTGTGGGACAAGACGACGAACAACTCCATCAGGGCCAGGGGCGGCCTGGGCGCGTGGGGCGGAGGGGGAGGAGAGTCGGCGAAGGGGAGCTCGCAAACCACCCGCGATCTGAGCGGTAAGGGCGGCAAGGGCGGCCCGTCCAACGACAGGGTCGGTGGCGGGACGTGGGACACTCGCGGCCCCAAATGCGCCAACGATGCGCTGGCCAGGGGCGGCAAGCATGGGGATCCCGGTCGGAACGGGGAGGACGGCAGCCACGACCGGGGAGACGGCCGCGGAGCTGACGGCGGACACGGCGGGGCCGCCGGTGTGGAGACGCCCTGGAACGCGGAGGTTCCACTGCCGAGCATGGCGCCCTGCCCCGAGAACGCGCGCGGGAAGGGCGGCGACGGCGGGCGCGGCGGGAACGCGGGGGACTGGAACCGGAACTATGACAACTTCTACCCCAAGCCGGGTGAGGACGGTAAGGCCGGCCAGAGTGGCTGCCTCGTACTGACCTACTGAGAGCACGGGCCCCCTCCGGGCCGGCTGACCAGCCGACCCGGGCGGTAGGCCCGGTGCGTCACGTCCGACCTGCCGACGCAGACGGACATGGTGTGACCCGGGCGGGTCTCCCGCCGGATCGGCACCCTGCCAGGCCCCACCAGACCGGTCCGACCCCACAGCCAGAAGACCATGCTTGCGCGACGGGTTCGCGTTGCCCGCCCTCGCGCACTCTGCGGCACCACAGCTCGGCCAAGTGGCGTAGCCGAGGCTCGCCCGCACCATCTACCCCAGCACTCAACCAGTCTCGATGGTCCAGGTTGCAGGTGGCTCTCGATTCCGTTGCCTAACTGGCTCCCGAATTAGGTTCTGGCTCAACTTCTGTGGTGGCCCGTCGGTCCTCAGCGGATCGGCCTCGTGACGCCGAAGAACCTACAGGTAAGAGACATGCGTCCGCTCGGTGCCCCGGCCGACGGCAGGTGGCTGTGTGGCGATGGGCCAGGGTGGCACCGATCTCACAGAAGGCCTCTGTGGCCGGGTCGTATGCAGGTGTCTCCCTGGCCGCTCACCACACCACCCCTGCGGGCCAGGGAGGCGGCAACCGCTCTGCTTCCCACAGCCCGCTAATAAGGAATTAGGTCAGCGGGGGTTCCGAAACTCCCCAGTGCAGGTCGGCGGCCTGCGCTCGGGGTGAGGCCGGGTCAGGACCGGCGCCACCAAGAGCTGGTGCGCTTCGCCTCGGCGGCTGCGGCTTCGGCGGCGGCCCGCTCGCGCTCGGCGGCCTCCCGCGACTTCCGGTCGGCGTCAGCCTGGCGGCAGCCGGCGCACAGCCCGTCGTCGTTCCAGCCCCGTTCCTTCTCCTCCCACCGCTCATCCGAGAACGGCGCCGAGCAGCGGCGACAGGCCGGACGGCGCCTCTCCCGCTCCCCGCCTCCCGCGCCCGGCGGGCCCGATCCGCCTCCGCCCGCTCGACGGCCAGCAGCTCGTCGCCGTCCGGGTTGTCGAGCGCGTCGGTGAGGGTGTGCCAGCCGCGGCGACCGAACCGGTGCCACACCGGGGCGTCGGCCCCGTGGCGGCGCAGCAGCGGCAGGGTGGTGGTCACGACCGGCAGCGCGCGGTGGTGGTCGCGGGCGTGGACGGCGTCGCCGCCGTACGCGGGGGCGTGCCAGATGTCCTCGGAGGCGGTCTCGACCTCGGTCATGCTGTTCAGGCCCCGCGGGTCAGGTCAGCTGCTGGTTGCGGGGCGGGTCAGCCCATCACGGTCTCGGCGTGCCGGGTGAGTACGTCCAGGAGCGCGGTCTGCTGCTCGGTCAGCTTCCCGTCGATGCGGGCCTTGTCCTGCTTGCGCAGCCAGGCGCCGGGCCGAAACGCCGGGTCGTCACCGAGACCGGTGCGGTTGGCGGGGCCGTCCAGGGTGCCGCCGGCGGCGAGGTAGGCGAGCAGGCGGCGGTAGGAGCGTTTCCAGTTGGTTCCAGGCGCCACAGCTCGTCCAGCGCGTCGAGCTTCGCGGCCTGGTCGGCGGTGAGGGCCTCGGCCTTGCGCTGGCGGCGCATCCACGCGCCGACCGCGTAGCCGTCCAGCTTCTCGGTGGCGGGGATCGCGAGGTGGCCGTGGTGGGCGGCCCAGGCGTGGGCGTAGGCGTTGCCGCGTTCCCAGGCGTTGGCGTGCTTGGACCAGATCATGCCGACGTATTGCTCCCACAACGGGTGAATCTCGGCGACAAGGTCGTGCACCTGGCCGGCAAGTGGCCCCAGTCCGTGACCAGGAGTCGCGCCATCCGGGAATCGGCCGTACGGCACGGAGACGACGGGCCGGTTCGACAGCGACGTCAGCAGGTCGCCGAGTTCAGACAGGCTCTCTGCACGTTCTCTACTCTCCACCCCGGCATCGTGCCATGTCGTGAAGTGGGCGAACGCGACGGCCATGTGCCTCGCGGGGACTCGATTCGCCTGTCCGTCATGTCCAGCATGTTGGTGCAGAGAAGGTCCAGCGAGCACATCTCCCCCGGAGGCATGGTCGTGCGCACCACCTGGCACGAGCCAGCCTGCAAGACCTGGGCCCGGCGGTGAGGAGCTGTGCTCAAACCTTCGATCACGGACTCGGCGGCACCAGGGCCACGTTCACAGCGGGCCCTCTCTCCCGGACTGCGCGGACCAGTTGGTGAAGGTAGGCATTCTGAGGGTGCTGAGCACGGAACTGATCCGCGTCGATCAGGATCACCATGCGACCCTCGCCAAGGTCGGCGAACAGCCCGAAACGCAGTCGAGCGTCGTCCGGCCCCAGTTCGCGGCATTCAATCGTGTGCTTGGCGCGTTCCAGCTGGGCGACGTACTTGGCGATATCGGCGTCGGGCAGCGAGTTCTTGGCGGTCAGGGTGACGCAGCGCAAAAAGGCACCGACCACCCTGGTGGTGGCCAGCGCCTTGCGGCCTGTCAGAACTGGCACGCCGTACGACGGGCCGCGCGGGCCGGTCCTGCACGGTGCCACGCAGCGCGAGGGCAGCGGTACGGGTACGCTCCAGCCAGCTCATGACCCGGCGCAGCGTGGCGGGGTCGAGGTGGCGGGTGAGTTCGCGGACGGCCTGGTGGTCGCCGTCGGTCAGCGTGTGGAGGCCGACGCGGTCCAAGGCGGTGTAGAGGGGCTGGGCGGCGGGGCCCGCGAGACGGCGGTGGACGGCGACGATGGTCTGGCGGGCCCGGCGGGCGGCCTCACGGGCGCAGACGGCGGTCTCCGCGGCGATGACTGAGGCCGGCGAACACCGGTCCCGCACGCTCGCTGAACAGAACGACGAGCACGAGGCCACCTGGCGCGAACGCGCGCTGAACGCCGAGGAAGCCCTCAAAGCCGCCCACACCGAGATCCTCACCCAACGCACTCGCATCAGCGAACTCCTCGGCCAGCTCCGCGATCTGGAAGCCGAATGGACCCAGGAGGCCAGCCAGCGGATCACCACCGAGAACACCACCCTCAAGCAACGCGTCCGCCAGCTGACCACCGACAACCGCACCCTCGACGAACGCCTCAAGGCCGCCCGCTCCAACCTGCGCTTCCAAGACCGCCGCGTCGCCGACCTCGAAGCCCGGATCCTGTCCCCGCCCGAATGACCCGCACCTGCCCGGTGGCCGTCACACCTCGGCGAGGCGGCCACCGGCCATGGTGCACACTGAGCCGATGCTGTTGAAGTTCATCGCCGAGGTCGCGGACGAACCCGTGGTCCTGAACCCGGACGATCAAGTGGCGGAGTCGCAGAGCAACACCTGGCGGCTGTCGGCAGACCCGGAGGAACGGGCGACGCTGTCGGCAGGACAGGTGGCTGCCGCCTTCGGCCGCACCGCGGAGGCTCTGCGCGACCGTGTCCGAGACCTCGGGTTCGACGGAACCGCCACGTTCTACGTCTGGCACGACGAGCAGGCCGGACAACTGCGCTGTTCAACCTCCTCACAGTCTCCAGGATCCCTGCCGTTCGGCGGCGCCTATACGGTGACCGACACCCTCGAGCCGATCGTCGCCGCCTACCTCGACGCCGACGAACCCGGCCTGATCCCGTGGACTGAACTCACCGCTGTCGGACCTAACGACGAGGGCCGGGTGGATGACGAATCCGCGCCATCCCCGTTCCAGGTCTGGACCCGCAGCATCGGCCGCGACACCTGAACCGCCCGCACCCGCTGTCTGGAAAGCCAGTGCGACAGGAAACGCAAAACGGCTCGCCGAACGACGAGGCGGTCGTTCAGTGTCCGCGTGAGTGAGCAATTCCCGTGTCCCTGCTGCGGACACCTGGCCCTGAAAGCCATCGGCACGTGGGAGACCTGCCCCATCTGCTTCTGGGAGGACGACCTGACCCAGCTGCGGTGGCCGACACAGCCGGCGGCACGAACAGCACGTCACTGGTCCAAGCCCAGCACAACTACCAGACCGCCTGGCGGGGCTTCTTCTCTCCTCCTGGCGCTGGTCGTGGGCGGCACCTTGTCCGGGTTGTCCAGGGCTTCGAGCAGGGAGTGCCGGCCGGCGCGGCGTCAGTGGCCTGCCACGGTTCGCATCCGGCGGCACACGCTCGGACGAGTCGGCCAGACCTGATCCTCGCCGCGCAGTGCAAGGGCTGCGGTACCGGCCCGACCAGCCGGCGGTCGGATGACGGACGGTGCAGGGAACCGGCGCGACGAGCCGCGGCCGACGGCGGGCCGGCAGGGGCCGGACGTCCGGGCGACGAGCGGCGCGCCGAGCGGCGAGCGGGCGGCCGGAGGTCGAGCCCCGAGTTCTCGGCGGCGTACCGGGACCAGACCAGCTACTTCCAGTACGTGAGCCCCAGGACCCCGTTCAGCGTCGTCAACACGCGTAATCAGGACAGCGTAGAGATTCAGTACACGGCCTATGGCAACTCGTTCACTGCCTGCGTGCCCCCCAACGGTCAGATGTACGCGGCGGCGGGCTCGCCGACCATCACGGGCCTGCGCATCGATGTGGGCAGCGTCTGCTGAACTTGACGGCGCCCAGCACAAGAAAGGGGCCCACCGCCGACTGGCGGCGGGCCCCTTCGCGGGTTCACAGCGGCCAGTCGCCTGGCCTACCCGGCGGCCCTTCACCGGGTAGAGCTCCGCGTGGAGCACCCGGTCCTCCCACCACGGATCACCCGGAGCGGAGACCAGCGCAGCCACCAGCTCCCGCCGGGTCGGTGCGGGCAGCACCAGCGGCCCCGAGCCCTTCTCGGCGCGCTCCAGAATCAGTAACGGCCTCACGGGCGACGGGCCCACTGCTCGCGGCCGCAGTCGGCGCAGGCCAAAGTCCGCATCAACTCCCCTGAGTTCTCGTGGTTGTTGCAACACCCCAGCGCAGGGGAGTCGTCCTGCTCGGTGCGGGCGGCGGCGTTCTGGAGGTGGTCGGGCAGCTGGTGCGGCTGGTGGTACGTCAGTGCATGGCGGCAGGCGCGGTCACGGGGTGTTCCAGAGGTCGTTCAGCTCGGTCCAGTTGGGCGGGCTGACGGGTTGCGTGTGCGGTGTCGCGGGGTTCTGAAGGCCGCTCAGGATGAGGTCCAGGTAGCGCAGGTGCAGTTCGAGGCGCGCTCTGCGGTCGTGGGCAGGCGGGTGCCGAGGTGGCTGAGCAGCAGGGGTAGGTCCGCGGAGCTGATGTCCGCACGCAGTGCGCCGGACCGGTGGGCGGCGTCGACCAGGTCGTCGAGTGCGGCCTTGAGGCAGTCGGATGCGGCGTCGATCTCGTCGGTGGCCGGGGGCGACCGCCGATGAGGGGGAGGAGGGAGACGGCGTCGGGAGCGGACAGAGCTGTTCGCAGGAAGACCGCATTGCGGTCCAGGGGTCGGTGTGGTCGGCTTTGGCACTGCGGGCCAGGGAGGCCAGCTCGTCCATGCCCTGCACGCGCAGGGCCTGGGCGAGGTCCTCCTTGGCGGGGTAGCGCCGGTAGAGGCTGCCCATGCCCACACCGGCGCGGCGGGCGATCTCTGAGACGGGAGCGTTCCAGCCGTGCTCGGCGAAGACTTCGCGTGCCGCGCGCAGGACCCGCTCGTCGTTGCGGTCGGCTTCCTTCTGGCGTCCGCTGGGTGGTCCGGTGCGGGCGGCGCGCATGCTTGTGCTCCTCGGTACGGCGGTCGACGCCCACCCGCCGCGGGGTGGGGTCGGCCGCTCAGTGCGGGTTGGCGGCGACCTGGCGCAGGGCCACCACGTCGGCCCCGGGTGCGGGGTCCTGGTGGTGCGGGCGGATACGCAGGGCGCCGACCAGCAAGGGGGAGCATCGGACCGGACTCGACGGGCAGAATACATTTGTCCTGGACCAGCCGCACACGGTGGTCTTCGGCATCGGAATTTCGCTCCTCTGTGTCGCGGCGATCGGCTTCGATACCCCGATCGCGCCGTCCCGTCTCATCATCGGGACGGCGGGCGGCGACTTCACCGCCTGAAATCACCCGAACTACCCACCGGATTGGCCGCCGGTTGCGGATACTCGTCGCCGAGTTCGGCCAGCACGGCGTCCCGGAGGGTCACCCACGCGCCCCTCAGCTCGGTGAGTGACAGTGGCCGGTGGTGAGTGACAGTGGCCGGTTGGAATTCCCCATCGGCGGCCAGTCAGTGGGGAGTCGACTGGCCGCCGATGGTTACTGAGCGTGAAGTGCCAACGTTCCCTGGACGGTTTTCACGGGCGGAAGGTTCGGCGGTAGGTGTCGGGAGGGACGCCGACGCTGCGGTGGAAGTGGCGGCGCAGGGTGGCGGCGGTGCCCATGCCGGTGGACGTGGCGATGGTGTCGACGGTGGCGTTGGTGGTTTCCAGGAGTTCCTGGGCGTGGCGGATGCGCTGGGTGTGGAGCCAGTGCAGTGGTGTGGTGCCGGTGAGGTGTTTGAAGTGGCGGGCGAGGTGGCGTGAGCTCATGCGGGCCTGGCGGGCCAGGTCCTCGACGGTGAGCGGCTGGTTCAGTCGTTCCAGCGCCCAGGGGAAGAGTTCTGCCAGGGGGTGGTTGCCCGGGGCGGGGAGGGGGGTGGAGATGAACTGGGCCTGGCCGCCGTCGCGGTGGGGTGGGATGACCAGACGGCGGGCGATCTTGTTGGCGTTGGCTGAGCCGTGGTCGAGGCGGACCAGGTGCAGGCACAGGTCCATGGCGGCGGCCTTGCCTGCGGAGGTGAGGATGTCGCCGTTGTCGACGTAAAGGACGTCCGGATCGACGGTGGCCGCCGGGTGGCGCCGGGCCAGTTCCCTTGAGCCTTCGCCATCTTCGAACGTGCTGGTCGGAGGGGCTGGCGTGACGGTTCTCCGGGGTGCTCGTGCTGGTCGTGGGCGGGAGTCTGCGGTCTT
>NZ_JBVIRY010000067.1:0-25395 GCF_055575795.1 Kitasatospora sp. NPDC034023
GCACCGATCACCGCACCCACCGCGGCAGACCTCGCCGACCTCGTCGGGCGAACCCACACCAAGAACGCCAAGTAATTAATCGGCGGCTCCCAGGGTCGAAACGGGTTTCGGTGAGCGGCTCCTGGGTCATCTGCTGGACCGGGCTCACGAGATGCCGTCCCAGCTCATCGCTCCGACGGTGGCCGAAGAAGTGCACGCGATCGGTGGCCGGGACGTCTCGATCCTCCTCCAGGACTACGGCCAAGTCATGCTGACGCCCCGCCGGCGATGAACACCCCGCAGGTCGCAGCCGCCGGAATCCTGGACCCCGCCTACAACGTCGCCGGTGACACCCTGGACTACACCTGCGATGGGCCGACGCCGGCCTCCTCGCCACGCCAGAACGGCGGGCGCCCCCTCGGCAGTGACCGGCCGCAGCCCTACCCGGCAACACAGTGCGCACACTCTGCGCCCATGCGTACATGCGTTGTTCGGACGTTTCCGGCGACTTGCCCCGGCCTCCGAGCCGGCCTTCACGAAGACGCAGGTCGACCAACGGCAACCCTCCGACCGCCCCTGCTCACCCCGGATGCCGGGGCTGTGGCCGGAGTACGGTGGAAGAGCGCACCGTCCACGGCCTGCGAGCTACTGCGGTGCCCCGGCGGCAGCACGAGGCCGTCCACGAACGAGCCCAGGGCAGGTGTTTCGACATGACCGCGACCTCCGATCCCGCCGCCGCCCAGCCACCGGGACCGGAGCCGGCGGTCCGCCTCTCACTGACGCCCGAGGGCGCCACGCGCGGCCGGCTGGACGGGGCCTGGTGGCCGCGCTCGCACGACCTCCTGCGCGAACTGCCCCCGCTGGCGACGGCACTGGACCCCACGTGGGGGAAGGTCACCCGTGTCACCGTGAATCCGATGCACTGGCCGGCCATCCCCCGGCGCGTCCCGGTCGCAGGCCATGTCATCCACGTCGGGTGGTTCGAACAGGAGCAGGACGCGGACGAGGTGATCGTGTGCTCCTTCACCCCTCTACGCCTGGAGCTCCTGGTGATTCCCCCGGAGGCCGAGGCCTCCGCCGCCGAGTGGCTGATGACAGCGGCGTCCGACCCGGCCAACACACGTACCGGCACCGACCTCCTGACAGCCGCGGGCGCGCCGACCGCAGACCCGCGGGCAGACGGATGACAACGGTCGGCAGCGGACGACACCAGGCCGTTCGCCGCCGACCTCGGCCCTGACTTCCCGCTGCCGGCGCCCGCCCCCGGCGGCGCCCCGGATCCGGCGGGCAGGTACACGGACACCGCCCGGACATGTGCCGCCGCGCGGGCCCCATGAAGCCTCACATCTCGGCGGCCTCGCAGTCGATGACGGGATCCGTCCCGCACGGACGGACAGGGACATCCGGTGCAGGCAACGGTGTTGCGACGAGCTGTGCCCCGTCCGCCTGGCCGCAGGTGGGAGAGCCAGTCGCGGGACCACTCGGTTTCGGCCTGGTTTTCGTCCCCCTCCCCGCGCGTCGCCACCGCCCTGCGGTGTCGCGACGCGGACAGGACCGCAGCGTCGATTCGGGAACTCCGTGGCGGCCCCGGCCGGCGCCGTTCTGGGCGGCGAGTTCGATGACGCTCTCGCGGGAGTATCCCGCCTGTGATGGGCCGTGAACGTCGATGGCGTCCTCCTGACAACCGCGGGTGTGCCGACCGGAGCCCCGCGGCAGGCGGATGACAACGGCCGGCAGCGGACGACACCAAGTGGTTCACCGCCGGCCCCGACCCTGACTTCCCGCCGTCGGCTCCCGCACCCGGCGGCACCCCTGATCCGGCGGATAGGTGCGCGGACATCACCCCGGAATACGCCGCCGCGTGCCCGGATGAAGCCCGGCTCCTCGGCGCCGAGCAACCGATGACCGGAGCCGTCTCAGGACGGGAGCCTCCTCACCGCACACGCCCGCCGCGTTCGCGGCGCTCATGCTCCAGCGACGGCCGCCGGATGGGAGCGGAGGTCAGCTGTCGCTGCGGTAGTGGTCCATCGAGACCTTCACCGGGCCGTTGCCGGTCACGGAGATGACCCGCACGATCGCGATGGCGTGAGTGCTTCTCGATCGCACGCAGAAGGCTCGGCCGGCCGGCAGGTCACTGAAGTCGAGGGCCGTCGCCGGCTGCCGGTCGATGGCCGTCGAGCAATCGGCCGGGGTTGGCCGCCCGCTGGGGGTGATGGCGGCGTCGCTTCCCGTCGGGATCAGGAACTCGTTGGCGTTGTGCCCTACGGACCACTCGGTGGACTGCGCGGGGATCAACTTGCCGGTCTCGATGTCGAAGTCGTAGGAGTCGTCGGGTGCGGTCAGGATTGCATCGGTGTACGCCGCGGTGTACGTGGCCGGGCTCGCCGGGTCGGTCGGCCTCGGGCCGTCAGCCGCCGGTGCCGGCGTGTCCGGGCCGGTGTCACCGGCCGTCGGGCTGTCGCCGGCCAATCCCGTGGCTGCGAGGATCCGGTCGAGCTCGTGGGACAGGAGCACGCCGCCGACCGTGCCACCGAGAGCCACCACCAACGCCGACAGCAGCAGTACCGTCTTCCAGGTCGCGCCCTTGCGGCAGGGCTTGCCCACCGCGGGTATCGCGGGAGCGGCGACGGTCGGCAGTGGGGGCGGAAGCAGAGCGGTCGGCACCTCAGGCAGGGGCTGCGCAGCGCCGTAGGAGCCGGGCGGGGCCTGGGCGGCGACGACGTCGGGGGAGAACGCGGCGGCCAAGTCCTGCGGCAGGTCGGAGCGGCGGGTGATGTCGGTGCTGACCTGAGTGGGCAGCCAGTCGTCGGCGAAGCGCAGCCCGCCGCCCGCAGCGGGGTGGTTGCGGGCGGCCTCGATGATCTCTGCGGGGGTCGGCCGGTCCTCGGGCTGCTTGGCCAGGCAGCGCAGCAGCAGCGCGTGCAGGTCGCCCGGGACACGGCCGAGATCCGGCTGCTCGTTCACCACCCGGTACAGCACCGTGGTCTCCGGTCCCTCGCCGAACGGCTGGGTGCCGCCGGCGGTGTACGCCGCCAGAGAACCCAGCGCGAAGACGTCCGTCGCGGGCGTGACCGGCCTGCCCAGGGCCTGCTCGGGCGCCATGAAGGCGGGCGAACCGATCCGGAAACCGGTGCCGGTCAGCGCGACGGCGTCGGCCGCGCGGGCGATGCCGAAGTCGATCACGCGCGGACCGTCGGCCGCGAGCAGCACGTTGGCGGGCTTGAGATCCCGGTGCACGACTCCGGCGCCGTGGATCGCCTGCAGCGCCTCCGCGATCCCGCCCATCAGCAGCAGGACCGTGCGCACCGGTAGCGCGCCGTGTTCCCGGACCACCTGTTGCAGCGACGGGCCCGGAACGTACGCGGTGGCCAGCCACGGCACGTCGTCGTCCGCGCCGGAGTCGATCACCTGGGCGGTGTACAGCCCATGGATCCGCCGGGCGTTGGTGACCTCCTGTGCGAAGCGCCCCCGGAACTCCGTGTCCTGCGCGAACTCCGGCCGGACCGTCTTGAGGGCCACGGGCCGGCCACCGGGGGTGTAGGACAGGTAGACCCGCCCCATGCCGCCTGCCCCGAGCCGGGCGTGCAACCGGTAGCCGCCTACTTCGGCCGGATCGTCGGGCTGCAGGGGCTGGTAAAGCGTTGACGCGGGCAAGGAGTCCAGGGACATGTCGATGGGCATGTGGAAGGTCTCCAGTGGTGCGAGCCGTGAGCGGGGGCGAGGGTGGCGCGACGGGAGTGCCGGCCGTTCAGCAGGCCGTGCCGCTCGGGACCGGCTTGAGGTCGATGAGGTAGGCGTCCACGGCGTCGTTGACGCAGGCGTTGCTGCGGCCGTAGGCGGTGTGGCCGGTCCCCTTGAAGGTGAGCAGCATACCGCCGGGCAGTTGGGCGGCGAGGCCCTGCGACCACTGGTAGGGCGTGGCCGGGTCGCCGGTGGTGCCGACGACCAGGGCCGGGGGCAGGCCCTTGGCGTTCACGCGGTGCGGCTGCTGGTGTCCGGCGGGCCAGTCCTTGCAGGTGAGTTCGGCGAGCACGGCGGAGGTGCCGAAGACTCCGGCCTCCTGGTTGGCGCGCTCCAGCAGGTCCCAGTAGGACTGCGGGTCCCTCGGGTGTGGCTGGTCGAGGCAGTTGACAGCGGTGATGGCGACGGAGGAGTTGTCGGGGGCCTGCTCCGGGGCGGTGTTCGGGTCGGATCCGGTGTCGGAGCTGTCACCCTGGGCGGACCGGACGTGCGTGGCGGATTTGCCGGATATACCGGGGCTGGCGATCTCGGCGAGTTTCGTCCCGTCGCCGCCCCGCGCGGCGCGCAGCGCCTCGGACAGGTCCTGCCACTGGGACTCGGGTGAGTACATCGACTTGGTGAGGGCGGCGAGCAGCATGTTCTGGTCGAGCCGCTCGGTGGTGCCCTTGATACGCAGCGGGTGCTTGGCCGTCCGCCGGTGCAGGTCGGTGATCACCTTGTGGATTCCGTCCGGGGTGGTGGCGGGGCAGGCGTCGTGGACCACGGTGGCGCACTGCCGAGCGTAGTCGTCCACCGACTTCCGGAAGGCTTTGCTCTGCTGGAGGGCGACCTCGGACCAGTCGAGCGAGGGGTCGACGGCGCCGTCGAGGACGAGCGCGCGGACCCGGTGCGGGAACAGTTCGCCGTAGACGGTGCCGAGGTAGGTGCCGTAGGACCAGCCGAGGTAGCTGAGCTTCTCGTCGCCGAGAGCCGCGCGCAGCACGTCCATGTCGCGGGCCGCGTCCAGCGTCCCGACGTGCGGCAGGATGGCTCCGCTGCGGGCCTTGCAGGAGGCAACCTGCTTCTCGGCGTCCGCGAGCGCGGCGCTGCGTTCGGCGGCGGTCTTCGGATACGCACTCGTCGAGGCGGAGTCGGATTCGGGCTGGTCCTGGTCGGCGGAGTCGGAGGAGCCGCAGTCGATGGCCGGCTTGCTGCCGGCCACGCCCCGCGGGTCGAAGCTGACGATGTCGAAGCGGGCGCGCGCCCGTTCGCTGAAGGAGGAGAGGCCGCCGGACTTCAGTTGCTCGACCCCGGATTCGCCCGGTCCGCCGGGGTTGAAGACCAGGGAGCCCATGCGCTGGGCAGGATCCGCCGTGGCGGACCTGGCCAGCGGTAGGGTGAAGGTCTGGCCGGTCTCCGGGTGCGCGTAGTCCACCGGGACGGTCAACGTGGCGCACTGCAGCTCGCCGCACGTGGTCCAGGTCGGCTTCTGCCGGTAGAAGGTCTGCAAAGCGCTCTGCTGCGCGGAATCGGTCGGCGCCGTGTCGGCGCCCTCCGCAGCCGTGTCCCCGGACGCCGGGATGCATCCGGCAAGTGCCGTGACGCCGAGTGCGGCCAAGGCCAGGATCAGGCCGGCACGCTTGCTCGTCGGGTGCTTCATGGGGGTACTCCAGAGGGACTTGGCAGGGTTGTTGCGCACGGCGCCCGCAGTGGTCAGCGGCACCGGCACCACCTCGGCGGCCCGAGGCGGCTGGGCCGAGGGCTCCATCCGCCGGGCCGCTGGCGGTCCCCGGGCGCGTGGGGGATCGCGCCCGGGGGTGTCTCACGGCGCCGCGTGCCGGTCCGCCCACGTATCTCCCGGGCGAACGGCCGCGCTGCTCGGCTCCTGCCGGTTCGCTCCGCTGTGACCTCACAGATGATTGCCGGGCGAAGCTGAGGATTTGATGAGGGCGGCCCGGGCCGCACATCGGGCTATCCTGACCGCCGTGCGAGTACTGGTGGCCGAAGACGACGATGACCTGCGGTTTGCCGTGTCCGCAGCACTGCGCAGCGAGGGGCTGGCCGTCGACGAGGTGGCCGATCTGCCGGCCGCCGACGAGGCGTTGTTCGTCACCGAATACGACTGCGCGGTGTTCGACCGGATGCTGCCCTCCGGGGACGCCGTCGAGTACGTGCGCGAGCTGCGCCGAGCCGGGCGGACCGTCCCGGTGCTGTTCCTCACCGCCCGGGACACGGTCGCCGACCGGGTCGAGGGGTTCGCCGTCGGCGGCGACGACTACCTGGTCAAACCGTTCGCGGTGCCCGAGCTGGCGGCCCGGGTGCACAGCCTGTGCCGACGGGCGGCCACCGTCCGGCCCCCGGTGCAGCACATCGCCGACCTGGAGATCGACACCGCCCGCCGCCAGGTGCACCGGGACGGCGTGCTGTTGATGCTGACCCGCAAGGAGTTCGCCGTACTGGAGTTGCTCGCGGCCCGGGCGGACCAGGCCGTACCCCGCGCCGACCTGATCGAGAAATGCTGGGACGAGATGACCGAGCCGAACTCCAACGTCGTCGAGGTGCTGGTCTCCCAGCTGCGCCGCAAGCTCGGCGACCCGCCGCTGATCCACACGGTCCGCGGGGTGGGCTACCGACTGGCGCCGCCCGGCAGCGGCGACGGCGGCCGAGGATGACGGCAGCGGCCCGGATCCGGCGGCTGCGCCGGCGACTCACCGCACTGTTCTCTCTCACCAGCGCGATCGGACTGATCGGCCTGGCGGCGTTCGCCATCCACACCGACGACAACTCCTGGAGCGACCGGCTCGACGACGCGCTCACCCTGCAGACCCGCCAGGCGATCCTGCTCCTGAGCTTCGACGACGACGGCCGGCTCGAAGCGCAGTCCCTGCAGGACGGGATGGAGACCGACTGCCCGCCGGTGACCGTGGTGACCGGTACGGCCGACCAGCCCACCGTTGCCTACACCCCGCGCAAGCCCTGCGTCCGAGCCCACACCGAGGACCTGGAAGCGGTGGCCGCGGAAGCAGTGCGAGAGGGATCGGCCGTCGTGGTCGACGCACGCAGCGACAACGGCCACCGGATCCGGCTACTCGCCGAGCCCTACGCGGGAGCCAACGGCCAGTCGACGGCCGGCGCGGTGGTCGCAGCCGACGACACCACCGGCGACCGGGCCGCGCACCGCAAACTGGCTCTGCTCCTGGTGGCCGGCTGTGCGGTCCTGGTCGCCCTGTCCGCCGTGGCCGGGCACCTGCTCTCCGGGCGGGCGATCCGGCCGGCGCTGACAGCGCTGCAACAACAGGAGGAGTTCCTCGCCGACGCCGCCCACGACCTGCGCACACCCACCGCATCGCTACGCGGCCTCGCGGAGACCGCGCTGCGCGACGACGAGCACCGCACCGCCGCGCTCGAACGGACCGTGCGCCTGGCGTCCCGGATGGGCGACCTGATCGACGGCCTGCTCACCCGGGCCCGGCTGATGGCCGGTGTCGGCACCCTGGCCAGCCAGCCGCTACGCCTGGACCAGCTCGTCGAGGTGGTCGTCGACGACATCGAAACCGGCGAGCACCACGTGAGCGTCCACACCGAACCGGTCGTCGTGGTCGCCGATCCCGACCTGCTCCGGCGGGCGGTGGCCAACCTGCTCGGCAACGCGCTCCTCCACGGCCATGCCCCGGGCCTGCCCGCAGAAGTCGACGTCACCGTGGCCGCCGACGGAACGGTGACCATCGACGACGCCGGCCCCGGCATCCCCCCGGCTCTCGCCGACTCCCTCTTCCAGCGCTTCCACAGCGGCTCCGGCTCCACCGGCCTCGGGCTGTCCATCGCCTCCTGGGTCGCCCACGCCCACAGCGGCACCCTCGACGTCGGCACCAACCCGCGCGGCGGCGCCCGCTTCACCCTCCGCCTCCCACCCCGGACGAAGTAGGCCAACCCCCGGCGATGCGCACGCCCACGATCGGTGCGCCGCCCCATCGACATGAGTGTGCGGTGCCGCTCGAGAAGCCGGGCCGCAGCGGCAGCCTGCCGCACGGGGCGGCCAATGGACGAACGCGACTGGAACCGCTGCCCTGTTGGACAGTTGTCACGACTGGAGCCCTGTCCGTCCGGGCATACCGTCGATACCGCCGCTGGCGGGTCCGGCTGAGACTCCCCCACGAGCACAACCGGACCCCTGGCCGGCGGCCGGGCCTGGACGCGACTCCCCCCACGGAGCAGCAACCGGGCCCTCATACTGTCCAACCAGCGACACGCAGCGTACATGCCATCTCCACGGAGCGCTACCGCGCACCCGGAGCCCGAGCTGGAGCACCGCTGGGAGGCTGATGCCGCCGATCGCGATCTCGCTGCTCGTGCAGGGACCTGCGCGCCCACGCGACGCCCGGCCAGGCCGTGCTCGCCCTCGCGGACGCCCTGGGCGACCGTGACACCAACGCCTATGCGACGGCCCTCCAGAGGTACTGACCGGCGGAAGCCAGCCCTCCGGCGAGAACGGCCGGCTCGCGGCACGTATGCGTCCTGGATCCCGTAAGCCGCGGCGGCGTGGAGACCTGCGTCCTCGTGGACGGCATGCCGGTGATCGCCGAAGCCTTCGACCGCGGCGTGGCACACAGCCCGGAACAGTTGCTCGGCACAGGCCAGCTCCAGGCGACCGAGGAGCCGAGGGAAGTACAACTCGCCGAAGCCTGGTGCACCGAGGGCTGCTGCGGCGCGCTGCACGTCACCATCATCCGGGACGGCGACACCGTGCTCTGGCACGACTGGCGCCGACCACCGGCCCCGAAGTCCGAACCACCTCTGCATGAACTGCCCGACCTCCGCTTCGACGCCGCCCAGTACGACGACTCCGTGGTTGAGGCCTAGCCTCGTAGCGGGCTGCTGACAAACCTCAACGGCATGCTTTCGTCGCTCCTGATGTCCACCCCCCGGAGTGCCAGCAGGTGGTGAACGAGCCTGCTCAGGTCGTCTCGACACACCTGCTGATGGACTTCCTCGCGGGAAGGCCTCTGGTTGATCTTGTGAACCGAACAGCTGCCAGCATGTCTGTTCCTGGAACCCAGCCGTGGCCGGCGGGATCCTTGCCGCGCGAGCAAGTGAGGCTGGGCGTGTGACAACCCGTGACATGGTTTCAGGTAGCAACAGCAGAAGCCCTACCTCACCGAGGTGAAGTTCGAGGTGGGATTTTCGGATCTCACCTTCGCCGTTTCAGCGCACGTGCCACGCGCGGGAGTTCTTCGTGGAGCAGTCGGCCGGTCAGTGCGCCGCCGTACACGACGGCGCCGACGCCGACGAGCCAGGACTGGATGACCAGGACGGTGCCGATCGGTCCGTAGGCGAGGGTGTTGGTGGCGATCAGCGGCGAGAAGACGAGCCGGGAGAAGAGTCTCAGGCCGAGCAGCCCGACGGTCGTGGCCACGGCGCCGGGCAGCAGGGCGCTCCATCGGACCCGTCCGCCGAGCAGCAACCGCTGTGACCACCAGAGGAACAGGGTGGCGCTCAGCACTGCGGCGAGGCCGCCGGCCGGGGTCTGCCGCCACAGGGTTGTGGTGGCGGACAGGAGGAGGAGCCCGATGAGGGCGGCGAGCCACACGAGGTGCCGCCACCTGGCCCACCAGCGGGCCGGTGGTAGGCCCCAGACCTTCTCGTAGGTGGTCTGCACCGCCGCCCCGAAAGAGAGGCCGAAGACGGCGAGGGCGGCGAGGCTGAACGCCGTCGTGGTCCGCAGTGTCTGGCCGGGCAGGGCGATCAGCTGCTCGACCTTCTTCCTGGAGGGCGCCGACACGCCGAGTCCTTCGCCCAGCCATTGTGCGAAGCCCTGTCCGTGCGCCGGATCGGCCGCTGAAATGACGATCAGCAGCGGCACGAGCGTAAGGAACCCGAGCGCCGCGAAGCCGAGCGACCGCTGCCACAGTTCGAGAGTGCTGCCCTGCCTCCATCCGCGTCCGGCCGGCGAACGGCGGACTATCCGGCGCAGCCGCCCGAACAGGGACGGACGGCCTTCGGCATCGGGAGACTGCATCGGCATGGATGCTGACTACCACGGTCGATGTCGTCGCCGAGCAAATGGCGCGGCCAGAGTGGAGTCGGGGCAGCGACGTGCCCCGCGCGCCACGGCGGGCCTGCGGGGCGCGGTGATCAGTGCTTGAAGGCGTCCTTGATCTTCGCTCCGGCCTGCTTGGTGGTGCCCTTGACCTGGTCACCGCGGCCTTCGGCCTGCAGGCGTCGGTTCCCGGTGACGCGGCCGACGGTCTTCTTGGCGCCGCCTTTGACCGCTTCGGCCTGGTGCGCGATCTTCTTGGCGATACTCATCGGGGCTGCCCTTCGAGGGTGGCGGGCACTTCGGGGCGGTGGCCCGTCAGTGGTCTGCGCATGTGGTGGCGGCGATCTACCGATAGGCGGCTCGGTGCCCGAACGGGTGCGTCCAGCTCCGATGACCGTCGCCGGGGCTGGGATGCGGGTCGTCTGGAGGTGAGTCGTTCCGTTGTGCGGCGGTCTCCGCGCGGGCGGTGTCGCGTTGGCCGATCAGGTCGTCGCGTTCCCTGCCGGCGGCGGTCTCCGCGCGGGCGGTGTCGCGTTGGCCGATCAGGTCGTCGCGCTCCCTGTCGGCGGCGGTCTCACGGCGGGACTCCTTGAGCCCGTGGCGTGCGGCGCGGCCCCGGCGAGAGGTGCGGCGCGCACCGGCCAGGAGCAGACTCAGTCCGAACATGGCCAGGGCCCCGACGATGATGCCCTACAGGAACAGCGTGCCGGTGGAGCCGGTGACGTGGTAGCCGAATACCTCGTACCCGCCTGTGAGCGCGTGTCCGCTGCCAGTGTTGGTGAGAATGCCCGCCACGCCGACGACTACCGCGGCGACCAGGATGATGAGCCCGATGATGATGATCATGGCGCGCTCCGGAAATTTTTGCTGCAGACCCACAGTTGAACCGCGCCGCCCGGGATACCAGCGCGAACAGGGACGGCAGGATCGACCGGGGTAGGGCCCATGCGCGCGGACACCCTGGGTTGTCCACCCACACGTACCCGCCGTTCCGGCTCGGCGCCTCCCCGCCGGGCGGCCGACGGTGAGACCATGAAAAGCGGCTAACATGCCGCCGACCATCGCGCCTCGGAACGAGGAATGATCATGGTCAAGGTCCTTTTGGTGCTGTTGTGCCTGGTCCTGCCGTTCCTGGCAGTGCTGATCAAGGACGGCCCGAGTATCAAGGTGCTCTGGGCCTTCCTCCTTCAGTTGTGCGGCCACGTGCCCGGAGTGATCTACGGGATCTACCAGGTGGTCAAGGACTGAGGCCCCGTCCCCCAGCACAGGCACTCGACACGCCGGGTTGGCACCCATGTCACGACACGAGAACGAACACCGGACAGCTGACGAGAGCAGGCCCGCCACCGGTGGCGCCGGTCCGACTGAGAGTCCGACCGACCTGCCCAAGAGGTCATGGTGGGGCGTCCTGAAACGCACCACCAAGCAGTTCAAGGCCGACAGCCTCAGCGACGCGGCAGCCGCGCTCACCTACTACGGCCTGCTGGCGATCTTCCCCGCTCTGCTCGCCCTGGTGTCGATCCTGGGGCTGGTCGGCAGCTCCGCCACCAAGCCGCTGCTCGACCACATTCGCAACCTCGGCCCCGGATCCGCCCGCCAGATCCTCACCACCGTCGTGCAGCAACTCCAGAACGCCCAGGGCAAGGCAGGCATCGCACTGGCCATCGGAATCATCCTCGCCCTGTGGTCCGCCTCCGGCTACACCGCGGCCTTCATGCGCGCCGCCAACCACGTCTACGGCATCGACGAAGGCCGCCCACTCTGGAAGACCCTGCCCACACGACTCGCCCTGACCATCGTCCTCGTCGTGCTCCTCGCCCTCACCGCTACCGGTGTCGTCTTCACCGGCACCCTGGCCACCAAGACAGGGAAGATCCTCGGAGTCAGCGAAAACGCCGTACAGGTCTGGGGCATCGCCAAATGGCCGATCCTCGTCATCATCGTCACTGCGATGGTCACCCTGCTCTACTGGGCCGCCCCCAACGCCAAACGACCCAAGCTGCGCTGGATCCTCCCCGGGAGCCTGGTCGCCGTAGCCCTCTGGATCATCGCATCCGGCGCGTTCGCCCTCTACGTCGCCAACTTCGGCAGCCTCAACAGCACCTACGGCAGCATCGGAGCCGTGATCCTCTTCCTCCTTTGGCTCTGGTTCTCCAACCTCGCGATCCTGCTGGGCCTCGAGTTCAACTTCGAGCTGGAACGCGGACGAGCCCTCGCAGCCGGCCACCCACCCGAGGAGGAGCCGCACCCCGAACCCCGCGACACTCGCAAACCACCGCCTGACACCCCACAAGATCACGACAGACCCCGTCACTGACTCCCGCTCCTCCTCGCCGCCGGAAGAGGGCGGGGCAGGAGAGCGAGGAAGGGCTGGATCGGGTCCGAGGCCGCCACGATCGGGGTGGTGAAGGAGGTCGGGTGATGGCGTCCGAGGTGCGACGGGCAACTGCGGCATCCGCATTCTCGTCCAACGAGACGGAGGAAGGCCGGGACGCGGTGGCGGCGGCAGCCGGGGCTGCATCCACGCGGCATGCCCGCACATGTGGGTGACAGCGGTTGCGGTCTTTCGCCGCACCGCGGCCGGGCAGGTGGTGGTTCAGCGCGTCGGGTGTCGGCCTGAGCGCCGGGACCAGCGGATGCCGGCGTAGGCCATGTCGGCGACGAAGAGAATGATCGCGATGACGAGGAGGAAAACCCATCCGTGGGCGACGGCGCCGATGATGCCCAGCACGATCGCGACGATAACCAGAGCCAGGATCAGGACCATGACGAGCCTCCTCGGCCGCATATGGGCGCTCAGCGGCGGGCGAGCTGCCGCTCGCCGCCGGCACCCTTCTGGTAGGCCAGGCCGTAGTGCTGGAAGACGGCGTCCTCGTCCTCGGCAGGCAGGATGTCATCCATGCCGATGGCAGGGCAGTCCCTCACGAGCGCCTTGTCGTAGGCAACCTTGAGATAGCCCGGTCCGACGCTCGCGTCGTTCAAGGGGACGAAGACCAGCCGGTGCCGGGTGGGCATGCCGATCTGGACGGTCGCCATGGCCGGCTCATCCGTGCTGGTGTCCACGTAGATCGCCTCCAGCGTCCCGATCTTGCTCCCGTCGGCATCGACGACGTCATGGGTACGCCACTCGCGGATGTCCCCTATCTGGATCATCATGGCTCCCTTCGCGCGGCCCGGTCCCCGGGCGCGGGCCTACCCGGACCGGCAGGCTCACCTGGCCCGTGTCGTGTGGCCTTGCAAGTTTCAGCGTGCCTCGGTCTGAGCGCCGAGGCCAACGAAAGCACCCCTTCCGTTCGAGGCCGCTCAGTGCCGCGTAGCGGGAAGGCGGAGGCCGGCAGCGGACGGGACAACCCCGCCGTCGGCGTGTGGCGGCGTCGCCCCCTGGGCGAGCTGACATTGCGCTGCCGCTACGCGGCGGTGGTGAGGTCGGCGCGGCCGAACAGGAGCGCGTAGCCGCGGGGCAGGTGGGCGAGGAGGCGGTCGGTGAGCCGTTCGCCTGCGAGGTCCGCCAGGGCTGCCAGGACGGAGGAGGCGTCCCACCGGGCTGCGGTGAGGCTGGTGTTCAGGGTGCGGGCGACGGCTTCGACGAAGGGAACTGCGACGGGTTCGGGCAGCGGGATCTGGAAGGCGAAGGTGGCGCGGGCCTGGCCTGGCAGTGCTGCGGCGAGGTCGCAGCGTTCGTCGCCGGTGAGCTGGGAGCCGAGCACGGCGAGGACCGCGTCCAGGACGCGTTCGGCTTCTTCGTCGCTGGGGTAGCGGCCGAGGGTGCGGACTTGCTGGATCAGGCGGCGGTGCCGGGTCATGGCGATGGCCTTCCGGGCGGGCCGCCGCGGGCAGCGCGGCGGCGCGAAGCGGTCGGGTCAGGGGCGTTGGCCGGGGGCGGGGCGGCCGAACAGGAGGTCGCAGCCGGGCGGCAGTTGGAGCAGTACCTGATTCATGAGGTCGTCGCCGGCGGCATCGGCTGCGGTACTGAGGACGGCTCCGATGTCCCACAGGGCGGTGACCTCGGTGGCGCCTTCTATCCAGGCCGCGGTGGCGCGCACGAACCGTTCGGGGCTGAGCGATTCGGCGGCCTGCAGGGGGTTGAGCAAGATCAGAGCGAGGGTCTCGGGCGGGCGCGCGGCCAGTTCGGCGCGTACGTCGCCGACCAGGTGGGCGCCGAGCAGGGCCAGGACGACGCGGGCCGCCCGCTCGGCCTCCTGGGGTGTGTCGTATTCGCCGCGTTCCTGGACCTGGTCCGGGAACGCCTCCCATCGAAGAGTCACCGTGTGTCTCCCTCCGTCCCGTGGGTGGGCGCGAACGCCGTCGGTGGCCCGGTCAGGGCTCGACGGTCAGGCGCCGGTCGAGGCCGGTGAGTTTCAGCAGCCTGGCCACGGACCGACCGGCCCCGCGAAGGACCAGGCACCCGCCGCTGCGGTCGGCCTGGTTGCCGGCCCCGACGAGGACGCCCAGGCCCGCGCAGTCCATGAACGTCACCTCCGACAGGTCGAGCACGACCTCGCGGTGCGAGTGCCGCGCGTCGGCCAGGGCTCGGCGCGGTGAGGCGGCGGCGAGATCGATGTCGCCGCTCGCCCTCGCCACGGCGCGGGTGGGGCCCTGGTCGCGCATGGCGTCTGTCGCTGTCTGTTCGGTCTTCACGACGCCTGGCGTGGTCGGGGGTGCGAGGTGGTCGCCGAGAGGGAGATCCGAAACCCCCGTGCTCGACACCCTGGCCGCCATGACGGTCGACTCGCTCGAGCGATGCGACCTGCCTCCGAACATGCTCATCCTCACGCGCATCGCCGCGCTCGCCGCCATGCACGCACCGCGGGTGTCCTACCTCGCCCACATCGACCCCGCCCTCAGAGCCAACCTCACCGCAAGTCAGCTGCAGGACGTCCTGGTCGCGATCGCTCCCATCGTGAGCACCGCCCGCGTGATGTCCGCTGCCGGCAACATCGTCGCGGCTCTCGGCATCGCCATCGCCGTGGCCGAAGAGGAAGCCCGGGGCATCGCGTAGGCGCCCTGCCACGTCACCATCGACCGCGCCGGTCACCGGTCACCAACCACCCGGCGCGGTCGGCGCATAACCTGCGCCGACGATCACAAGGCCCGGCCGTACCGACAGGCGAACGGCCAACGACTTCCAGAAGCGGGCCCGCCAGCTGCGCAACGCCGTCGAGCCGATCGCGGCCGCCGTGTACTTCGCCCCCGAGGCCGCCGCGGCCTGCCAGGCACTGGGGTTCGACGGCAGCCCGGTGAGCCAGGACGGCGCCGCCCGGCCGGGGCCTGAAGGCCTACTGCACCAGCCGCGGCACCTGCATGAGCCAGGTCACCGGCGGGGTGAGGACCGCCGCGTTCAGCCGCTGCGGCACCCTGGGCCGACCGACCCATCCACTCCGGCCTGTGCCCCATCGGCTACCCCGACCACCCGCTCGGCGAGCTCTGGCGGGCCGTCGGCGCCAGCGTCGATGATCGCCTCAGACCAAGGGGCGGGGTGCGCTCCAGGAATCCGTCGAGGTCGTCGCGGAGGGCGTCCAGGACGGGCCGCGAGGCACCGGGACCATCAACACACATGGAGAGCAGCCTCGTTGAGCATGCCTCCCGCCCTGCCGGCGCCGCCGACGCCATGGAGGGGAGGGCGGCCGACGCGGGCGCGCGGAGCGCCTGCCCTGAGGCGCCACGCCCGCCTGCGCCATCCGGGGGCCCGCTGGACAGCGCACGCGGCATTCCTGTCGAACCCCGAAATGGAATGCGCCCGAAGGACCCGCTCCCGCAATTCCGGCGCATACTGCAGGGAATGACGAAATCTGCAGCAGTCCGCCGCGTCCTGCCCACCAGCCCCTTCAAGGCCCGGATCGAAGCACCGCGCAAGCACTTCGCCGTCGGCGACCGCGTCACTCACGACCAGTACGGCCTCGGCCGGGCCATCGGCGTGGAAGGCGACAGCGACATCGCGGTACTCGTCGACTTCGGATCGCGGCGGGAACGCATCACCCAGCCCTACGCCGCCATGTTCAAACTCTGACCCAGGACTCACACGTTCTCGGCCGAGCGCGCCGCACCGCGCATGGCGCGGAGACACCGCCGCGCGCCCCTGGATCATCGCGCCGGTCCGCCGTCCAGGAGCGCGCACCCAACCAGGTCGAACAGGCACCCCCGATCCCGTCCCGGGCCGCACCGGCGACAAACTTGAACAGTACGTGACACCTCGTCACCGATGGCCGACTGCGGGGTGGGCAGGGCGATAAACTCCGCGCGTGGCCCGGGGCCAGTACGGCCACCGCCTCGTCGGCGCGGCCGAGCTCGCCCAGGGCGGTGCCGAGCAGCAGTGCGGCCCGCGGGTCGAAGCCCTGCCGCAGTGCCGCTTCGGCCAACTGCCTTATCCGGTCAAGGTCGTGGGCGTAGTACGCCAGAGCGGCCGAGCGCAGCAGCAGCTCGGCGCCGCGCTCCTCTTGTCCGCCCCCGCGCAGGCCGGGGTGATCGTCCCGCAGGTCCACCAGGCCGGCATCGTCATGGACGACGCAGCCGGCTTCCGCTCGGTGGCGCCCCCGTTCTGCCCGCCGCGCGAAGCCGGACGCCCGGCGTCGCCCGGCCTATATCCACACGCATACTCGGGCGCCTCATCGTGGACCTCCTCACCGCGTCGACGAACAGACCATCATCGGGGCGGGCATCGGGGCGGCCGCGCTGACCGTGCCCAGCCTGGCCGGCTCACTGCGAGCTGTCCTCGACGACTCTCTCGGCGGAGTGTCCGGGTCAGCTCCGGTCGGGGAGGCGGGGCGTGGGGCCGCCGTTGACGTTCGGGTCTGCGACCGGTGCGCCGGTCGTCGAAGCCGTCGAAGTCGCTATGGGCGCCGCGGAGTGCTGGAGGGACCGTAGGATGGCCAGCCCCTGGCTGGCGATGCCGGCCGCGATCTGGTTCACCCCGTCGGTGCCGTTCAGGACGGTCAGATCGGCGCCCGCCATGCCCCGGGCCGCCGCGTCGGCGAGTGCGGGGAGGGCCTCCACGATCCGGTTGGCCGCGATCAGCTCCTGGTTGCCGTCCCGCAGTGACGCCGCGCGGGCGGCGTTGGCGTCCGCCTGGGCCTGGGCCAGGGTCCGTTCGGTGTAGGCGCCGGCGTCGGCCTCGAACTTCACCCGGTCGCGGTCCGCCTCGGCCAGCGTCCGCTTCCGGTAGGCCTCGGCGTCGGCGGGGCGCCGCACCTCCGCCTCCAGCCGCTGCGCCGTGAGCGCCGCATTGCGCTGCGCGAGGGCGGTCTGTTCCTCGGTGACCTCCTGGGTGGCCCGTGCCTCGGCGAGCGGCCCGGCCTGGGCGGCGCGCGCCCTGGACTGCTCGGTCTCCGCGAGGAAGCCGGCCCGCTTGATCGCGGTGTCCCGCTCGTACTCGGCCTTGAGCGCGGCGGCCTGCTGCTCCCGTTCGCTCGCCTCCTGGTCGGCCTTGGCCTGGGCGATCCGGGCCTGACTGGCCACCGCCGCCGCGTGCGGCGCGGCGAGGTTGTTGATGTAGCCGGTGGCGTCCTCGATCTCCTGGATCTGCAGGGCGTCCACCACGATGCCGAGCTTCTCCATCTCGCCGTGACTGCCCGCCATGACTTCCTGGGCGACCCGGCTGCGTTCCCTGATGATCTGCTCCACGGTCAGCCCACCGATGATGGAGCGCAGGTGGCCCGCGAATATCCGTCCGACCAGTTCCTGCATCTGGTTCTGCTCGGACAGGAAGCGCCGGGCCGCGTTGGCGATCGACACGGCGTCGTCGCCGACCTTGAAGACACAGACCGCGCGGACGGTGAGCCGGATGCCCTGCTGGGTGACGCAGTCCTCGGCGATCTCCGCCTCCTGCAGGGCCAGGGACAGCATGCGGGCCTTCTGCTTGACGGGAACGACGAAGCTCCCGTGGCCCGTGACGATCCGGAACTGGGTGTCCTGCGACTGCCGCTTGGAACCGGAGATGAGCATGGCCTCGTTGGGCGCGGGCACGTGCCAGAACAACATGACGAACCACCTGACCTGCAACAGCTCGACGAGGGCCGCGGGGCCGCCGGACTCAGGGCGGCAACGGCTCGACGAGCACCGACCGGGCGGAGATCGTGTCGATCACGACCACCCGGGTGTTCACCGCGACCGGCCCGGCGGACCAAGCCGCGAACACCTCCGACCCGCCGCGCAAGCCGACCAGCACCTCGCCCGGCCCGTCCGTCGGGATCGGCACCGTAACCCTCCCGACGGCTCCGACCGGGCTTTGCTGGGAGTCATCGGCCACGTACATGACACCTCGTGCCGTGAGACACGACGGCGCAGTGGGCGGCCGGAACACGAACGGCCACGGGCGGCACCCCTCCTGGAGGCACCGGGCCCCCGGTCGAGTCCTTCGGCGGAATGCCTGCGAGCAGCGCGCGCGGCGCGACCGCCCCGACCCCACCCACGGTACTCCGGCCGCAGCAGGGAGGCGTTTCTCGGGTACCCGCTCGGATCTCCGGCCCGGGAGTCCCGGCCCGGAGCCGACCGGGCCCGGCTCGAAGGCTGGGCCACCAACCGCCCGGATCGGCGGCTTTCCGGGCCACCCGGATGACGTCGACACTGTCGTCAAGGCGGCGGGCGAGCGCTACACAGCGCTGCTCCCGTCGTTCGATGCGTAACCTGCGACCGCGCCAGGCCCTGCTGCTGACGCCGGCGGCCCCGGCGCGCCGCTGGCGTGTGCCTGCGGCCAGTCGAGGAGCTGTGAGCGGGGCAGATCACCCGGGCGGTGCGTCTGCTCGGCCCGCTGGACGAGAAAGAGATGTACGACCGTGTGGTCGTGATGACCGGCCTCGACGAGGAACAGATGATACGGGCGGTCGCCTGGCAGGACGGCCACGGCCATTCGTCCGGCGCCGGCCCGGGGTGAGCGGCCCCAGGGCGTGAGCGGTTGCGCGGTCGTGGTGGTCGACCGGTGGCAGTCGGGCCGGGGCTGGCGCCCGCAGGACCGGGCACATTTAGCTGACGTGCGACGCCGTCCGCGCCGACCAGTGTGCAGCTGCGTGGGCCTCCGCTGCTCCGGTCAGACGCCGGAGACGTTGGCGATCTGCCCGACCGCGGCGGTAATGGCCATGGCCACCCCTCCGCCGAGAACGACCCGCACGGTCGGCCGCAGGACGCCGGTGCCGGCAGCGCGGGCCGCCAGGACGCCCGCGCCAGCGAGGCGGGCAGCAGCGTCATGGGGTGAAACGTATCGGGCCGCCCCGACAGCGCAGGCCGGGCCTGGAGAGAATCCGGGTGCACGGGAGTGGGGTGCGCTGGCAGCATGCAGCCCCTGTCGGGAGCTGAACCGCCCGACCTGAGTGTCGTCGCCGTGCATGCGGTGGACGGTCAGGGCGACGGTCGCCCGGAGCCAATTCGTCTCCGAGGCGGCGATTGCGTACGGGCTGTCCGCTGGTGACCAGCCATCCGGCAGGTGATGCTCATGATGGATTCCTGGGCCGCCGCAGCCACCTGCCGCAGGCATTTTCTCGACGGCCGCGGAAATGAGATTTCGTTCTGTGTGGGCTGTGCCGTAAAGTCGGTGTCACCGACGCGGGGTGGAGCAGCTCGGTAGCTCGCTGGGCTCATAACCCAGAGGTCGCAGGTTCAAATCCTGTCCCCGCTACTATGCAACAAGGCCGGGCCCGTCGCACTGTGTGCGTCGGGCCCGGCCTTCGTGTTGGTTTGGTCAGCAGTCGATGGCGGTGTCGACCTCGATTCGTCAGCGGTGAGCGGGTCGTGATCATCCTGGCGTTTTGCCCGTAATGGCCCCGTTAATGGAACGCCGGGCACTCACCTGCCGACGCGAACCCCTCGACCGGACGCTGATCTAGAACCAACGCCGTGTAGATAGCGGCTGCGAGCGTCCGTTACGGGTCTGGTGTGGTCAGGATGTCGATGCTGATGGTGGCCTTGTAGCTGGTCCGGTCGACGGTGCCTTTGGCGTTGTACTTGGAGATCGCGCGTTTGACGACGCGGGGTCGGGTGCGGATGCGCCGGTCGGGCATGAGGTCGGCCAGGACTCGTCGGCCGATGGTGCCGACGAGGTCGATGACGGTGTCCGCGATGACGCCCGCGGCCTGGATGACCAGGTCGCGGGCGGTGTTCAGGGCGATGGTGAAGCTGGCCCGGTCGGGGTCGACGCCGGGACGGGTGCCGGTGGAGTCGGCCATGGCCAGGCGCAGGACCTGGTAGGTGACCAGCAGCGCGTAGACCTCCTGGGCGATCCCGGCGGGGGTGCGGGCACGCAGGACGCGGCCGCCCAGGATGGTGGACTTGATCTCCAGGTAGGTGGTCTCGATCTCCCACCGCTGGTGGTACAGCGTGATCAGTTCCGCGGCGGGATGGGTCCGGTGGTCGGTCAGGGTGGTCAGGATCCGGTAGAGGCCGGTGTGGCGGCCGGTGGCCGTGGCGATGGTGATCTCGCAGTCGATGACGCGAACCGCGACGGTGCCGAGTCTGGACAGGTAGGAGCCGTCGCGGTTGCGGTGAAGGACGGGCAGGTGGCGGCCGTTCTTCACCCGGACCAGGACGTGGGCGCCGGTGGTGGCGATGGTGCTCACCAGGCTCTGGGCGGCGAAGTTGCGGTCCAGCAGCACGATCATGCCCTCGCGCAGGCTGCGGAGCAGGCGGGGCGCGTAGGTGGTTTCCCCGTCTGCGGTCGGTCCGAACACCGCGTCCAGGACGGTGCGGGTGCCGCAGGACACCAGGACCAGTAGTCTCAGTGCGGGATATCCCGAACCGCCGTTGTTGCAGCGGTGTTTGGTGTACTCGGTCAGGTTCGCCGGGCTGTCGGGCACCGCCATCGTCGTGCCGTCGATCGCGCAGACCAGCAGCCCCCGCCACCACGCTCCTGTGGTGCGGATTCCGGCGGCCGGGCCGCGCAGCAGGTCGAACAGCCAGCGCAGCGGCTCGGCCCCCACGCGCCTGCGGGCCTGCGCCAAGGCGCCGCCGGTCGGGTCGGCGACCGGCAGACCGTCCAGGCCGGCCGTCAGCCGTTGCCACACCTGCCGCCAGCCGAGCCCGGGGAACAGGCACCCGGCCAGCAGCAGATGCACCACCACCCGCGACGGCAGATCCCGGATCCGGGCCTGCGTCCTGCCGGTCTGTGTCAACGCCTCGTCGACCATCTCGAACGGCACGATCCGGGTCAACTCGCCGAGATGGCCCGGCGCGAACGCCCCTGCGGCAACCACAACCTCGCGAGCGGACAGACTGAGCACCCACGGAGCTCCTGGCCGAACAGTGATCTTGGTCGACACGGTTCTAGCAGGGAGCTCCGTCCCATTTCAGCCCACTTGACGAAGCCGCCGAGGCGCTATCTACACGGCGTTGGATCTAGAACCAGCGCCATCTCCTGCACGTACTGCGGGAGTTCGAGGACCACTACAACACCCACCGCCCACATCACGCACTCCACCAGGACACGCCGCTGACACCACGGCCCGTCCCGATCGCCGATACCGGGCGGATCGCCCGGCTGGACGTCCGCGGACGCGACCGTCTCGGCGGCACCCTCCACGAGTACCGACATGCCGCATGACCTGCACGGACAGACTTGTCGGCACCCACAGGGGCGGCGCGCGCCGGAAGACCCCCGGCAGGGGCCGTACCATGCGCCGTCCGCCGTGCCGAGCGGCGCCGCCGTTCCGAGAGGTCGGCGATCAGTCCGCCGTGGCGATCAGCGGCTGGAGCAGGATGTCGGGTTGGGCGCGCTGGAAGGCGTTCAGGTGCCACTTGTCGGCGAACAAGGCCAGCAGCACGTCATCCGAGCGGCGGGTGAGCACCTCGCCGTTGGTCAGACGGGCTTTGGCCAGGGCTGCGGCGCCGTCGGCGTCGGTGATCCGGGCCAAGCGGTAGGAGAGCTGGTCGAGGGCGATCGGGGAAGAGAACTCGTGCTCCATCCGGTGCAGGATCACGTCGAACTGCATCGGGCCGACCGCAGCCATGACCGGCGCCTGGTCGCCACGCCGGTCGGAGACCAGCACCTGGATCACGCCTTCCTCATCGAGTTGGGCGACCCCCTTGCGGAACTGCTTGGAACGGCTGATGTCCTTGGGCCGTGCCACCGCGAAGTACTCGGGGGCGAAGGCGGGCAGCGGGGGAAACTCGGTCTTCTTGCCGGTGAAGAGGGTGTCGCCGACCCGCAGCGCGCTCGCGTTGATCAGGCCGACCACATCGCCGGGGTACGCGGTGTCGACCACGGTGCGCTCGGCCCCGAAGACGGTGTGTGCGTACTTGGTTGCGAAGGAGCGGCCGCTGGCCGCGCGGGTGACGTGCATGCCGCGCTCGAAGACACCGGAGCAGACTCGGACGAAGGCGATCCGGTCGCGATGGGCCGGGTCCATGTTCGCCTGGATCTTGAACACCAGACCGGAGAACTCCTCGCCGACCTCGCGGCTGCCGCCCTTGGCCAGCGGGCGGGGCCCGGGAGCCGGCGCGAGGTCGACCACGGCGTCCAGCAGGGGCTTCACACCGATGTTGGTCAGCGCGGCGCCGAAGAAGACCGGGCTGATCTTGCCGGCCTCGAAGGCCTCCTGGTCGTAACCGGGGCCGGAGGAGAGCACCAGCTCCAGTTCCTCCAGCGCGGTCGTCCAGGCTTCGCCCTCCTGCTCGGCAGCCTCCTCGGAGGTGAGCTGCTCCTCGAGGGCGGCGTGCGTGCCGGCCGGCACCTTGGTGTAGCGCAGCATCTGCTCGGTGTTCCCCGCTTCGACCAGGCCGCGCAGGTTGCCGGCGTTGCCCACCGGCCAGACGACCGGGACGGGGGTGATCCCGAGGTGCGTCTCGATGTCCTCGAGCAGGGTGAGTGCATCCCGGCCGCGCCGGTCCCACTTGTTGATGAAGGTGATCACGGGGACGCCGCGATGGCGGCAGACCGCGAAAAGCTTGCGGGTCTGCTCCTCCAGGCCCTTGGCCGCGTCGACCAGCATGATCGCGCAGTCGACGGCGGCCAGCACCCGGTAGGTATCCTCGGAGAAGTCGGCGTGGCCGGGGGTGTCGACCAGGTTCATCACGTGGTCGCGATAGCCGAACTGCAATGCGGCCGAGGTCACCGAGATACCGCGCTCGCGTTCCAACTCCATCCAGTCGCTGGTCACGCCGCGTCGGTCACCCTTGGCGTGCACCGCACCGGCAGAAGTGATCGCCCGCGCGTGCAGCGCCAGCGCCTCGGTGAGCGTGGACTTGCCCGCGTCCGGATGGCTGATCACGGCGAAGGTCCGTCGGCGGCCGGCCTCATGAAGGACCTGCGGGACGGGGACGGACTGTTCGGTGCTCACGGGTTTCCTCGGGTACGCATCGGCAGCAGGCCGGGTGACGCCTCTCCGTACCTGGTGAGCCGGGGATCAGGTCCGCAGGCCCAAGAAGCGATAATAGGCTGCCGGACGGCGTGACCCCGAAATTCCCGTTTGCCGGCTGCCGCCCCGGCTCCAGCCGGGATAGCAGCCGAACTGCCAGGAGTCGAAGCCGAGGCCGAGCCGGTCCAGGGTCCTCAGCCACAGGTTGCGCCGACCCGCTCGGAGTGGATCGTCAACTCGCCTTCATCGAAGCCCTGTTTGGCGACGGTGCCCGGGATGAAGCGCCGGGCGACCTCCTCGCTCTCGCAACCGGCCACCTGCGGGGCTCGGAGAGTCGTCGCCGCAGGTCAAGCCCACGTATCGGTATGCGCAGGCTGGCATCGCCCGGATTGGTCGGCCTCGCCCACGACAGGTGAGCAATCTGGGCGAAGCCGGCTCCGCAGGGCGCGATGATCCGGCTGCTCTCGAGCCCGTGGTCAGCGGTCATATCGGGACGCTACGTCCTGCGACACCGAGCAGCGCCAGCGAGTCCACGACCCCTTGTCGCCACGACAAGGGATTGCCGCAGGTCAGGGCACCATTCCGCCCGCTTGTGGGTACGGAGTGAGCGCAGGGGTTCACCGCCTGCTGACGCCCGCCAGGAGACCATGAGCATGGCTGTTCACACGACCCGCTGGAAGTGATCACCATGCGCTCCGCAGCCCACGCCGGGCACGTCTACCGTCGGTGCGGCTGCCGCGACCAGGGTGGCAAGCAGCTCGGAGCCCACTGCCCCAAGCTCGCCACCGACCCCGATCACCGCACCTGGACCTTCTCCCTCGACCTCCCCTCCCCCGACCACCGGCGCAACAACATCCGCCGCAGCGGCTACCCCACCGCCGAAGCCGCCCGCGCAGGACTGCGCCGGATGGTCGAGGGCCAGGCCGCCGGCTTCAACGCCGACCCCAACCAGACCCTCGCCGACTACCTCACGACCTGGCTCAAGGACAAGCAACTCACCCTCAAGCCCACCACCTACATCCGCTACCGCGACTACGTCACCAACGACCTCGTCCCCGCCCTCGGCACGATCAGGCTCGACGACCTCGGCCACTCCCACATCGCCGCCTTCACCCAAACGCAACTCACCGCCGGACGCGGCAAGGTCACCGTCCACCGCTGCCTGGCCACGCTCTCCAGCGCTCTCGGCGACGCCGTCCGCCACCGCCGGCTCCCCTACAACCCGGCCCGCCCCACCGTGATCCCGAGGCCCGCGGCGGCCGAACGGCAGATCTGGACTGTCCAGGACGCCATCCGGTTCCTGGACTCCTGCCGCGCCGCCGACCCGGCCCTCGCCGACCTCATCGAGGTCCTCATCGGCACCGGCATCCGCAAAGGCGAAGCCCTCGCCCTGCACTGGAACGACGTCCACCTGCCCGAGCGCGTCCTCTACATTCGCTACACGCTCTCCGCCATCGACAACAACCGCCTGATCCTCACCTCACCGAAGACCCGCTCCAGCAAGGACTGGGTCGCCATCGCGCTGCGTCACCGCGCCGAGGACAAGGACCCGTCGCTCTCCCACGCGGGCCACGGCGGCTTCGTGTTCCACCACCCCGACGGACGCCCCCTCCACCCCGCCTACGTCCTCAACCACTTCCACGACCTCTGCCGGCAATTCGACGTCCCCCGCACCGCCATCCACGACCTGCGCCACCTCGCCGCCACCATCTCCATCACCGCCGGCGTCCCGCTCACCGTCGTCTCCAAGACCCTGCGGCACGCCACCCTGTCCACCACCGCGAACATCTACGGCCACCTCACCACCCAAGCCGCCCGCGACGCCGTCGACCGTGCGCTCACCTCAGCCGGCCCCATCGAGCTCCCAGGCCCGCGCACACCCGGGGATCACACCATCAGAGTCCGCAATCAAGGGGTCGTCACCAGAACCCCGCTACGGAAAGCAAGTTGAGACACACCGCGCCCCTGACGTGGTCAGCTCGGGCGAAATCCCGCCCTCACAATGCACTCACAAGACCCGGAAAACACGTCAAGGCCGCTCCCACCTCACGGTGAAAACGGCCTACGACCTGCGTAAACGCCGGTCGGGACGACAGGATTTGAACCTGCGACCCCTTGACCCCCAGTCGCGCGACCATTCACCTTTCTGCCCGTCAGGCGCTGAACGGAGCGCGGCGTCCGTGCGATGGAAAGCAGTCCGCGTACGGCGGTTCGCCGCGTGTGGTCCCTCGCCTGTCCCCAGCGTAGCGGGCGCTGACCTGCCAGGCGACCTACCGGAGGGACCTCTTTTAGAAGCCATCCGCAAACCCCACACGGGGCTTGGGACCAGCACGAGTGTTCGCGGGTTCCCGATTCGGGTGATCTCGACGTTGTCGCTGCATGAAG
>NZ_JBVIRY010000068.1:0-24087 GCF_055575795.1 Kitasatospora sp. NPDC034023
CCCGGTGATCATGAAGCGTAGAGAACTCCATGATCGGGCGAACCGTGCCTGCCCTGCTACTACCGATTAGCTCGGCACCTACTGGCGGACGCCCTAAGGCGCACCTCTGCCAAGTCCAGCGCGATCAGCCCGCGGCCCTTGATGTCTGCGGGGTCTCGGCGACTCATGGCCGTCTCCAGCAGGACAGCGGCGGCGTCGCGCTCGCCGAGGTGAGAATACGTCTCGCCGGCGATGCCGTCGAGCCTGGGGCCGGTGAAGAAGTCGAGGCCGCCGACCGGCTCGCCCGCGGCGCTGAGCAGTTGCATCGCCTGCTCGATGGCCACCCGCGCCCCTTCCCGGTCGCCGCGGGCCGCAAGCGCTCGAGCGAAGTTCGCCGCCACCCACGCACGCCGCCGAGGCGCCGCAGCCTGCGCCCGCCCGACCGCCTGCCGCAGCAACTCGGCGGCAGCACCGCTTCGCCCGGCGGTGTACTCGGCGATGGAGTGCATGGTCAGTACCCACGCAGCCAGGTCTTCGGCCTCGCCTTCGGTGGCTGCGGTCGTTCCGACGGCGAAGTAGCCGTCGGCCGCGGCCCGCTGGCCGAGGTCGTGGCTGGCGAGCCCGAGGAGCCCAGAGAGGACGGCCAGTATCCGTACCCCGCGGCGGCGCGCGTCGACGGCTTGGGGGCGCCCGAGCATCGCGTGCACACCAGCCAGCTGCCGGTACAGGGCCCGCAGCGACTCGGCCGGCGGGGTGGACGGGTACCGGAAGGCGATCTCGGTAACCACCTGTTCCAGGCGGCTCAGGGTCGCGTTGCCGGCCGTCGAGTGGGTCAGCATGTCGAGCACCTCCCAGGCCTCGGGGACGGCGGCGGGCTCGTAGCTGGTGGGGAGGGCCGGGGTCTCCCACTGCCGGTCGGCGAGGCCGAGCATCCTGCCAGGGATGCGAAGGCCGTCAGCGATCCGCTCGATCACCTCCATGCTCGAAACGTCCCGCCCGCCGTTCATGATCTCGGTGACGCGACTGGTGGAGAGGCTGGTTCGGCGAGCGATCTGGGCGGCGCCGATGCCAGCACGGCGGACGGCCTGGAAGACCGGCCCGATCTGTCTGTCCGCGCAGGCGGCAGCGAAGGTGGCGTCGGCGAGCAGGTGGGCGGGCAGCGATTCCGGCGCGGACACGGTGGCCTCCGAGGAGTCGGTGGGGTCACGAGCGTATCGGCCACGGTGGCTTCACGGTGGGTACTCACCGTGGCCCTGGTGGCGGTCCCAAACCCTGCCGATGCTGTGCCCGTGACAACGCATCAGCCACCGCCGACGCGCGCCCAGCTGCAGGCCGAGGCCTGCATCCGCTGCCGCCGCCGAGGCGGCGAGTTGGTGCCGGCCGGCCACGTCTACACGCCCACCGGCGAGCGCTCCGCTCCGCTCGGTTGGGCCGTCGTGGCGTGCGCCGCCGCGTGCCCCACCGACTCGACGGAGGAACAGTGAGTGAGCAGGACGAGCCGGCGCCCGACGAGCGGGTGTGTGGTGTCTGCCGGGACTGCCGGGACTACGGCCTCGGCACGTACGACGGACAGCTCACCGGCATCTACGACTGGATCACCGACCACGTCGGGTGCCGCTGCCCCGGCGCCGGGACCGCCAGGTGAGCATGGCCGGTGGGATCCCCGCGCTGGACTCGGAACCAGGTCAGGCTGGTGGGTACTGCCGCGCCTGCGGCGAATACGGGCGGGGGCGTTTCGACGAAATCCGCACGTCTCTCACGGACTGGATCACCGACCACGTTGGATGTCCTGACCCAACGCCCCGTGAGGGTGACGAGCCCGACTGAACGGCCAACGCAGGTGCTCGGCCGGCGCCACGATGGTGAGCTCACAGCACGACGAGGAGGACGCGGTGGAGAAGAAGGACCGGCCTGCGCGAGACCGAACGCCGCGGGACTCGTGGGCCGCGCGGGGGCGGGAGACTCGCCACCCCGGCCAGCCCCGGCTCGCGCCGACAGGACTGCTGCTGGACGAGGAGTCGGCGGCAGAGGAGACGGAGGAGAGCATGAGCGACGACGGTCAGCGGCAGCCGAGCGGAAACCCCGGGAATCGGCGGACCTCAGCCCCGGCGCTGAGGCCGTCCAACCCGCCGCCGCTGAACCCGCCGAGCGCATAGGGCACGACTCCCGGCAGGTCAGCGAGACGTTCCCGGTGACCTCCTCTGCGGTGTCGCAGGACCGCCAGGCGTCGCTGGGCCTGGCGGTCCTGCTGCTGTTGCGGTGAAGGGGGCATGGCAGGAGTCCGTCGTAGCCGGAGATCCATGTGTCACCAACGTCCGGCAGTTTTATATCTAGGGCGCCAACAGTCTTGCGCGAGAGACCAGAGCGTTCGGCCACCCCTCCTGCGTGAGCCCGTGGAGACGCCGGGCTCGGCGGTTGCGGTCGCCGGTCTCGCGTCGCTGTGGGTCAAGATCTGCCTGGTCCGGAGGAGGAGGGGGAAGCACCTCCTGACGCGACTGACCCCCGCGGGTGAGGGGAGGACGCCCGGGCGTGGCGGCGCAGCGCGCCGTCCGGGGGCTGACCCCCGCAGGTGCGGGGAGGACACTTCCTGACCTGGGGCGATGGGGCGGCTTTGCTGGCCCTTTACTTCTTGCTGTTCCGCTGAGTGGGCACGCCCGTCGGTGCGTGATCTGTCTTGTCAAAGAGCTTGAGCCATCGTGCCACGCGTCAGTGGCGACAACGGGCCCTCTCGTAGAGCCCGCATGCGCGCCCGCCGGAACTGCCACTGGTTCGAGCGGTTCCCGGCTCCCCGCCGAGATCCACCTTGCCTGGTGCGCCGTCATCTCCATGCTCGCCTGCCTGACCCGCAACACCAGCAGCGACACCGCAGCTCGAGGTCATGCTCGCCATGAGACACCGTGCCGGGTTGGCCTCGGCCGAACCACGGGCGATGTCTCGTCACCGGGGCTGTCTGCGACAAGGTTCAGGGAGCGTGCGGGAGTCGGCGGGCTCCGCTGACCGTGGTCCTCATTACAACCGTCGCCGACACTTACTTCGCGGCACGGGCCCCGTGTGTATGCCGTCCGTGCCGGGTCGGAGCGATCGGTGGTCAGTTCGGGGTGGTCGGGGTTCCGGGGCGATCGTCCCTGCGAGCGATGGTCGCCACCCACTGCGGGAACTGTCCTACGGGTACCGCGGGCGAGGCGGTGGGGAGGAAGGCGACGCTGCAGCGTCGGCACAGCCAGGTCTCCCGCCAAACCCCCTGCAGTTGCAGCCACTGTTCGTAGGTGTGCGGCCACTGGCCAGCCGTGTCACCGCGACGGCTTCGGTGGTCGGCTTGGAGGGCGAGCCCGATCCCCAGCAGGATCGCGGTGGTGAGGAACGGGCCGTACTGGTAGCCGATCCGGTAGGCGGCGTCGGAGCCGCCGCCGTCGTCGGAGAACAGCGTGCGCAGTCCCAGCAGGCCGAAGAGGCCCGCCAACACGAAGAGGGTGATCGCGGCCCCGGTCGAGCCACCGGGTTCGGGCGGCATCGACAGCAACTCCCGCGTCGGCGGGCTGAGGGGCCGGTCGGAGTCCAGCAGGGCTTTGTGTACGGCGACGGTTTCGTCCGCCGCGCGGCATGTCGGGCAGGTGACGCTCATCGAGTGGGGACTCCGGAGGTGATGCACGGTGTGCACGAAGGACGGTCACGTAGTACAGCACGGGTAACTGACTGGCCGTGTGGTCGGGGGTTCGCCGGGAATGCGGTCGGCGGCCGGGCCTTCGGCGAGACGGGGTTGGCCAGGGGCGGACGGGGGCCAGTACTTCCGCCGCCGTGGTGGGGTGGCCGTCCTCGGCCTCGGCTCGAGCCCGGCGATCGTCGGCTTACCGGGTTGCCGAGCCGTTCGGGGGTGAGGGCCAGACGGCCCCCTCCGCGGCCGTGCTGATCGTCGGGGCAGGAGGTCCCGGCCCGATACCGGTCGGGGCGATTCGCCGCGTCGAGGACCTGCCCGTACCCAGCGGGTCGTGTACGCCGGATGCCCGCCCCGATCGCTTCCCAGATCAACGCCGCTTGGCTGGAGCTGTCCCTGGCCGCCATCGACCTGCTCGCCTGGACCCAAACCATCCCGCTGGACGGCGAGTTGTCCACCGCCGAACCGAAGAAGCTCCGCTACCGGCTTCTCCACGCCGGCGCCCGCATCACCCGCGGCGCCCGCCGCCTGCACCTGCGGATCGCCGCCATCCGGCCCTGGCGCCACGACCTCGCGACAGCCTTCGCCCGACTGCAGGCCCGTCCTCGGCCCGTCACCTGAACCGGCACCCCGGCGCTGCCCACCCACGATCCGAGGACCTTGGAGACACGCGGCCGCCGCGTCGGGCCCTCGGCATGCCCGCACAGCCGCAAACGCCCACGACCCCTCACCGACGCCATCAACCCAGCTCAGCAGGACCCAACTGAAAGGCGGAGGCTAGCGGGAACGGCTCTCCTGGGCGCCGCGGACCCGTGCCCGGCCAAACGTCCGGCAGCCACCCCAGCGGCTGAAGACCGCCATCCTCCGGGGGACCAAGGCTGCTGCCGTTGTTGATCGCCGCGACGAAGGTCCGGTAGGGCTCCGGATGCGTCACCCGGTTCTCGGTCTCCCCGGCCGCGCATGCTTCCGTGACAACCACACGTGATCACCGTCCCGATGAGGCCACGCTCGACCTCCTACGTTCGGCTTTCGCAGCCGAGTGGCGCGAGCCGGCCCTAGGCAGCGATGGAGTAACGAACGTGCAACCTTCGGGGTCCGGACGCAACACTTTGGGCTGCGTATCGCATCGCGACTTCTCTGCGAGAGAACCTCAAATCTCACTCAAACCGCTTACCGTATCTACATGTTGGGTGGGATGCTCTCGGCGTCGCGACACGGGGGAAGCCGATTCTGCCAATCCGTGCACGCTGGGGCATCCCGGCGGAGTAGTTGCTCCTTCTCTCGCTCTACCTGCCGATCAGCGGGCGGGCGGACGGACGTGACGTGTCGCGGCGCCGGTTCGCTGGATTCTTTGCCGGCGGAATGGCATGCGTTCGGCCGATTTCTATGGAACGACCAGCGGTCGAACGCTCCGGACACATTTCTCATTCACTACGGGGAGACGCAATGAGGAAAAGCTGGAAGGCCGCTTTCGTGGCGGCCGGAGCGGTGGCGGCAATCTTCGCCTCCAGCGCCGTGGCGGCTGCGGATACCAGCGCCTACGGCATGCCGTTCAAGGACATGATCAACAACAGCGACTGCCACAACAGTGTGGTGATAGGTCGTAGCGGTGGGCAGATCTACGCGTACGGCGCCATCAGGTGCGTCCTGGCGAGGACCGCGCTCGTCCCGAGTATCTCACTGTCAGGCGACAGCGGAAAGAACGGATTTGACGGCAAGGGCGGCAGCTGCGCCCTGGCCAGCTACTGCGAGACCCCGCGCGTCTACCTTCCGGAGATCGCAGGAGTCAGGTATCAGGCGAGCAGTGCCGGCGTCCCCGGTGGCATGTTCATGCCGCCCGAGAGCGGCATTGCGCACGCAGAACTCGTGGGCGGTACCCGATCGTCCCGGGCTGGCACGGAGGCGGGGACGGGTCGGGTGCGGTGGGCTGACTTCGATGGTGACGGCCGTGCGGACTACGTGATCGTCAACCCGGACGGTCCGGTGCACGTGTACCTGAACCAGGGCACTGACGGGCACGGCGGTTGGCAGGACTTCGGCCAGGTCGCCACGGGTCTGACCACCGACGCGAGCCGGGTGCATTTCGCGGACTTCGACGGTGATGGCCGCGCCGATTACATCCTCGTCAATCCGGATGGTTCGGTGCGGGTGTTCCTCAACAAGGGCGGTGACGGGCACGGCGGTTGGCAGGACATCGGTCAGGTCGCCACGGGTGTGACCACCGACGCGAGCCGCGTGCGCTTCGCCGACATCGACGGTGACGGCCGCGCCGACTACAACATGATCGACTACAACGGCGCTGTCCACACCTTCCTCAACCGTGGTGGTGACACCGGTGGCGGCTGGAGCGACTACGGTCAGATCGCCACGGGCCTGACCGGCGACATCAGCCGTGTCCGCCTCGCCGACATCGACGGCGACGGCCGCGCTGATTACAGCGCCATCAACCCCAACGGTTCCGTCGTCACCTACCTCAACAACGGCGGGGACGGCCACGGCGGTTGGATCAACTACGGGCAGATCGCCATCGGTCTGACCAGTGACCAGAATGCCGTGGTCCTCGCCGACATCACCGGTGATGGTCGGGCCGACTACCTGGTCACGGGCGCCGGTGGTGTCGTCAACGCCTTCCGCAATGACGGCGGCGACGGCCACGGCAGCTGGACCGACTACGGACAGATCGCCGCCGGCGCCTGAGCCGGCAGCTATTCACCGTTCACCACAACTACGGGGGTACCTTCCTTTGAAACGTGTCATACTCGGCGGCCTCGCCACCGCCGCCGTCCTTGCCGGCCACCTCGCCACCGCCCCGGCCTCGCAGGCCGCGGCGCCGCCGTCCCCGGTGCTCCGGGTGATGCCGCTGGGCGACTCCATCACGGCCGGCGTGGGTAGTTCCACCGCTGCGGGCTACCGCCTCCAACTGTGGAACGACATCGCAGCCCAGTCCCGCTACAAGGTCGACTTCGTCGGCTCGGGCCACTGGGGCAACGTCCCCGATCCGGACAACGAGGGCCACAGCGGATACCGGATCAGCGACATCCGCGCCGGCATCGACGGCTGGCTGTCCGCGGCCACGCCCGACGTCGTCCTGCTCCACATCGGCATCAACGACCTCGACCGCGACCCCGATCCCGACAAGCAGCAGGCCGCCACCCGCGCCGCGAACGCCTTCACGGACCTCGCGGAGCGCATCCTCGCCGACCGGCCGGGCGTCACGGTCCTCGCGCAGGGGCTGATCCCCACCACATCGGGTCTCCAGGACGGCGTGCGGACCTTCAACACCGACATCAAGGCGCTGCAGTTCGGAAAGCTGGCCGGCAAGAAGTTCCGATACCTGGAGCCGCCGGCACTGTCGGGCGGCGAGATGGCCGACCGCCTACACCCGAGCGACACCGGGTACGTGCGGATGGGCGACGTCTTCTCCAACGGGCTGGACCAGGCCGTCGGCGACGGACTCGCACAGCGCCCGCCCGCACCGCGGGCGGGTACGGAGGCGGGGACGGGTCGGGTGCGGTGGGCTGACTTCGATGGTGACGGCCGTGCGGACTACGTGATCGTCAACCCGGACGGTCCGGTGCACGTGTACCTGAACCAGGGCACTGACGGGCACGGCGGTTGGCAGGACTTCGGCCAGGTCGCCACGGGTCTGACCACCGACGCGAGCCGGGTGCATTTCGCGGACTTCGACGGTGATGGCCGCGCCGATTACATCCTCGTCAATCCGGATGGTTCGGTGCGGGTGTTCCTCAACAAGGGCGGTGACGGGCACGGCGGTTGGCAGGACATCGGTCAGGTCGCCACGGGTGTGACCACCGACGCGAGCCGCGTGCGCTTCGCCGACATCGACGGTGACGGCCGCGCCGACTACAACATGATCGACTACAACGGCGCTGTCCACACCTTCCTCAACCGTGGTGGTGACACCGGTGGCGGCTGGAGCGACTACGGTCAGATCGCCACGGGCCTGACCGGCGACATCAGCCGTGTCCGCCTCGCCGACATCGACGGCGACGGCCGCGCTGATTACAGCGCCATCAACCCCAACGGTTCCGTCGTCACCTACCTCAACAACGGCGGGGACGGCCACGGCGGTTGGATCAACTACGGGCAGATCGCCATCGGTCTGACCAGTGACCAGAATGCCGTGGTCCTCGCCGACATCACCGGTGATGGTCGGGCCGACTACCTGGTCACGGGCGCCGGTGGTGTCGTCAACGCCTTCCGCAATGACGGCGGCGACGGCCACGGCAGCTGGACCGACTACGGACAGATCGCCGCCGGCGCCTGACCTGCAACGGGTCTCTGCCGAGGGGGACTTGATCGTCACTGGCGGCCAGTGAGGTCTCAACTCATCTGACTTCCAGGTGACTTCGCGCTCCCGCATGCATCGCTCTCGTCATGCGGGAGCGACGAAGATCGCGCCGAACATGGCCACCACGTGCTGGGCACCCAGCCCTGCCGTGCGGGCCAGGAGAGCCGTTCGTCGGGGGCGGGCGACCGCCCCCGGCGCGGGTGTGCGCCCGTCCCCGTGCAGCTTCCAGCGCGCGCCGAGATCCATGATGGAGTTTCGCCCTCTCTGTACCGCGGGCTCGGTACGTCTTCGTGCGGTGAGCGACTGACCGCACCGTTCTCGTGGTCGCCGGTCCCGCCGCGCGCCACCGGCCCCGCTCCTGGCCTGCGCACTCGCGCGCGGCGGGACCGGCGGTGCGGGTGCACGGGTCAGGGCCGCCGCCGAGCGGCAGCGCTCGGCGGCGGCCCTCAGGTCGCGCAGCCACGCCTCCAGGCCCTGGCCTGCAGGGGGCTTGGGACATCTCACACCCGGAGGGAGCGCACCCCGGGCGGTCCAGTGCGGACGAGGCACGCTTCCGGATGCTGATCATCAGCAGCATCGTCCGGAGGCTTCTGCAGCACGCCAACCTCTGAGCTTGCCCGCGCGACCTGCTGCGCCAGCCCCCGACCGTCTCTGCGGTCGGGGCTGAGACGTGATACACGGCGCTGGATCTCAGGCAGCCTCGCCTAAAGGTGGTCAGTGGTCAGCGTCAAACAGCGTTCACAACCTCGCCGCCCACCGGATCGCCATCGACTCCCTCGCCGAGGTCTACCTGACCGCCGCCGAAGCGGTCCCTGGCCTCGCCCCGCTCGCCGAACGCCACCGCGCCGGAGTAGCGAGGTGGTGCTCACGCTGCGGGTATCCGACGCCAGGCGCCCGGCACCGTCACCCAGCTGCAGCACTGCCAGACCGCCGTCCGCGAGGCCAGAATCGCCCTCTCCCTCGCCGCCCCGACCGGTGCTTGGATCGGTGACCATGATGCATGAGACTCCCGCGCACATGGCCGACCACTGGTGGTGGCGCCCCGGGTGGCACCAGGGCACCCGCTGGTGCACCTGGCACCTGACCTTCGACGGCGCCGACGACGTCCACCGCCTCGCCGCCGACTACCGCCTCGCCCTGGCCGGCGTCCCCGGCCTCGACCTCGTCCCGGACCGCTGGCTTCACCTCACCATGCAGGGACTCGGCTCCACCACCGAGGTGAGCGAGGCCGACGCGCGCGCGATCGCCGACGCCGCCACCCATCACCTCGCGCAAGTCCCGGCCTTCGAGCTGGTGTTGGGGCCCGCGATCGTCAGCGCCGAGGCCCTGCTCCTCACCGTCACCCCGGCCGAGCCCGTCCACGCCGTCCGCGCCGCCATCCGCGCCGCCATCGCGGACGTGTGGCCCGGGGTCCCCGAGCCGCCGGACGGCTTCCGGCCCCACGTCTCCGTCGCCTACTCCAGCGCCGACAGCCCCGCCGGGCTCGCCGCCGATGCCCTCGCCGATGTCACCACCTACCTTGCCACCGCCCGCATCACCTCCGCCGAACTTATCGTCCTCGGCCGAGACCGGCAGATGTACGAGTGGGAGACCGCCGCCCGCGTGCCACTCGGCTAGGCCGAAGCCCTACACCCCCTGGCCGTCCGGCCGGGCAGCTCGCGCGCCGCGGGCTGATCGGCGTGGACGCGAAGACCCCAGGATGCAGCGTGGCGGGCCGTCGGCCAGGCGCCGGCCGGCGGCCGCGCCCGCCTGCCCTTCAACCTGCATTCGTCCTGTTACCTGCGACCGACGATCGCGTCGACGAGGGTGTGGTGGGAGGCCAGGCTGTCGGGGGCGCCTGCGGTGCTGGCCACGATGTCGCCCGGCTGGAAGCTCCACCCATGGGCTGCGGTGTTGCTGAGGGGGGTTCGGGCGATGAGGAACCCGCCGTCGTGGCCTTCCTGTTCCGGGCGGGCAGCGATCTCGGTCAGGATGGGGTTTCCGCCCTGGTGCGCGTCCAGCAGGCCCTTGTACGTGCCCGCGGTCTGGCCATCGCGCAGTGGACCTCCGAGGGCGTAGCGGGCCGCCGACGGGTCTGCGGGGTCACCGATGTTCGTGAAGACGATGGCCGCTGACTGCTTGGAGGGGTCGGCCTTGCCCGCGTCGGCAGCCAGGCGGCGTGCGGTGGCGGCGTCGGTGGCGAGGGTTGCCGGTGAGGGGTTCGGCGGGACGTAGGCGGCGATGTTGGTGGCGGTGTCCGGGTTGCCGTAGGCGATGACGGCACGTGGCGCGGTGTTCTGTGTCCGTGCATTCTCGACGTCGAGCAGGAGCTGTGGCGGAACGGTGGGGGTGTCGATCTGCTTCTGGAGTGCGTCGAGGCCGGCCAGGTTTGCCTGCGCCGCCTTCTGCACCTCCGACTGGGTCGCGGAGGCGGCATCCTGTGCGATCTGCTCACGGAGCTGGGGCAGCCATGCCCGGTTGGCCTGGTCCCGTGTCTGGGAGGGCAGGCCGTCCAGGGCCCCGATCTGGCCGGGGTGGTCGTGCAGGAGTTGCTGGCGCGTTGATTCGGGCAGCGAGTCCCACCACTGTCGGTTCCCAGAGGAACTCCCGGGGGGCGCCCCGAATTTGAAGTTCGTCTCCTTGTCGAGGAAGTCGATGTCCTTCTGGACGTCGGCGACCCGTTCCGGGGTGAAGTCCCCGGTGCTCTGGTAGGTGGTGTCGAGCCTGCCGAGCGCTGCGGTGACGGTGTCGTCCATGGTTTTCACCTCGCCGGACAGGTCGCCGACCTCCTTCGCGAGCTTGTCGCGGGCGGCTTCCATGGCTTTGACCCATTCGGGGTCGTGCCGCGCGGCCTCATCACCCTTGCCGGGCGGCAGGATCTCCACCGCGGGTGCGACGTTCTCGTCACCGTCGACGATCCGCAGACCGTCGGCGGCCGCGCCGTCGACGAGCGTCTTCTGCCGGGCCTGCAAGAGCAGGAGGGTGTCGAGGGCGTCCGTCAGGACCACGCGCAGGTCCTCGATCACCCGGTCAACCAGGAACAGCTGGTTGGCACGCTCCTGAAGGGCGCCGTCGGTCGCGTCTGAGGCGTGCCCGTGCCAGCTGGACGAGGCCAGGTTCCGCTGAACCGTCTGCCACTGCGTGATCCGCGTCTTGAAGTGGCCCTCGAAGGTGGACACGGCGTTCGTCATCGCCCTCAGGCCGCCGAGATCGGCCGTTTTGAGCATCCCCCAGTAGTAGGCCATCAGCCCTGGCCCCCCGGAGCCGGCGTGCCGAGCGAGGCGGCCGCGTTCGCGTCCGTGGTCTCGTAGGAGCTCGCGATGGTGCTCAGAATGCCAGCGGCGTGTTCCAGCATGTTGGTGGTGACGCGCTCGACGTGGCTGCTCAGGTCCTGGACGGCCGCCTTGGCCGGGCTCGCGAAGAGCCAGTTCGGCATGCCTAGGTCCGGCATCTGCCCGAAGTCCTGCGTCAGGTCCTGCCGCATGCCCGCCGCCACCGCCCGCGCGGCAGTGTCCGCGTCGCGCAGATCCTGCGGGTTAACCCCGAACCCCTTGGGCCCTGTTGTCCCTGGCATTCCCTCAGCCCCCTCCGGCACGCCAGTCGCGTGATGCATCCGGCGCCCAGCGTAGACGACCCGCGCGCGCGCCGGTCACGGCGAACAGCGCCGAGCCGAGCTTCATGGCCGTGACCGTGGCCTTCCACGTCCCCAGCCGGGCCCCTTCCGGGTCGGCCACGCAGTGGGCCTGGAGCGCGAGGAGGGCGGTGCTGAACGCGAAGTCGATCATGCTGGCGGACTCTCCGAGCCCGTCGACGCGTCGGTTCACCCGCTCGCTCAGCCGGTCGGCGAACGCCTGCGCGTCGGGCCGGGGCTCAAGGTGCAGGCAACGGTCATGGTCACCGAAGGGGCCCGTCGGTCATGTCGGTTCGTCAGCAGGGAAGGCAGCCAGCACCGCGCCTGCCTTCCTGGAAGCACGCGCGGACGGGCGGGCTCGCGCCCTCAGAGGTGGACTACCTGCCCGGCGGTGTCCAGCCAGCACCAGTTGACCGGCGCGTGCTGCTTCTTCAGCGCGAGGCGCCCGGTCCCGAAGGCCTTGAGAGCGGCCTCGACGGCGGCGGGCAGGGTGTCGAAGTCCTGCGGCACGGGGACGCGGAGCAGCAGGCGTTGCTTGCGGTGGAGGAGGAGGATCTCGCCGGCCGGGGTGCACTCCAGCAGCTCGAATTGCTTCAGGGCCGTGAAGGGCTTGGCAGCGGTGGAGATCCGGGAGCGCAGCTGGCCGTCGGCGCTCCAGGCGAACAACCCGTAGCGGTTGAGGTGGAAGGCCCGCCCGCGGTGCGGGTCGGCGACGACTGTGTAATCGAGGCCGGTGAAGGGGCTGTCGTCGTAGCGGTGCAGGCCCTCCAGGCGGCCGCGCAGCGTGCCCTGGTCGTCGAGGATCGCAAAGCTGAACTCCTGGCCACGGCTTCCCGACCGGAAAGTGCGGCCGAAAACCGGGACCACGAAGAGGTCGTCGCCGAGGGCGGAGGGCCGGGTCACTTTGCAGTCCGCGTAGCCGTAGAAGGTGCCGGAGCTGCCGGTGAAGTCCGTCAGGACGTCGGTCAGAGTGGGCGAGGGGCGGTTGTCCCGGCACACCGGGACTCCGCCGAAGACGACGTGGGGGTGCTGATCAGCGTCGGTCTGGCGGTCGGTGTTCGCGTGAAGGCTCGCGATGGCCCGCAGGGTGGGCTTGGAGCCGGGCGCGAGCGCGGCGCCGGGATCGGAGACGGCGACGATGTTGGTGGTCGCGCCGGCCCACTTGAGGCCGTACTCCGAGGTCGTGCAGAGCAGCCGACCGGAGGGTGTGACGGCGATCGACGCGGCGAAGGGATCGCCCATCCTCTCCTTCTCCTCCTCGTGGCCCCAGGGCATCGGGAACGTGGCCAGGACCTGGCTCAGGTCGGCCGAGAACAGGTGGGTGCTGCCCGGTCGCAGAGCGAGCGCGACCGTCCCGTCGGGGAGGACGGCCAGGGTGTCACCGCTGCCGTCCGGAATGATCGATGACGGGGTGCCGTCCGGCCGGGGGCCTCCGAACACGGCGGTGGCGACGGGCGTTCCGTCCGGGGTGTAGCGGGTGATGAAGCGGAGGTTGAGCTGCATGTGGAGGGGGTCGGCCGGATCGCCCGTGCCGCGCCAGGGGCGCCATACGGTGGAGACCACATAGGTGTCGCCGTCCGGCGTGGCCGCGGCGTGCTGCGGGGCCCACCCGCCGGCCGCCGGGTCGAGGCCGTGGGTGATGGCCAGCGATGAGGGCATGGCCATCGGCAGGGTGAGCATCCGCTTCATGATCGGAATTCTGCACCGCCCACCGACAGCGAGCCCCAGGCCGGCAGCGGTGAACCCGGCCCCGGGCCGACAGTCGCCGCGCCAGTTCGGCCCTTCGACCACCTCCCGGGACGGCCTCCACAGTTCCGGAGCATCGCACTCGACGCACACCTCGGCCCTGGCGATGGGCCAAAGTCCCAGGGGGTCGTCAGACTAGGGACCCTGCACGTAGATCCGCCCCAGCCCCACGGGGGAAGAGCGAGGCGGGTATTCAAAGGACTCCCGTCTTCACCGCCGTCGTGTTCGGTGTGCTGATCGCCGCCACCACGTGGGGCCACCCGATCCTCCAGCTCGTCGGCGCCGCCGTCGACGCCACCCACTACCCCTGCCCGGAGCGCCGCTGCCCGGCAGGCCTACCCTGATCCAAGACACGGCGGGAAAGGGGGAGGGGAACTGGTGATGCGCAAGGGGCGCTGGTTAGCCGCGGCGGGACTGATCGCGGTCACGACCTGGGCGTGCGACATGAGGGAGCACGATCCTGCATACCCGCTCCCGTTCAAGCGGAGTGACGCCTCGGTCCTGCGCCGCATCGAGCTCGCCGACCCCTCCACGAGGAACACCACCGTGGCGGCGGACGACCGCACGCTCTCCATGGAAGTCTCCTGGAGCGGCTGCGACTACAAGCCCGACCTCGTGGCACTGGAGACCGCCGACCAGGTCAGACTGCTGCTCAGGCGCCGCGATGCCTCCGGCCCGGACATCGGATGCGAGGACGGCGGCATCGCCGAACTCACCGTCGTCCTGCACCAGCCCCTCGGAACCCGGGCCCTCACCGACACCCTCACCGGCGAACCCGTCCCCCACACCCACACCTGACACTGGACTGCATCCGGATCCCGGCAGCCTTGGCGACGCACGGCGCCACCGGCACCCGGAAAGTCGCTCAGCCGGCGGTGCGGGGAATCGCCCACGGTGCGCGTCTCGGCTCCGGTCGCCCCGGCGCAGCGCGGCCGGAGTCCCGGGGCAGTCACCGGCGCCCGTGTTCTTCCGGTCAGGTCAATGGCCTGCCAGAGCCGTGGCCTAAAGTGCAGCCTCTGACAGGCTGACGGCCGGAGAGGGCTGGGCGATGACCGAGGCGTGGGACCGGCTCCGGGCAATCATGGGCGAGGCCGTGTACACCCCGGCGCGGGTGCCCTGGGAGTTGGCACCGGCCGAGCTCGGGGTCCAGCTGCCATCGGACTACCGGGCGTTCGTCGACTTGTACGGTGCGGTGAACCTGAACGGCGAGTGGGGCGTGCGATCACCGACGAGGCCCTCCCACGCAGCCGGCTCTCCGGGCGGCCTGGCGGGGTGGCGCTTCGAGACCGATACCGAGTTCCGGCAGCAGGTCGAGGGTGAGGATGAGTTCTGGGACCAGGAGCACATCCCTGTCTTTCCAGACCCGGGCGGGCTACTGCCCTGGGGCATGAACAGCAACCACAACCACTGCTGCTGGCTGACCACCGGCCCGGACCCAGAGCAGTGGCCGGTGGCCGTCTTCTGCGACTTCAACGACGGCGCGCTCGCCCGTTTCGACGGCGGCTTCGCGGAGTTCGTGGCGACCGCACTCACCGGCGGCTACGCCCACGCGGATGAGTTGCTGGTGCGCCCGGACCCGCAAGAGTGGGGACCTCAACCGGTCCGACCACTCTGGACACCCGCCTACGACTGGACCGGCAAGGACTGGGGCGCGGAGTGGGGCATCACCTGGTACCGGCCCACCGGGTCGACGGCGATGCCCTGGACCAGGTAACAACGATCCGGGGTACACCATCGACTGTGCCGAGGCTGCCTCAACTCGTGCTCGACAGGAGGAACGACCCCACCTGTGAGCTGGATGGTCAAAGCGGCGAGTGCGTGGGCTCGGCCCGGCCTGACGGTGCCCGGGGGTCACGGCGTCGGCGGCGGTGCGACCTGGCAGACGACCACGAGTTCCAGGCGCGAGACGACGTAGTAGGCGAGCAGGCCGCCGGCGACGTCGAGGTAGCGCATGGGCTCACCGCTGCCCTGGTAGTGCCATCCAAGTAGAGCGCCTCGGCGGCCCGGACAAGCTCGGCGGCCCGCTCTTCGACGGCGGTGAGGAACTCGGGCCGGGGCTCCGGCGGTGACGTGCTGCTCGCTGGACAGGTACTCCCAGCTCAGGTCACGCGTTCACCGCCGCGTAGGCGGCGCGGTAGAGCTCGGCGACGGTGGTGGCGTGCTCGCGGCACTCGGCGACGGTCGCGGCGCGGTTCGCGAGGTAGTTCGCCCGGTGGTAGGCCTGGGCGGTGGCCGGGTGCCGCTCGATCTCGACCATGGCGGCCCAGTGCGCGACGAACGAGCGGATCGGCTGGACGCTACCGGTGGTGATGGCCCCGGCCATGGCCCTCGTCTGCCCGTCGATCATCTCCGGGAGGCGGTCCGCGGCCACGACGGCCAAGGCGGCCTTGAGCGCGGCCGGACTCTGCTCGGGCCGGGGGATCAGCTCGAGCCCGTCGTGCACGGGCTGACTCAGGCAACACTCCTCTCCTACCCAGCCGAGACTACCCGCCCCGGGCCCGCCGGACGGCCCTCACGAACCAGTGAAGGGCAGACCCCGCGGGGCCACGCTCGGGCCAGCCGATCACCGGCCGACGACGCACGCCCGGACGAACCCCTCGCCGACCCGGCGCCACTCTGGCTGCCGATCGGCGCGGCCAGGGAGGCCATGGCCTGCTCGTCGGTGCGCAGGACCAAAGCGGTGGCAGTAGGTGGCAATCACCTCGGCAACGGCAGCCCGGTCTCCGATCGGGGAGGCGATGGCGGCGGCAAGGTCCCGCTCGAACAGGCCGCAGTCGCCAGGCAAGCCGTACCTGCTGACCGCGAAGCGCAGCTCGTGAAGGATGGTCGACCTGGCCGAGTCCCAGTGGTCGGGCTGGGTGGTCACCTGGTCCTCGGTGGTGACGGCCACCGGAACGGCGGGCCGCAGAATCGACGGTAGCGGGCGGTGGGCGGGTGGTGGAGCGGTCCTGGTCAAGCGGCGCCGGTGAGGGTCATCGGTTGGCGGGTCGGGCGCAGCGGGACGGCGCCGGCGCGGAGCGCTTTGTAGGCGCGGGCGAGGGCCTGGCCGCTGGTGGCGGCTGCGGTGCGGGCGGCGGCCTCCTCTTGCTCGGCCTTCTCGGCGAATACGTCATCGACCCGAACAACCACGTCGTACGCCTCACCCGCATCATCCCCCTCTGACGGGCCACCGCCTCGCTGCCCAGGCCCGTTCCCCGTCAAGGCGCGTCGACCACGGACGGGATCGCCTCGCGAGCGGGCGGCTGGGACCGCGGGGACGGGGGCGCCCCGGGGTCCCGGCCATGGAAGGCACCGGCCACCGCGGGGGCGTGGCCGACTGCTCAGCAGCCCGGCAAGGGGGTGGTGGGGCTGCCGTGATCCGGAATGCTAGACCCGCCCGAGGCCCGCGAACAGGCCTGCGACCTGCAATCTTTCGGTCGCGAACATGCCAGGAGGTCAGAATTTCTTACCTACCCGGCGGGCGGCCACCAGCTGCCGTCGGCCAGGACGCGCCCCGACCGGGTCGTCCCGGGCCCCCGCCCGCCGCTGTCAAGCCGTCAGCTCAGCCTGCGGGTCACGGGTGCACAGGTGCGCGGTCGGGCAGGCCGGGCAGCCCCGGGCATCGACGAGATGGGCAACCGCGTCGAACAGCTCCTGGGCGCGCTCTGCGGTACCGACGCCCTCGAACCCGGCGTACTCGTGCGCGGTGCCGGTGGTGCCCTCGGCGAGGTGAGCGCGCAGATAGGCGAGCGCGGCGAACTCATCCGGCAGCAGGCTCCCCGGCGCCACCGGGATGCAGACCTTCGGCACCAGCGCGCTGGCAAGGTCCCCACCGAACAGCCACGGGTCGCCAGGCTTGGCCGGCTTGCCGACGACCACCCTCAGCACGACCTCCTCCTGATCGCTGGGCTCGACCAGGACACCGCCAGCGGCATGGAGCTCGTGGACAACGCTGCGCACGTCCGCAGCCGCGCGCTGGCCACCGATCATCCCGGCCAGCTCGGCGACCGGCAGGTGACCGACGCTGCCATCGGGTCGGCGCAGCTGGAGCACCCCCTGGTCGACGGCGAGGTCCAGCCACAAAGCCTGCACCGGGATCTTCGTCCCGTACAGCGGGGCCAGGCGGGTCAGGCGCCGGGTCATGGCGACGGTCTCCGGGCTGAGCCGCATGTCCAGCATGGCCCTGTCGTAGGCGTCGGGGGCCAGGGCCATCCACTGGTCGTAGCCCGGCGGCTGCAACTGCTGCAGGGTGTACTCGACCGTTCCCCTGGACCCGCGCGGCTTGCCCACCTTCTTGCGTCCCATCCCCGTCTCCCTGCCTCGCCATGACGCTGACCGGCCCATTGAACACCCGGGCTGCGGCGTTGCGGCCGCTGTCACGCGGCACCGGTGAGGGCCCTCGGCCAGCGGGCGGTGCGCAGCGGGACGGCGTGGCCTCGGGCGACGGCACGACCAGAGCGACGATCTGGTGATCGGAGAGAGCGCCTAATACCTCATGAGCTTGGCGTTCAGGACGGTGAGCAGTTGCTCCGCGCGCGCTTCATTCTGGGCAATCGTCTCCGCGTCGTTTTCGCTCTGGACGAAGACGCTGAGCACCACCGTGCCCTTGGTGGCGACCAAATATACGTAGGGGTCCGGGTGGGTCGAGTTGCCCCCCGTCGTCTGCCCCTCCTCGGCGTAGAGCTCGTCGATGGGGGCAGAGAAACCCTCGAGCGAGACCTCGTGGATGTTCTCGGTCGCGACAGATCCGCCGTTGAGAACGAAGCTCTTCGGGCAACGCTTGCCGTCGGTCCTGCTGGTGGAAAGGTAGTTCCGGGCGTCGGCGGGCGTGGTGAAGACGCTCACGGTCGTGTTGCCGCCGACCGCGGTCGTGGTGGCATCGCCTTCGAGCGGGCGTTCCACGTTTCTGGTCATCTGGCCGCGCAGGCTGGGCGGCGGGGGTACGGACTGGTACCGGCACGACGCGTCGAGCCCGTAGGCCACGAGTTTGGCGTTCTCGCCGACAGGGCTGCTCTTGAAGCCGGTGCCCCACTCGGCCGGGGTGAGGGCCACGGCGGCTGCCAGTGCGCCGCTCATCGCCTTGCTCTTGACCGCGGGTGTGGTGGTGGTCGTTGTGGTGGCTGGGTCCGTTGTGGTGGCGGGTGTAGGGGTCGCTTGGGAGTTCGCGGTGGAGGTGCCGGAGGAGCATGAGGACAGCAGCAGCGCGGACAGGAGGGCGCAGCACACTGCTCCTGCGCCCTTCCCGAGATCGGTTCTTATCACGGGTGAGTACTAAACCATCGGTCAAGATCGTCCGCGCGGGCTGGGTGCCCCGGTCCGGGGCCCGCCGTCGGCGGTGGAAGACCTGCAGCTCGCGGCTGGCTGCTGTTCAGGCTGGTCGGTCACCGGTCGCCGGTCACCGGTCACCGCCGGCGGCTCGGAGCCAGTCGAAGGCATCGTTGGCCGGGGTCCAGTGCTGGCTGCCGATGGGCGCGGCGAGGGAGGCCATACGTGCTCGTCGGTGCGCAGGACCAGACGGTGGCGGTAGGTGACAATCACCTCGACGACGGCGCCGAGGGCCGGGAGGGTTCCGGTGCCGGCGTTGACGCGTTCCACGAAGGGTGCGGCCTGCTGCGGCACGTGCCCGCGCACCGCCCGCCCGCCCGCCCGCCACCAGCGGTCACGCGCCAACGTGACGCCGACGCACCGGTGTTCGGCCCCAGCCGTGTCGCCGAGGATCCGGTCCAGGGCCGAGACGGTGAGTCTGGCGCGGGCCAAGTCGTGCATGGTGAAGCGCAATGCGAGCGTCCCTCTCCCCCCGGTGGGCCGGCAGCCGACGGCGGCGGACATGCCATGTTCCGTACGACTTCGGGGCGGTTTCGCGGCTATTCGGCTGCGGCTGAACAGCTCGCGCCGCCGTTGCGCCCGACAGCCATCCTCTTCATGGGCCGCGATCACCCCGGCGCCTCGACACCCGGTACCCGATACCTCGATCGAAGGATTCCCCATGCAGATCGGCAGGAAGCTCCTCACCCTCACCGCCACCGCGGGCCTCGCCCTGGCCGGGGTGGCCGTGGCGGCACCGGCGAACGCCATCGGCGGAGTGGGCTGCCCGACCAACGGGCTCACGGTGACCACCAGCGGCAACGGAAACTACTGCGCCGCGGGCTCCATCGGCTACAAGAACACCAGCAGCCTGTTCGGGATCGGCCAGATCGACCACGTCATCTACGAGTCGACCCAGTGGAACTGGGCCGCCTTCTACAACTCCAGCGGCGTCATCAAGCTGAAGCCCGGTCAGTCCACCGGCTACCTCGGCGGCGTGATCACCTACGCGCTGGAGATCGACAACCCGAACTGGACGTGATCCCCGGCCCCACCGGTCCGTGAATCCGGCACCCGCCACCGACCCGCGGTCGCCCGTGGCGGGTGCCGTTCCGCCGCGCCCGCTCCCGGAGGACGGAAATGAAGCGCTCCACCACCTCGGCCCTGACGCTCGCCCTGCTGGCGGCCCTCGCGGGCTGCGGCACGGGCGGCACCCGCCCGGCGCCCCCCCAACTGGGCGAGATCCCCACCATCACCGGTGTCGGCCAGGTGGTGCGCCCGATCGACGTCTACCTCCCCACCGCGGCGCAGACCCGGACCGCGGAACGGGCCGCCTACCTGACGAGTGCCGGCTGTCTGCGACGGCTGGGCATCACGGAGGCTCCCGGTCCGGACCCGGCTTGGGCCGAGCCCGCCGACCGGGACGTCCGGTCCCAGCTCTACGGGTACTTCGCGCCCGACCGCGTCGCCACCACCGGCTACGACGCCGTCGTGGCCACGGGCCCCGGGCAGCCGGCCTCCGCCGCCACCCGGCAGGTACTCACCGGGCGGGACACGACCGGCACCCCGGTCACGGAGTTCCAGGGCCGGGTCGTCCCCAAGGGAGGCTGCCTCCAGGAGGGCCTGGCCGCCGTCGGCGGAGCGGTGTTCCTGAACTCCACCCCCTCCGCCCTGCCCGCCGGCGGGCCGAAGGAGCCCTTGACGGATCCTCGCGTCGTGGCCGCCGACCGGCAGTGGAGCAACTGCATGAAGGACCGCGGCTTCTCCTACGCCACCCCGGCGGACGCCTACATGGACCCGCGCTGGCGCGACCGGACCCAGGGCGCCGGAGCGTCCGTCAGCCACACAGCGGCCGAGCTCGCCACCGCGACCGCCGATGACGCCTGCAAGCGGTCCACCAACTTCATGGGGACCGCGGTGGCCGTCCAGGCCGCCTACGACCGGCAGTACATCGCGGCGCACCCGCAGGAGCTGGCGACGTTCGCGCAGGGCGTCAGCCGGCACGTCGCCGACGCGGAGAAGGTCGTCGCGGCAGGCGCGGCCGGGTAGCGCAGGCTCGGGTGACCAACTCAGGCTACTGCCGATCCTCGTGCTCTCCCCGTACGTCGAGGAGCACTGGCCCGGTTCGCGCGGGCAGCGGCGAGGGCGGCACGGTGGCGTGCGCGCTGCTCTCGGCCATGGGGCGAGGGCGGCGGCTTCTTGGTGCCGGCTGTCCTCGGCTGCGGTCGGTCGGGCTGCTTCGTGCTCGCACAGCCAGCCGCGGTGCCGCGCTGGTGCTTCGGTCTATCCGCGAAGTCCGGCCAGCAGCCACGGATCGCCGGGCCTGGCCGGTTTGCCGGTCACCAGGCGAAGGGCGGTCCGTTAGAACGGGGCCGACCCGTACGTGGTGGGTCTGGACGTCTACATGGCGGAGCAATCCCCGTGTGTGCGGAGGTGACCCGCATGGCCGCTTCCTGTGTCAGAAGTTGGTCGTGTCGAGTTCGGTGCTCAACGGGGGCGGTAGCTGCAGGGGGGTGCCGAAGGGGTGGGGCCCTTCGATCCGGGTGTAGCCGAGCTGGCCGGGCTGGGAGAAAAGGGTGCAGGTGCGTTCCTGCCGGTCGACCAGGAGGTACACGGGAGCGCCGAACTGCGAGTACCGCCGGCGCTTCGCGGTCCGGTCGGTGTCACCGTTCGACGGCGAGGTCACCTCGACGACGAGCACGGTCTGGTCGGGCAGGAGCGCCCCTTCGGTCTTCGCCAACTCGGCGGGCACGACGGCGAGGTCCGGAACGTAGTAGTTCTCCGTGCCGGGCAGGTCGAGGTTCCCGGAGCCGGCACGGAGGCCGAGCTCGCGCATGCGGGGCCCGATCTGTTCACGGATCAGGTCGACGGCAGTCTCGTGGGCCCAGGACGGTGACACGGGGGTGATGACTCCCTCGACGATCTCGACACGGTCACCCGCAATATGCTGGATCGCGTACTTGAGGGCCTGCTCCGGATTCGGTACCTGGCTGTAGTCACCCGGGCTGGCATGCGCCGTGCTCACGTGCTGCTCTCCTGTCCGGATGTCAGTCCTCAGAACGGACCAGCGAAGTTGTTTGGGTCCGCTGCGGCCTGGCTGCCACGGCCGTAGCGCTTGGATGGCTCCCGCCGAGCAGGGGCGCTCGTGGGAACTCGGCACCCGGTAACGTTACTAGGCACCACCACGTGACGTGAACAGCATGCCGAGCGAACGAGCCTCAACCGGTGACCCCTTACGAGAAGGTGACCGGCAGAAGAGCGGGTTCACTGCCGAGGATTCGGCCCAGGTCATAGCCAATGCGCGCGCGGTACTGACGTGCGTGGTCGCGCAGATGGGTGAGTGGCCAGCATTTGAGCGATGGCCGCAGCTGATGCCGACTTGGTCATCCAGCAGTGCGCGCCCGAGCACCCCGAACCAGAACATGGCGAGCCCTTCGACGCCGAGGCCTGGCTACGTCAGTGGCGGGCCATGACGCCGCAGCAGAAGGCGGCTGTCGATCAGGGACCGTGGATGCTCTCGGGTTGGCTCGACTACTTCGACCCCACCGAGGAAGGGATGGGCGACGACCGGAGCTGGTGGTGGTGGTGGGACGCGAGAGCCGATGAGCCGGACGGCGCTTGGGTGCAGCTGGCGACCACTGGCTGGCCCTTCGGCAGCCGTTCGTTGTCCTGGCTAATTGAGGCCAGCGGGGGTACGGACCTCGTCTACGGGCCATGAGCAGGCACCCGGCAAGATCGCGATCTACGGCTGGAGTACGAGGGCCCGTATTCGGTCGTGATCAGGCGGTGGTCCTGGTGAGGTCTTTGATCCAGATCATTGCGCCGCGAAGGTGGAGGCCGGCGAGGTAGCGGGAGTCCTGTCATAGCGGGTGGCGATGCCTCGCCAGGCCTTCAGCTTGTTGATCAGGCGCTCGACGGTGCTCCGCTTCTTGTAGAGCTCGGCTTGTAGAGCTCGGCGTCGTGGCCGACGGGCCTGCCGCCCTTGCTGCCCTTCTTCCGGTTGGCGGCCTGGTCGACCTTCTCGGGGATGACGGTCGGGTCCAGGTGCATTCCGGTGGCGTCGTGGTGGGCCCGGACGGTCGTGGAGTCCACGCTGACCAGGGACAAGTCCACCTCACCCCGCTTGACGGCTTCCGCGATCGCACCTCCAGCAGGGCCTCGAAGACGCCGGCGTGCCTCCACTGCCGGAAGCGGCTGTGGATGGTCGACCGCGCTCTTGTCGCCTTTCGGTTCGAGCCCCGTTCCGTGGCCGCGATCGAAGATGCGCTCGGGATGTATGAGTGCCTGTGTCGAAATATTGTTGATGTGTTGGAGGCTACAGGCGCGGCCGGGGGAGCACTGCCGGCCGGCGGGTGGCCGTCCCCGCGAAGATCGTGGGAGGTGGCCAACGCCAGCGGGGGATTCAGGGCGTTCGGGCGGTGCTCCTGGTGGTTCGCCGGACGGCCCTGTGGCGAGGAGATCACGGCAAGGGGTTGCCATGCCCGACCACATGACCCTCCTGGACACCAAACGGCTGGCCCAGCTGACGGGCGACCGGGACCCTCAGGACTGGCCCATGATGAACCTCACCGGCGGCTGGAACGTCGTGGGTGTGGATGAGGGACCCACCACCGAACACGAGGGCAGGCTGTACGTCTACTTCGGTGACGTCGCCACGTCCGACAACGGCGGGCACCACCCGATCGGCTGGAACTTCGTCTTACCGAACAAGACCCAGGGTGCCAACGATACGACGGGACAGCCCGACTGGCGCTTCTGCGTACGGTGCAACGGGCTGTTCCGGGCCCCGAAGGACAGCGCTTCGGGCTCTGTCTGCCCGTTCGGCGGCGAGCACGTCCCGGCGGGCTGGAACTTCGTGCTGCCGAACAACATGCAGGGTGCCACCGACACGACCGGGCAGCCCGACTGGCGTTTCTGCGGGCAGTGCCACGGGCTGTTCCATGCACAGCAGGAGGAGCCCGGAGGAGGTGTGTGTCCTGCCGGGGACCGGCACCGTCCGGACGGGTGGATCTTCTATCTGCCCAGCCGTGAACAGGGGGCCCCGGACAGCAGCGGGCAGCCCGACTGGCACCTGTGCGCCACCTGCCATGGGCTCTTCTGGCAGCCGGGAGGCATCCCGAACCCCGGCATCTGCCCGGCAGTGAACCCGCGCAACTCCGACCTGGTCGCCTGGACCGATGACACCCGGGTGGCCGAGGCCGTGCTCGTCGAGCACGACCCGCAGGGTTGGAACTTCGTCCTGCCCAACACAACGCAGGGTGCCACCGACACGACCGGACAGCCCGACTGGCGCTACTGCGCGAAGTGCAACGGGCTGTTCTTCGCGCCCCACGAGGCCGCCACGGGAAGCAGGTGCCCGCTCGGTGGCGAACACGTCCCGGCCGGCTGGAACTTCGTCCTGCCGAACAATGAGCCTTCGCCATCTTCGAACATGCTGGTCGGAGGGGCTGGCGTGACGGTTGTCCGGGGTGCTCGTCCTGGTCGTGGGCGGGAGTCTGCGGTCTT
>NZ_JBVIRY010000069.1:0-23077 GCF_055575795.1 Kitasatospora sp. NPDC034023
GGGACAGGCCACGGATACGGCCCGGACTACGTCTTCGACCTCAGTCGAACCTCCTTCGACGTCTTCACTCAACACAAGCGACCTCATGTCGCAACCGACAGTTCCAATGCCCGACTCCACCATCAGGGACCTTCGAGTCCGGCTTCCCGACGAATACGCCTTCGAGGACTGGCTGTTCCGCATGGAAGGCCTCGCCGAGGACGAGCAGAACAAGCCGGTTCTTCTGCCGTCCTCCTACCCGAGACCGCAGGCCCGGTTGCGCCCGGAGTCGGCACCGCGGTCACTGTGCCGGCAAACCTCTGTCCCAACCGCAGGTCTCTCCGGACCCGGATCCACTCTTCGACGCTGACCATGCGTCCCATCCTCGCAAAGGTCATCACTGCGAATGCAATGCTGACCGGGAAGAGGACACCCCTGCGAGGACCACAGGTCCTTGCAACAGTCCTGAGCCATTGTCAAGAGTTGTGGATCGGGTCGTTCACGCCGGCGACGTTGTCACTTGGGTCGGGAATGTGGGCGTACGGGTCAACGCGTCCAACCGGGTACATTCGAAGGTGCACAGGTCCAAGACGACGCTCGGCAATTGACCTCGGTGGTCCCGCACATCTCGCGTCCACGATCGGCAGGACCGACCGCGCGCCCCGTGGCACGACGGTGCGTTCGCCCGTGAGATGGTTGCTGTCATGGCAGGTGACGCGACTCCGGGCAGCGAGGTTGTACTCGAGACGACTCGCCTGCTACTCAGGCCTTGGCGGGCGGCCGAGGCTGTCGTCCAGCGTGAGCTGTGGACCGAACGTGATCCACGAGTGCCGCCGCACCGCCGAATCGACGCGGACGGACACCCCACGGTCGCGGAGCTCGAGGATTCGATCCGCACCAACCAGCTGTGGTCGATCGGGTTGCTGGCGGTCGAGCGGAAGGCCTCTCGTGACGTCATCGGCTACTGCGGGCTGGTCGACAGCGGGCGAGGACCGACAGGGGAACCGGAACTGGCGTTCGAGCTGCTACGCCGAGTCTGGCGTCAGGGATACGCGACTGAGGCCTCGTTGGCAGTTCTGGAATGGGCGAGATCGTCGGGGTGCGAACGTCTGTGGGCCACGGTCTGGGACTGGAACACCGCTTCTCGCCGTGTGCTGGCCAAGGTCGGGTTCACCGAGACCGAGCGGAAGGAAGTGGACGCGGCGTACGGGACCACCCTGTTCACCACGAGACGGCTCTGACACCCGATGTTTGGCCCTGCGGACCGCTCCGAGCAGTGCCGGCAGGCGTCAACCCTCCCATGCCGTCGGCAGAAGCGGATGCGCCACGCGGTCGATGCGGGGGCGCTGGGGACGGAACAACACGACTGCCGCCGGGCCTGCTGGTCAAGAGTTGTGAGTGAGGCCCTCCGACGCTGCGGTGATCTCGGCTGCTGCGAGCCGGGCTTCTTCGCGCACCTCTGGGTCGGGGTGGTGGAGGAAGGGCTCGATCAGCGGCCGGGCCTGCGGGGAGTGGGTGGCACCGAGGATATAGAGAGCGTGTTCGAGGAGTTCGCGCTCCATCGTCGGCATGGCGGCCGTCAGTGGTTCGACGAGGTCCGGGGGCAGGTGGTGGTGGTTGAATGCCTCGCTGATCGAGTTCAGGGCGGACTCGCGCACCTTGGTCACCGCTTCGTTGATGACCAGGCTGACCAGGCGTCCGTCTCCTCGTCCACCCGCTGGTCGTTCACCCGCGGGGCCGCCCCGACCTCCACCGGGCCGGCCGTGGTGGCTACCGACCGCGGCCGGTGGTGACCGTTGCGGACCACCAGGCGACGCCCATACTCGTCCTTCCCGCAGTCAACTCGGCTGTGTACTGGTTGACTTCCGCTTCCAGCGCGGCGGCGAGCATGCGGCGGGCTCCCTCGCCGACGATCTCGTCAATCAGGGCGCCGGACTGGGTGGAGCAGTCGGCAGTGACTACGCTGAGCACGGGCGTGCCTTTCCGCCGCCGTCCGGGCAGGAGGCGGTCGTGGTGGACCCCTTGTCGGTCGTCTGCCTCAGCCACACGGCCGCCCCGCCGCTGGAGGCGGCCCGCGCCGAGGACGAGGCCTGGTGGCCGGCCGCCGTCGCGCGGGAGCGGGAGCCGGCCCGGCGGACGATCGCCGCGAGGGTGGCGCTGGCGCGGGCACAGGAGATCGTGGAGGAGCCCGGAGGGCCCTGGCCCGCGCCGCTGGCGACCGCGAACAGAGCGCGGTCATCGATCTGGCGGGCGCCGGTGACCAGGCCGCGGAGCTGTGGCGTGGATTGCAGGTTCCGCGTTCCGTGTCACCTTGATCGTTCCGTGCTCGGTGTCATATCCCTGACGGCGCGGGCTCCGGATGGCTCGCAACGTCCGGAGCTGAAGGCTCCGACAAGCGCGACCACGTCGCCGGTGCCACCGAACGGCAGCGCCAGTCCACTGGGCACGGCGACGGGTTGGCGGACCCGTTGCCCAGGAACTGGATCACTCGTCAGACGCGTCCCCCTCTGCGGGAGCGTCTCCTGTGTCGCTGCCGTCGAGAGGAATTGCCCGCCATGGCTGAACTCGGACCCGTCGCCTGGCCTCCCGCCCCGATCAGGACCGAGAGGCTGGTGCTCCGTGGGCCCGAGGCGCGGGACCGTGCGGCGTTCGTCGAGTTGCTGGCGTCGCCAGAGGTGCATATCTACCTCGGCGGCCCCCGGCCGCGTGACGAGCTCGAGGGTGAGCTGCCCGGGGTGCCCGAGCGGTGGCCCGGGAGTTTCGTCGTCGATCTCGACGGGGCGATGATCGGCCAGATCCTGCTCAGGAGAGCAACGGAGCACCGCCGCCCGGCTGCCGCGGGGAAGGCCGATCTCGGCTACCTGTTCCTGCCGCAGGCGTGGGGATTCGGGTACGCCGCCGAGGCGTGCGCAGCGGCACTTGAATGGCTCGCCGGCGCGCTTCCCGGTGAGCCGGTGGTACTCACCACCCAGACCGCCAACGTCGGCTCGATGCGCCTCGCGGCAAAGCTGGGGTTCACCGAGGTAGAGCGGTACCAGGCCTGGAATGCTGAGCAGTGGCTCGGCATTCGGTCCCCGGTCACGCCGTCCGGTTGAGCCCGTACTCGACAGCGCGGATCCACGAGGCCGCCGGTCAGTCGTCGGCCTCGGCCGCCGCTCGACCTCGTGGAGCACGAACGCCTGCCGCCAAGGGGCGACGTTCTGGCGAGCAGAGATCCGCGAGCAGGCGCTGCAAGCTGCAGCCTTCTGACCAGCCACGACGAGTCATCGGCTCCAGTGCTTCCCGCCTCCGGTGCTTCGCCTCACAGGTCAACGGGGCCTGGCACGGAGCCGGGTCCATCCACCCACGCCGAGAGCCTGTCAGTCACGCGACTTGTCCGATTGGGCATCTGCTGGACATGGCGGCCCGGAATTGGACACCGAAACGCGGTACCTACAGCGCCACCGGCGGTCGGATCCGCACTGCGCCGCAGTGCAGATCCCGAGCCGTGGTCACCGTGCGTGGGGCTTGTCACCTCCGATACCGCTGCGCCACTGCCGCGAATGCGGCCTTGGGTTCCCATTCCATGTCGGGGTAGGTCTGCCCCCGGCGCCCTTCGAGGAGTTTGACGATGCCCAGGCCGGCCCGGTCCAAGTCGTCCCTGGGGTCGCCGTCCGGGCGGTGCGGGTAGCCAGGCAAGGCGAACAGGAAGACGAACGCGCTGTTCACGCCCTCGGTCTCGAAGATCTCCAGCAGTTCGCTGAGATATGCGGCCTGGCCGGCCTCGTCACGTTCGTATATGCCGTCCAGCCGCACAGGGGCTTTGGTCTCGGGGTCGTACTCGACCACTTCCAGCACCCGCCCACCGCGGTCTCCCGCGCCGCGGTAGGCGGCGGTGCCGAACCCGGTGATGGCGAGCGGTTTCGGGCCTTGGGCCAGGGTGCGCACCGCGTCCCGGAAGCGGTCGGCGACCTCGGCGGAGCGGATCAGCTCGAAGGTCACGAAGTCGAAGGGAGTCCAGTCGACCTGCTCGAACTGGATGGACGCGTAAGTGAGCTTGCCCTGGAAGTGCTCGCGGACCGTGGCCGCGGCGTCCCGGAGGAATGCGTTGACGCGTACGCCGAGCTCGCGCATCGCCTCGGCCCGTCCTTCGGGTCGGCGCATCAGCTGCTCGACCCGCTCCTCGGGGCTCTCTCCGGGCAGGAACCCACGGCTCATCACGCTCAGCTCCACACCGGCGACGAACACGACCTCGGCCCCACCACGCCGCAGCCGTTCCGCCCGCCGGGCACAGTCACGGAAGAGCGCGAGGATCTGCTCCGGGTCCAGCTCCAGCGGATAGGGCGAGAGCCAGACCTCCAGCCCGAGCTCGGCGGCGGCGCTGGCGGCCAGCTCCAGTCGGTCCGGGTCGCCGCCGATGATCTGGACCGCGTTGCAGTGCAGGTCGTCGCGGATGATGGCGAGCTCGCGCCGGACGACCGCTGGGTCGAGGTTCTCCCGGGACGTCTGGCCGTGCACGACGAATCCGGTGTCGTAGGTCATTCCTCTTGCTCGCACGGTGCCGCCCTCTCTGTCGGTCTCGGTGGGTCGAGGCTGACAGGAAAACTGCGCGCACGCAAGTTTGCGTGCGCGCAGTTACGTGTGGCATGCTGACACCGTGACGACACCACCATCAGGGCTGCGGGAGCGGAAGAAGCAGGCCACGCGTGAGGCGCTCCGCGAGGCCGCGCTGCGCCTGGCCGTGGAGCGCGGACCGGACAACGTGCGCGTCGAGGAGATCGCCGAGGCGGCCGGAGTCTCGCCGCGCACCTACAACAACTACTTCGCCAGCCGCGAGCAGGCGATCGTCGCCGCCGTTACCGCAGGCCGGGAGGCGGGGGTCGCGTCGGCGGTCGCCGCCCGGCCCGCAGGAGTGCGCCTGGCTGACGCCGTCACCGAAGCAGTGGTCGAGCAGTACACGAACACCGGTGGGCGCGAACGCGAAGTACTGCTGCTGATCACCACCCGGACCCCGCTGCTTGACGCGTTCCTCGATACGACTGCCGACATTGAGCCCCCTCTCACGACGGTGATCGCCGAACGCCTTGGTGGCGCCGAAGCACCCACAGCCCGCGTTCTCGCGGCGAGCGTGGCCGCGGCGGTTCGCATCGCACTGGAAGGCTGGCTTCGGCCCGCCGGGAACGCGGGGTTCCCCGAGAGTTTCGGCGCCGGAGGACTGGTCGTGCCCTCTGGCTCACTGCCCGACCAGCTCCGCGCGGCGCTGGCCCCGCTGGCGCCCGCGTTCGACGCCGCCGAGCGACGCGTCCAGTCGTGAAGTCGACCCAACTGGGGCATCCACTGAGCAAGGAGTAGATCCGAACATGCCGGTGCGCCTGGCCGTCATCGTGCCGTCAGCTGACTCAAGGCAGGTGACGCTACGTCAGGTCATGATCGACGACTCGGACGGTGGCGCGGGCCTGCGCATCACGCGTCCGCTCCGCCACTCGGAAGCGCCCTGTCGCTCAGGTGCCCAACGTGCCCGAACAACCCATGGATATCCATGAGGCACACGGGCCGAAGTACCACATGCCTCATATGCCTCAGGCGTCCTGGCGGCCCCGGATAGCGGCTGGGACGGCCGGCGGCAGACCTCCCGTGGCTCGTGCTCGCCGCCTGCAGATCTGTCCATCCGCATGCACGCCCCGCCCCGGCTGCCGAGCGGGTGCCAGACCGGGGCCGACGGTCCGCGTTGGGCCAGGTCCTCGATGCGGGCGGCGCCGGCCGGGACGGCGGTGAGGTCGTCCCGGGTCCTGCCGGCCGTCGTCGTCGGTTCGCCGTCCCTGCGGTCGCCGTGCTGCGCGCCGCTGTCCCGGCCGTTGTCGTGCCGCTGCGCCGCGACATCGACGCCGGCGGGGTTGTGGACCAGCCAGGGGGGCGTACCGTCGCCGCGCGGATGCCGTCGCCGACCCGCCCGTCCCGTCGTCCGCCGGGAACGTACGCTACCGGGCGTGAATGGCGTCTGCCGGGACCTCGAAAATGATCGTGAGTCCGTCGCGCTCGTTCCCCTGCTCGCCGACGCGGGTGAAGCCGAAGCCCTTGATGCAGGCCAGGGAGGCGGTGTTGTCGGATCCGATCCTGGCGCGCACGGTCCTGACACCGGGTTCGGCCGCTGCCCTGACGAGCAACGCCCTCAGCATGGCGCGGGCATAGCCCTGACGGCGGTACCTGGGGACGACGGAGTAGCCGACCTCGACCATGCCCGTCTCGTTCGGCGGCCCGTGGAACCCGGCGTCGCCGACGACAGTCCCGTCCGGCTCGGACACCGCTGCCCGCGTGGTCCAAGGAGCGGCGGAGGGGTCCTTGGCGAGCTGGTCGGCACGGTAGCCGAAGATCCAGCGGGCTCGTTCACCGACGAAGTGTTCGTCAAGGGCAACCCCGGCTTCGGCACTGCCGCCGGCGAGGTCACCGTCGGCAAGAGCCCGCAGGGCCTTTGCGCTGAGCTCGACGAAGCGGACGCGTTTGGGGGCGGAGAGTGGTTCGGTGTTCATCGCGGTGATACTCGCTCAGAGCGGGGAAGCCGTCCACCGGGTTTCGGGCCGGACTGACGTTCCTGGGGTCCGGGGCTGCTGCGCCCTGGCCGGCCCGCCAGCAGCTGGCGACGGCGGCGCGCAGCCGCAACATGACGGTGGTGCGCGAGACGTCGCAGTCGGAGAAGGACCAGGTGCTGACCCGGGTCGTCACCAACTACAACCACATGCACGCGATGTCGGTGCAGTACTACGAGGTCGTGCAGGTCTACAGCGTCACGACCAAGCCGACGAAGCTGGAACGCTGCCTGTTCATCCCGCTGCAGGAGCTCACCTTCACCTACTCCAGCCTCCAGCGGTACAAGGAGGTCCTCGCCTCGGTGGCCCCGGCCGACTGGGGGGGCGAGGATCCGGGCGGCGAACCCGTTCGAGACCGCCGTGCGCAAGCTCGACGCCTGCACCGCGCCCGAGGCGCCGATGCGGCAGGACTTCGACGGGGTGGACCTGGTGGACATCGCCGCCGGGCCCATGGGCGTGTACGGGGTGCGCAGGTTCGACGGCAGCCCGGTGCGGTTCGACCCGGTCGGCCGGCAGTGGAACCCGATACCCACCACCGGACTGAACAACGGCCTGAACCGCATCGCGCCGGCAAGGACGTCGTCTGTGGGCTGCGGACCGACAAGCAACTCGCGCACTTCGACGGAACGACCTGGAAGACCAACACCCAGAACTGGCAGGGGCTGGGCCTGGCCTGGCCTGCGCCGGCAACGGCACGCTCTACCTCATCGGCCTGGACAACACGCTCTTCCAGCGCGCCGAGAACGGCACCTGGCAGTCCCTGAACGTCCAGGCTGACGACGTCGCCGTCACCAGCAAGGACAAGCTCTGGTACTGCCGTCAGGGCAAGGCATTCACCCGCGGCGAGAGCGGCTGGCAGGAACTGTCCCCGTCCGGGCTGAACGTGCAGCGCCTGTCCCCCAGCGCGGACGGCGCGATCGCGGCGTATGCGGCCGACGGCAGGTCCGCCATGCTGGTGCCCGGCGCGACGTCATGGACGTCGACCGGCAACTCCGCCCCCGCGGACAGCGTCGCGCAGGCGAAGGCCGCCCCGGTCACCAAGGGAGACGTGTGGCTGCTCCGCAACGACGGAGTGCTCACCCGTATCCTCAGCGCGGAGCGGGGGGCGCAGGTGCCCTTCGACGCCGCGCCCAAGGCCGACTCCCCCTACGCCTCCAGGATCGACGTCTGGTACGACGAGGTCGGCATCCGCAGCATCCAGGTCATCTTCCCCGGGTACACCTACCGCCGCGGCGACACCGGCGGCTCCGGCGTCCAGCAACGCGCCTCCTACACCTTCGGCGGCGCCGACAAGCTGATCTCCGTCGACGCCTGGTCCGGCACCGGGGCCCGTGGCAGCCTCGCCGGTCTACGTCCCCAGCCCCGCCGGCAGTTCGGTGACGGTGATCGACACCGCCACCAACACCGTCGCCGCCACCATCTCCGTCCCGGGCGCGTTCGGGGCAGCGTTCAGCCCGGACGGCACACGCGCGTACGTCAGCAACAGCCGGGACCGGGCCCTCGTGGTGATCGACACCGCCACCGCCAGGGTCTCCTCCACCGTTACGGTCGGCTGGCTCCCGCAGGGTGTGGCCGTCTCGCCGGACGGCGGCCAGGTCTACGTCGGCAGCGCCCTCGGCACGACGTCCGTCGTCGACGCCACGACCAACACCATGCTCACCAGCATCCCGACGGGCGGCTGGTCGACCGCCGTCCTCGCCAGCCCCGACGGCAGCCACGTCTACGTCAGCAGCCTCACCAACGGCACCGTCTCGATCATCGACACCGCGACACTCACCATCACCTCCACCATCCCCACCGACCAGAACGTCTACCAACTGGCGATGGCGCCCCTGCCGCCCACCGCCACCGGCCTCACCCCCACCACCGGCCCGGCCGCCGGCGGCACCACCGTCACCCTGACGGGCAGCCACCTCTACGGCACCACCGGCGTCTCCTTCGGCACCACCCCGGCGAGCAGCTTCACCGTCGTCCACGACACCACCGTCACCGCGACCGCGCCCGCCGCGAGCGGCTCCGCATCGGTCGACGTCACCGTCACCACCCCCGGCGGCACCAGCACCATCACGGCCGCGGACCGGTACACCTACACCAAGGACACCACCAAGCTCACCGCGAACCCGATGCTGCTCTCCATCGCACCCGGGCAGCTGAGCACCAACCTCAACCTGTCGGCCACCCTCACCGACACCACCACCGGCAAGCCCGTGCCCGGCGCCACCGTCACCTTCAAGGTCGGCTCCACCACCGTGTGCACCGCCACCACCGATGCCGCGGGCACCGCAACCTGCACCGGCCCCTGCCCGGTCGTCACCGTCCTGCTCAACCTCGGCTACACCGCCACCTACAGCGGCAGCCCCACCCGGGAGGCGGCCACCGCCACCGCCGGACTCATCCGCATCAGCTGACGCACCACACACCGCTGGAGGCCGCCCCCGGGACTTCCCGATGGCGGCCTCCAGCCGTACAGGGGCCCACCGGAGGGTTGCTACACGCCGCGCTGGCGGGGTGACGGTCATGCGAACTGTCGTGCCAACCGGCAAGAACGGTGAGGCCGACCAGCGCGGCGACCGTCGCCAAACTCTGGCGGACGTTCAAGGTGCAGCTCGCGCAGTCAACGCGATGAAGGCGCAGACCAATCTGACGAACGCCGTGCACCGTGCCAACAGCCGGTACGGACCAGTGTGCGGGCCGGGCGCGCGGCGCTCGGTTCCTCGCTCTGCGGCGGAGTCGGTGGGGGCTGTGGGGGTTGTGCCGGACCGTAGGCTGGGCGGTTCGCCGGGCTGGGACGGGGGCTGTCCTAGCCCTGTCCTGCCGCGTCCCAGGGGTCCGCTTCGGGTGTTTTGCTGGGACGGAGCTGGGACTGTCCTAGGACGGTCTCACCGTGTTCTGCCTGGTCGGAGCGTTGGCGAGGGGGCCTGGGACAGGGCTGGGACATGCTGACGGCTACTGGCCGGGCGGGGTGTCCTCGATGGCGGCGAGCAGGCGGGAATGGACGGAGCCGGCGGCCTCGCGGGTGGCCGGGTCCGGGTCCTCCAGATGTGCGGCGATCAGTCGGCGGCCGCGGCGAGGACCGGCACCGGAACGGTCGCCGATCGCAGGTGCAGGAGCTGGGCGGCCGCGAGCTCGCCGGGCGCCGCCTGGGCGCGGGCGTGGGGGAATCAGAGCGCTGATGCCGCGGGGCAGAGGCTGGGTGCTGTCACCCGGCTCATTCTCCCGCGCGCCAGGCACCGGTGATCACCACGGCCGGTCGTCCGCCGGGCCAGCGGGAAGGGCGCCGTGGTGTTCCCTGTCAAGTCCGCGTGTTGACGGGAGCACCGGCAGAGGCATGCCATCGCCCCGGTGCAAGTCCGCGACGGGTCCAAGTTCCAAGTCCTCACGTATCGAGGAGATTTGAGTCGTAGATTGTGTTCATGATCGAACAGGCGCCGTCCGAGCAGATAGAGCGACCAAGCGCGAAACGCAGGAAGCATGCTGCGCCCAAGCGAGTTGAGGTCGGCGGGGTGCTGCGGTCGTCCGTGCTGATGGCCGCCGGGACGGTGGTCTCGCGTGTCACCGGACTGATCCGGCAAGTGCTGCAAGCTGCGGCACTGGGCACCGGGCTGCTGGCCACCACCTACAACCAGGCCAACACGGTGCCCACCAGCTTGTACTTCCTGTTGATCGGCGGCGCGCTGAACTCCGTCCTGGTCCCGCAACTGGTCCGGGCCCGGACGGAGAACGCCGATGGCGGGACGGCCTTCGAGCAGCGTCTGGTGACCCTCGTGCTGTGCGTACTCGGAGTCGGCGCCGTGCTGGCGACCTGGGCCGCTCCGGAGATCATCAGCATCTACCAGCAGGACACGTCGGCCACACACGACGCGTTCGAGCTGACCGTGGTCTTCGCCCGCTTCCTGCTTCCCCAGATCTTCCTCTACGGCGTGTTCAGCATCTTCGGACAGGTCCTCAACGCCCGGAACCGGTTCGGGGCGATGATGTGGACGCCGGTCCTGAACAACGTGGTCCTGATCACGATGTTCGGCCTCTACCTCGGCATGATGACCACTCCGGAGAACGTCTCGGACATCACCGGCGCCCAGGTCAGGCTGCTCGGCATCGGAACCACCCTCGCCCTGGCCCTCCAAGCCTTGGCGCTGGTTCCGTACGCCCACGCAGCCGGATTCCGGCTGCGACCGAGCTTCCACTGGCGGGGCGTCGGCCTGCGCAAGAGCATGAACGCGGCCCGCTGGACCCTGCTGTTCGTCCTGGCCAACCTCGTGGCGGGCACCGTGGTCACCCGCCTGGCCTCCGCCGCCGACGCCGCCCTGCCCAACGACGGCGTCGGCTACACCGCCTACAGCTACGCCCAGCAGATCTGGATGCTGCCCCAGTCGATCGTCACCGTCTCCCTCGTCACCGCCCTCCTTCCGCGCATGAGCCGGGCGGCGGCCGAGCACCGTCTCGACGACCTGCGCGCCGACCTGTCCCGCGCGCTACGGGTCAGCGGTGTCGTCATCGTCCCGGCAGCGTTCTTCTTCGTCGCCTTCGGCCCGCAGATCGCCCAGCTGCTGTTCGCCCACGGTGCCGCCGACGCCGCGGCAACCGTTCCCCTGGGCCACATGCTTCAGGCCTTCGGCCTCGGGCTGGTCCCGTTCTCCGCCCAGTACCTCCTGCTGCGCGGCTTCTACGCCTTCGAGGACACCCGCACGCCGTTCCGCATGGCGCTGTGGATCAGCGGCATGAACATCGTTCTGGCCGTGGCCTGCCACCTTCTGCTGCCCCCGCGGTGGGCGGTCACCGGGATGGCCGCCGGCTATGCCCTGTCCTACGCGGTCGGCCTCCTTCTGACGGCTCTGCGGCTGAGGAAGCGCACCGAAGGCCTGCTCGACGGTCGCCGGATCTGCCGCACCTACGCCAAGCTGACCGCATCCGCCATCGGCGCAGCGGCCACCGGCTGGCTCATCGCCCGCTCGTGCAGTCACAGCCTGACATCGGTTGCCTCGCTGACCGCGGGCGGCATCGTGATGGCGTTGCTGTTCTTTCTCCTCGCGCGGCTTCTGCGAGTTGGTGAACTGCGTAGCCTGCCGGGGATGGGCTGACGCGGGGGTAAACGCTGTGCACGGTGCCCTCACCTGTACTCGTGCCCCCTGATCAGGGGCGCGGTGAGGTGGCACTGTTCGATCTGGACGCCTGGGGTTGCGAGTTGTGGTTTGCGAGCCGTTGCGAGCGCTGCTTTGCGAGGTGCCGTCCGGCGATGGTGACTGTCGGTGACGGATCGGACTGATTTCGTCGGGTCATATGGGGATTACGACTCCGGCAGCATTGAAGGCCAGGGTCGGGCCGTTCCCGAGCGGTGATCTCCGGCGGGAATGGGAGCCCACTCCGGCGAGATCGGGAGCCACTGATGAGCTGAAGTACCCAACCGGGCGGAGCATCCGGGAGGAGGGCTTGTGGGCGTTAGGCCCGACCTCGGGGTGGGGCGCCGTGAAGGGTCCCCGACGGTGCGTTGGGATGGGCCGAGGCGAGCCAGTTGCTGGGTGAGCCCGTCGGCGCCTCGGCGGGTCGGGCGTCGAGCAGGGGTCAGGCGCCTGTTTCCAGGACGTGCTGGAGGGTGGTGAGTTCGGTGTCGACGAGGGCGACCTGCTCGTCGAAGAAGGCGTCGGTGAAAGTGGGGGGCTGGAAGAAGGTGATCATGAATTCGGTACCGACGCCATTGGGGACGACGCGTGCGGGGACCTGCCAGGAGGCTTGGCTCTCGACGTAGTCGTGGTCGAGGAGGCCGAGGTCGGCGTTGCCGCGGATGCGCAGACGGGCGGGGCCGTGCGGGGTGGTCATCAGCCACCAGTCGGGGTCGTCGGTGGGCTCGATCGCCTTGATGTTGACGACGGCCCAAGCGGGCCAGTTGGCCGGGTCGGCGAGGAATGCGAACACGTCGGCGACGGGGCGGTTGATGGTGACGGTCTTGGTGACCGAGCGGGCGGTGGCGGGGCTGGTGCTCATGTCGTGCCCTTTTCGGGTGGGGGTTGCGGGGCGCCGACCAGGTCGCGGATCCATGCCTCCATCTGGAGGATCTGGTCGGGGGTGAGGTTGGCGAAGAAGTGGGCGTCGTTGCGGTCGGCGATCTCTGCGAGGCGGGGCGCAAGGTTGCGCCCCTGGTCGGTGAGGGTCAGCCGCAGGATGCGCTTGGAGTCGGGGTCGGGTTCGCGGGATATCAGGCCTTTGGCGATCAGCCGGTCGACGAGGCGGGAGACCGCGCCGACGTCGATGTCGACGTAGCGGGAGACCTCGCGGGTGGTGGTCGCGTCGCCGCGGTGGACGGTGATCAGGACCGCCCATTGGGCGACGGTCACGCCGTGCTCGGCGAGCTGTCTCTCGAAGCGGCCGTGGACCTCGTCGGACAGGCGGCGAAGCCAGTAGCCGAGATGGTCGTGCAGGCCGCTGGTCTGTGCAGTCACGTCTCCAGAGTGAACGCTGACATAACTGTTGTCATGACAACACTGTGTGGACCTCCGCCGTGACCTGCGGTGCGAGGAGGTGGGCGGCGTGGTCGGCTAGGTCCCAGAAGCAGCGGACCGGTTCGCAGTCGCGCTGGCCGAACTCTGTGACCGCTTCCGGCAGTTCGGCACACCGGCGCAGTGGGAGCGGTTCTCCGCCGCTACCCGGGCCTACTTCCTCGGTCTCGTCTGGGAGGCGGCCAACCGTGAGGCCGGCCGGGGCCCCAACCTCGCCGACTACGGCCCGATGCGCATCCACTCATCCGGCATGGTCACGGTCTGGGTGACGCTGGACGCGGTCGACGGCTACGCCCTGAGCGAGGCCGACTACCACCTTCCCGGTCTGGCTGAGCTCAGGGTCATGACCGGGAACATCGTCAACTGGTGCAACGACATCTACTCGTACGGGCGCGAGTCGAAGAACCAGGGCCGGACACTGCACAGCCTGGTGGACGTCGTCGGGCGCCAGTACGGGCTGGACGGGCAGACGGCGATTGATCACGCTGCCCGTATCCACAACGACGAGCTGGTCCGCTTCCCGGAGCTCTCCGACGAACTCCGTCGGCACGGGGGACCGGAGGTGGCCGGTTACATCACCGACATCGACGACTGGATCATCGGGAACTACGAATGGTCGCTGGTCACCATGCGGTACGAGGTGGCGAAGTACTTCACGCTCCCCGATGGCGCAGTTCGATAGGACACACCGAGCTCACCCACTCCTTTGTCGGACGGCCGACATGCCTCGAGGCTCGGGTGCGCGGCACCACCAGGTAGACCGGAACCCATGCGCGAGCATGTCGGCCAGGGCCGTCTGCTCGTCCGCGTTGATGTAGGTTCCGCGATTGAGTGTCCAATCGTGCGGCGATGCGCTGGGGTTTCGTTCGAGTCCGCGTTAGTTGTCGTCGACGTCCGTCCGCAGAGTCGTGTCCAATCCTCGTGATCAGCCGTTCGTGTCGGGGACGACCCAGTCGAGTGCGGATCTGAGGAGAGCGTGGAGTTCTTGGTCGGTTTGGAGGTCTCGGTGCTCAGGACGGTTGTCACCGCTGCCGAGGTCCACGTAATCGAGTTCGGCTTCGCCGCTGCTCCAGACGGTGATCTGGATGACCCGGTTCCCGGCTTCGACGGTCAGCCATGCGCTGTTCTTGGGTCGGCCGTCTTCTGGGGAGTGCCGCAGTTCGGCGGTGATCCCACGCGCGCAGAAAACCGCGTCGTTCTCGGCGAACCATGTCGTGAGCGCGACTGGGAGGTCAAGCAGTCGATGGCTGTTCCCGGCTATGGGGTAGGACATCTGGAAGGCGAGGCGTTCATCGGCCTGGTCACCGATGCGAGCGAGCACGCTGTCCAGGTCGAGGAACTCCTCCCAGACCGACCTTCCGCTCGCCAGCGCGAGTCTGGCGACGACAAGGTCTTCGAGTTCGGGGACCCGCTTGTTCTTCCAGATCTTGTCGGCCAGGCTGACCAGGAGGTCTTCCACCCCGGCCTCCTCGGCGGTCCAGGCGGCGTGTGTTCCGGCGAATCGTGCCATGACGAAATCGATGCCTCGGGTCAAAAGCAGCTCGCGGCCGGCTTCTTCGTGCTGTGCGCCGGGAGCGGACAATTCGGCGGGGTGCAGGACCTTGCCGATGTCGTGGGTGGCGGCTCCGAAGAGTACGGCCTCCGGATTGATGCCCAGATCGAGGTTGCGTGCAGCGATCCATTCGAGGAGTTGCCCCGCAACGTCGTGGACTGCTCGAAGATGGGCGACCAGGCGTGGCGGAGCGTCAACGTCGTGAAGCAGTTCGGCTGCTTCGATTGGCAGTGGACGCAGTGTGGGCTGGCCGGTGTCCTGGAGGGCAATCGACAGTACTCGCGAGGTCGTCACGGCGACAGGGTAGCCGTTGATTTGAGCGTGGACTCCAGCTTCTCCTCGGTCTGTTTCAGTGCCTCACGCAGCCGATCACGCTCGTCCTCGGTCCTCCCGCAGCCGGGCCGTGGCCGTCTTGAGCTGATCCCGCTCCGCGCGCAGGATTCTGAGTTCTGCCGTGGCCAGTTCCAGGTCAGCCGCCAGTGATTCGGCCGAGGTGTGCGAGCCCGCTTCCGCCTCGCGTTGTGCAGCCCCGCTCTGCTTCCTGATCGCTTCCTCGATGTGCTCGCGCAGTCCCTCGGCGTATACCAGCCAGTTCGAGACCCGTGCTGTGCGAGCGAGTTCGAGGAAAGTGACCTTCTCTCCCGTCGCAGCCATCTCGTTGAGGGTCTTGAGTACCCGGGCTCGTTTGGCCTCGCGCAGCATTTGGGCGGGGGTCCGTTTTACCCTTGGCCCGATCCTGCGCCCGGTGCGGATCGGCGCGGTTTCTTGTTGGCGGACGCGGTAGCGGGGTAAAGATCGCACAGGTCCTGCGATATGCGCGTGGGCGGACGAGACGAGGAACCGTGGCAGAAAGCCGTTTCAGTGACACCATCGCCCAGTTGGAGGCGGAACTTCCCGGCATCGAGGCCCGGCGGCGGCGTCTGGAGGACGAGCTGACCGCCGCTGTGGCGCGCGAGAACGCCGTACGCGGCGCCATCCAGAGCCTGCAGGCCCTGGCCGGGCTGCCGGCCTCGCAGGGCACCACTGCGGTGGGCACCATTCGGGCAGAGGCGGACGCCATCGCCGGGGTCCGGCCGCGGCAGCTCGCGGCCGAAGCCGGGGCGGCGCCGGACCGGGGCGGGGAGCCGGCTGAGAAGGCCACCGCACGCACGGGCACGGTCACGAAGACGGCGAAGAAGACCGCCGCCAAGAAGGCTGCCCCCGCGAAGAAGTCCACAGCGAAGAAGGCCACAGCGAAGAAGGCGGCACCCGCGAAGAAAGCCGCGGCGAAGAAGACTTCCGGCAGCGCGCGGCCGCGCACCGCGGCGAAGAAGTCTGCCGCGACCCGGAGCACCGGGCCGGTGCGCACCGGCGCCGAGCCGGCCACCGAGAGGAGCGAAACGGCTGCGCCCGTGCCCGGGCGGCGAGCGACCGGGGCCACCTCCGAGAGCGTGCTGGGCGTGCTGGCCGGTGCTCAGGGGCCGCTGCGGGCCAGGGAGGTGATCGCCCGGCTGGGGATCGAGGAGTCGGCGGACAACGTGAACGCGGTGCGCACCATGCTGGAGCGCCTGGTCAAGGCCGGCCGGGCGCAGCGCCCGGGTCGTGGCCTGTACGCGAAACTGGACGGCTGACCCGCGGGCCCAACCGACGGCCGGTTCGCGAATCTGAGATGCCGGGAGGCCGCCGCCTGTGGGTGGCGGCCTCGTGTGCCTTCCCGGGGCCTCGGCAGCCTGGGTGCTGGGAGCAACGGGCGGGCCTCGTCCCTGGTCAGAGACCCCGCACAACCGGTCTGCTCAAGCGTTCGGTCACTGCCTCTATCGGAGCCGGCGCGTGGGGTTCAGTAGACGTCCGCGAGGCGGCACGGCTCTCGGACGGACGGGCACAGCTCGGCCGGGTGGTCCGGGTCCTCCTTCGGCGGAAGCTCGACCACTGACGAATCGGGGTCGGGCGTCGGCTGGACGGCGTAGCGGTACTGGACGACGGTGATCGCCTTGCCCGCGCCGAGGTCGACCGTCCGCTGGTGCAGCGGCCCGAACCGGCTCCCCCCGCCCTGCAGCACGACCTGCCCGGTGTCGACGGGGAAGACTGTGAAGTAGGAGGGCTGCCGCAAGCCGCCGATCGTTGACGGGCTCTGCCCGGAGGTGTAGGACGCGATCGAGCCGTAGGAGAATCCCGTGGCCAGGTTGCCGTTGACACGGCTGATCGAGGCGAGGCACAGGTAGGAGTCGTCCCTCAACCACACCACGTCCGCCCGGTCGTGGGCGTCCTCGCTGCGGTCGATCACCGCCAGGTTCGCCAGGGTGGGGGCGGGGCAGGGCTGCGGCGGGTTCTTGGCCAGCTGGTCCACGATCCACTGCGCCGCCGCCGGGGCGGGCTCGGGTAGCACCACGGGGTGCGCCGTCACCGTCGGGGTCGCCGTCGGGGTCGCCGTCGCCGCTGCCGTGGATGCCGCTGTCCCTGCGCCGCCCTGCCCCGTGCAGGCTGCCGCCCCCAGCGCCAGCACCACCACCGCAGCCACTGCCGCGCCCCCGCGCCGTGCCGTGCGCCCCATCATGCAACCCCCGTCACCTTGTTTGCCCCTCCCCGAAACGTTCGATCACATCCTGCCCGATCCGGCGGGCCGGAAGTGTCCGAACGGCAACGGCCGTGTGCCGCGGCGGCTACGGGCCCAGCCCGGCCGCGCGACAGGGGCCGGCGCGGCCGATGCCCGGGCGGCCACCATCTTCGCCGAGTTCGGCGACCGGCGCGGCGAGGGCATGGCGCTGACCAGCCTCAACGCCCAGCCCCAGGTGCGACAAGTCGGTGGGGACGCGCTCGGCATGATCTGGTCCAAGAACGCCAACGCCTGGGAGCGCGGCCACGCCTACGCCGCCGCGTTCCACTGCCAGCACGGCCACCTGGCGATCCCGGCGACCGCGAAGCCGGACGGCTACGTGGTGGGCGCGTGGATGCGCCGCCAGCGCAAGGCCGAGAACCTCACCACCGACCAGGTGACGAAGCTCGAGGCCTGGACGAGCTGTGGCGGTTGGAGCCGGACTGGAACCGCTCCTACCGCCGCCTGCTCGCCTACCTCGCCGCCGACGGAACCCTGGACGGCCCGGCCAACCGCCCCGGCAGCGCGGACGATCCGACGTTCCGGCCCGGCACCTGGCTGCGCAAGCAGGCGGGGGCCCGCACCGACGGGCAGCTGACCCAGCAGCAGACCGCACTCCTGGACGCACTCCACCGGCACGCCGAGACCGTCGCCGCCTGATCCGCCCCGTCCATCTCGCCGCCCCGCTCCCGACCCCGGAGGTATCACACGATGACCGACACCACCCCGGAGCCCACCACGGACGAAGACCTCAACGAGCGGTTCCCGCTGGCGCTGTACCGCCACGACAACGGCGAACTCATGATGTCGACCACCCACGTCACGGCCCTGCTGCGCCACGTCGCGGAGACCGTGCGGCTGTGGCGGGTCCGAGGCCAGGTGCCGCTGGATTTGATGACCACTGCTCGGATCTACGACGCCCTGGTTGCACTACGCCGCCGACCTAGACACCGCCGTCTACGACGCGCACGGGCAGGGCGAGCCGGCGGACCGGACCCGGGCCGACGAGGTCGCGCGCCACCTGGAGGGGGTGGCCGGCGCCTATCTCGCGGCCGGCTGACCCGCCCCGCATGCCCAGCCGTCCCGGCCCACCCCGGCAAGGACGGCCCACCCGTCCCGAGGAGAAGCGAGGCACCCCATGATGACCGACCCACCGGCCCGATCAGCACACCGCCTACTCCGTTGCGCTTCCGGCCCGGCCTCGTCAGTCGGTAGCTCTTGGGGTCGTGGGCCGGGTGGGTGGTTCTGAGAGATGAACGGGTGTTTGGGTGGTGCGCCTGGCGTCGAGCGACCCGCACCCGTCGACACGCTGGCGGTCAGCCCGTGTGATCCGATGAGAGGACCCGCCCGTGCCACCCGAAAGAAGCTCGCCTGCGCTTCGGCAGGCACCGATCACGGCGAGGGGAGCACTTGTCGTCTCGCTCTGTCTGACTTCACCGTCCGTGGCCCTTCTTCCTGCACACGCGTGGGCGGCCGATGCCCCGACGGCTTCGGCGAGCCACGCCGTGAAGGCCGCCCCGCCCAGCCTCCGGATCGCCGGCGGGGAAGAGCGCCGGCCGAGACTGAGCGCCGCGCTGCCGCCGAGCGTCGTCGATGCGAGTTCGAATGCCAGCAGCACCGGCGGCTTCGGTGAGCCCTCCATCGCGATCAACCCGGCCAACCCCGATCAGATCGTCATCACCCGCTTCCACCAGCAGTTCTGGAACGCCGCCACCAGCAACCCCGTCAACAGCCCCAATGCCGATCTGCTCTACTCGACGGACGGGGGCGTGAACTGGTCCGAGAGGACGACGATCACACCGCCGCCTGGTGTCACCACAGGTGTGGCCCCGTCCGACCAGACCATCGACTACGGTCGCGACGGCACGCTCTACGGCACCTTCCTCACCTGTCCCAACAACTGTGCCCAGCAGCAGGTGGTGACCGGCTCGACCAGCGATCCCGCCAACGCAGCGTCGTGGACCTGGAATGCCAACGGCGGGAGCACCCAGTTCACCAGCGGCACGCGCACCGTTGCAGACCAGCCCTGGCTGGTGGTGAACCGCGATCCGGACGACGCGACCAAGGACAAGGTCTACGTCGGCTACGAGGACCTCGCCCCTGTGACCCCAACGGCGCAGGTCGCGGTTTCGAACGGGGTCAGCCCGGTCGACTTCACCGTGGACAACTCACCGGGCACGGTCGACACGAACAAGGCGACCAGCGCCGGTATCCGCCTGGCCACCGAGCGGCAGCACGGCTGGGTCTACTCGATCTTCCAGACCGGCTCCGGCACCGGCGACCCGCAGAACATCACCTACCGGCTCAACCGGTCCAAGGACGGCGGGAAGCACTGGAAGCTGGGCGGTGGTACCGAGACCGACAACCAGGGCATCGCGGTGGCCACGGCCGACACCCACCAGGGCAGAACGTACAAGTTCGGCGGTGTCAACGCGCTGATCGGCGGCATCGACCACGCTGCCGTCGACCCGTCCAACGGCGACGTCTACGTGGCCTATGGCGTGGCAGTCGGGGGCAACAACCAGATCAGGATCCGGCGGCTCACCGACGACGGCGCGGGCAGTCTCACCGTCGGGGCGGAGTACAACGTCTCCACCTCGACCAACGCGGCGCTTCCCTCGGTCGCGGTGCTGGACGACGGGACGGTCGGTGTCCTCTACATGACCTCCGACGGCACCAACACCAGCGGCTACCCCATGTTCTCCGCACATCTCGCCCGGAGCACCGACCACGGCGTGACGTTCACCGAGCCCGCCACCCCCCTGCAGTCGTTCGCCTCATCGCAGAAGCCCGCGACCGGCTGTGCGGGCGACCCCAACTGCTCCACGCAGCGCGTCCTCGGCGACTTCCAGCAGATGAAGGCGGTCGGCAACGTCTTCTACGGCACCTTCCCCGGCAACACCAGCGGGGTGGGCGCCGCAGGCCCGCCGATGGACGCGATGTTCTTCAAGACCGTGCGCCAGGACACGCAGACCTCACTGGCCTCCTCGCCGAACCCCTCGGTGTACGGCCAGCCGGTGGACTTCACCGCGACGGTCACCCCCGTACCCACCGGCGGCACGGTCAGCTTCACGGTCGACGGGATCCCGCTCGGCGCTCCGGTGCCGGTGGACACCACGACGGGGCAGGCGACATCGAGCAGCATCGCCACCCTGAGCCCGGGACCGCACAACGTGGACGCCGTCTACAGCGGCAACGGCGACTTCAAGGGCAGCACCGCCACGACCCTGGTCCAGACGGTCAACCAGGCGGCGGTCGCCACGACGCTGGCGTCCTCCGGCCCGTCGGAGTTCGGCCAGGCCGTCACCTTCACCGACACCGTGTGCGCCGCCAGCCCGAGCACCAATCCGGCCGCAGCGCCGACCGGAACGGTGACCGTCCGCGACGGCAGCACGCTCCTGGGCACCGGCACGCTGTCGCCGGGCGGCGGCACCAACTGCAGCCAAACGCAGGTCAGCACCTCCAACCTGCTGCCCGGAACGCACACCATCACGGCCCAGTACAGCGGTGACGGCAACTACCTGGCCGGCAGCCCGGAGTCCGCCACCCAGACGGTGAGCTGCACCAGGACCATCACCGGGTCGGTCCCGAACGCGGTGTTCGCGGGCAGCGGCAGCACCTGCATCGTCAACGCCACGGTCGGCGGCACGGTGCACGGCGCTGCTGGTGGCCTGCTGTTCATCAGCAACTCCACGATCCATGGCAGTGTCCTGTCCTCCAACGGTGCCAGGTTCGGCGTTTGCGGCAGCACGGTCACCGGATCGGCGAACATCTCCGGCGCCAGCGGATTCGTGCTGATCGGGGACCCGGGTGACGACGGCTGCACCGGCAACCGGATCACCGGCCAGGTGGCGCTGTCCAACAACCACAGCGGTGCGGAGGTCATCGCCAACCACATCGGAGGCTCGCTCCAGGTGCAGGGGACAACCGGTACCGGCCCCTTCCCCGAGGACTCCCGGGCCGAGATCGAGGGCAACACCATCGGCGGATCCCTGGCCTGCTCCGGCAACGTCCCGGCGCCGACCAACGACGGGAACCCCAACTCCGTGACCGGCTCCCGGCTGGGCCAGTGCTCGACCCTGTGATCACTGCCACCACGACCACGGACTGAACCGGGACGCTTCGAAGAAACCTGATGCATCCCGGCCGAAGGGGCCCGCATGTGCGGGCCCCTTCGCTGCTCCGGGCCCAGCCGACACGGGTGCCGTCCCGATCCCGCCGTCCCGGATGAGCGGGCTCCCGGCTACTCATCACCCAAACCCGAGGGGACGAGACCTCAGACCAGGGACAGGGGCAGGCCACAGTCGGCGGGCACCCTGCCACATACGTCAGCGGCCCACCGACCTCTGGGCCGCGTTCAATCATTTGGTCGGACGGAACCTACACCTACACCGTCTCCAGCGGTCGGCCAGCGTCGGTCTCCTATGGGGAGTAGCTGCGAGTGGCCGAGGGCCTGCACCACTCGTGAGTCAGCGCGGTGGCCGAGCTAGGGCCCTCCACCGACCGCCGGCAGCGAGGTCGCCCCCGGCCAGCACCGCGCACGCCGTCAGGACGAGGACCACGGCCACGCGTGCCGCGCTCCACGCGGATCACAGGGGTCCGGCACCTGGGCCGGCCGCTCCAGCAGGCCACGCACCTCCCCAGCAGCCGCTTCGGGCTGCTGGGGAGCTGGTCAAGGGCAGTGGGAATCGGGGGGTGATGCCTCGGCAGGCGCGGTCTTCCACTCAGGTCACGCGGCGCAGAGAACTCCATGAGCTGGGAACCCGTGCCCGCCTTCCCTACGCACGTCGCGTCGCGCCCGCGTACGATCACCAGCCGTCGCCGATGAAGTGAGGCTGGATCGATGCCCCGTACCCCAACGCCGATACACCTGACCGCTGTCACCCTGGCCTTGACCGCTCTGCTGGCTTGCGCAGCCTGTGCTGGACAGACCAATGTCGCGCCGTCCACTCCCGTGCCGACGAGTGCCGCCGCGTCAGCCGTCGCCGCAAGCCCTCCGCCGACGAGTGCCACCGCGTCCGCCGTCGCCGTAAGCCCTGCGCCGAGCTCGGGCCGACCGGACCAGCAGCAGCTGGACACGGCCGCAGACGCGGTCTCACGCCTCAGCACCTCCTACCAGGATGTCTTCACGGGCCTGATGGTGGACGTTCCGGACGGTTGCGTCATCGTCTACCGGAAGCCGGGCGGTGGCGGCTTCGACGCCGCCCTCGCTCACCTGGGTCTAGGCGTGCGCATGGACCTGCGCGACGCGCCGCGCTCGATCAGCGAGCTGGCCGCCACCCGCAACCGGGTCGTCGCACTGATAGGGCACACCAGCGACTACAGCATCGTCATGGTGGGCGACGGATCGGAGGTGAGCTTCACCCGCGGCGTGGTGGAGGTCGACGTCAGCGGAAATCTGGCCAGCGCCCAGGCAGACCTGCGCGGCCGCTTCGGCAACCGGGTCACCGTCTCAGTCGCCCAACCGCTCTACGGCTGACCGGACTCTCCGCCCCCGCGTTCGACTGCCAGAGGGCATTTGATGAGAGTAGTTTGCCCTTTATGTCCCAGTAGGTTCCTCGCCAGGTCGGTGTGGTTTCGTCCGTTATGCGCTTGGCGAGCTCCGGGTGTGCTGCCGGCGAGACCGGCAGCACACCCGGGCTTTCTCGGGGCTGTGGCTTCGCCGCCGTCCTCGATAGTGCCGATGACGCGCTGGTGGTACTGGGCGAGGGTTTCGCCGCCGGGCAGGGGGAGTGGGGTGCCGGTGAGGGTGTACCCGGCCACCGCACGATCTTCAGGAGTCCACATAACCTCCGATGATCACGCGGTGGTCGTTCCCCGTTCTCTGAGCCTTCGCCATCTTCGAACATGCTGGTCGGAGGGGCTGGCGTGACGGTTGTCCGGGGTGCTCGTCCTGGTCGTGGGCGGGAGTCTGCGGTCT
>NZ_JBVIRY010000070.1:0-22792 GCF_055575795.1 Kitasatospora sp. NPDC034023
AATTGGTGCTGGTCATCAGGGGTGGAACTCCTACTCGGGCCCTCTCAGGCTAACCCGACAAAGCGGGATGTCTCACCCAAGGCTGGCAGAGAGGGTGGTGCTGAATCCCACCGGTATGCCGACCCCCATCGCGATCCGCCAGATCCCGGACGGCACAGCAGTGAGTGCCGCAATGTGCGCGACTCGGACCACCCAACGGGCAGGGGGCTGACTCTCGGAGACGGCAGCGGCTATCGGTGTCCCAAACGTGACCATGGCCCCATGCTGTCTCCGCGGTCCGCCCCGCCGAATCATGCGCAAGGTCCAACTCGACTCCCCCGCGCGGGGGATGGAGACCTTCGACTTCGACCGGACAGCCGCCGACACCCGACTGCCCGCACGTCAGCCGATTCCAAGGGATCGCCTGCGGGCATGGCGCGAGGGCGTCCAATGTCGGTGTGTGAAGACAGAATTGGACACCCTCGCAGCGGCACTCTACGTCAGGATCGACGACCAGCTGAAGGCTTCGCCGCATCTGGCTCCGTGGCGCCCGGCGGTCGGGATCGCGCCCACGCTCAGTGACGCCGAGCTGGTCACCCTCGCGGTGATGCCGGCGCTGCTCGGCTACACCTCGGAGCGGCGGTGGCTACGGCGCGCGAACCGGGACTCCCGCCGCCTGTTCCCATACCTGCCCCAGCAGTCCGGGTACAACAAGCGGCTCCGCAACGCATCCGAGCTGATCAAGCACATGATCAGGATGCTGGCACAGGACACCTCGCTGTGGAGCGACGACGTCTGGGTGGTCGATTCCACCCCGGTCGGCTGCGGCTGCTCACGTGAAACCGCCAAACGCTCCGACCTCGCCGGCTGGGCCGAGTACGGCTACTGCGCGTCGCACTCCCGATACTTCTGGGGCCTGCGCCTGCACTTGGTCTGCACGCTGGGCGGACTGCCTGTCCTGTTCGCGCTCACCGGCGCGAAGGCCGACGAACGCGAGACCCTGCACGGCATGCTCGATGCCGCACCCGACGTCGCCGCCGCCCATCCGAGGCAGACGATCATCGGCGACAAGAACTACTACGGCCGCGACTTCGAGCGCGACCTCACAGAACGTCACCTGGAGTTGCTGCGCCCGGCCCGCAAGGGCGAACCCGAACGGGCCGGGGCACATCTGTTCAAGCCGCTGCGGCAGGTCATCGAGTCGATCAACCAGACCTTCAAGGGGCAGCTCGACCTGGAACGACATGGCGGGCGCACTCCGGCCGGAGTGATCGTCCGGGTACTGATGCGGATCTTGGCACTCACCGCCGCGATCTGGTTCAACGACAAGACCGGCCAACCCGTAAAGCGATCCTTGATCGCCTTCGACCGCTGATCGCGACGGCATCCCTTGGACTCATTCATCTAGGCCATATGCGTGAACAGGGGTGCTCGTTTGCAAGTCTGAAGGCGGGCCACACGGTGGCTTCGGCGTGCAGAACTTGACGTCGTACCTGACCGAAAGAGTGAGATGGACACCCTCTGCGACACGGCTGCAGCCCTCCAGCCGGTCCGCACCAACGCCCGCCTGCGGCCGGCGCTCGCCCGGCGCAGGCGCACGCCAGTGCGGGAGCACCCCGGTGAACGACGACAGCTTCGCGGGCAGTGAAACCGGCCCGGCCGTGCACGAGCCCGTCGACCTCCCCTTGGACTTCGAGGCCTACTTCCTGGCCAAGCAGCGGACGTTCCGCGGCTACGCCGCCGAGATGATCGGGGACCTCGCGGTCGGCGACGAGGTCGCGTACGAGGTGTTCACCTACCTCGCCCACAACTGGGCCCAGGCGCTCGAGGCCCCGGACTTCGAGCAGCACCCCGGGGGATCCTGGCCGGCGCGGTCATGTACCGGGTCCACTGGCTCCGGCGTGAAAAGGACCTGGCTGCCCGTCTCAGGGAGGCGCGCCGCACGCTGAAGCAGATGCACCAGGCCCTCACCCGGATCGAGGGCGGAGCCGGCCTCTACACCGCCCTCGCCGAACTGCCGACCCGCCAGTGCGAAGTGTTCGTCCTGCGCACCAGCATGGGCTACACCGCCGAGTACAGCGCGGAGGTCCTGGGCATCCACCCGCGGACCGTCGACTACCACCACCGCCGCGCGCTCGCCGCCCTCGAACGCCTGCTGACCACCCGACACGTCCTGCGCCGCACCGCTGCCGTACCCGGGCCCCGCCGCGAAGGAGCCGACCGATGAAGCCCGAAAACCTCGACCACCTCCTCGACGCCCCCGACGACTTCGACGTGCCCGCCGCGCTGCGCCGCATCTCGGCCGACGTCGCACGGATTCGGCGAGGCCAGCAGCCGCCGCCTGGCTGGTGGGCGGAGCAGGACCGTGCCCGGCAGTGCCTGGAGACGGTGGTTTCCGGGGAGATCAGCACCACCCGGCTCGCCCGGATCACCGATCTCGCCGATCTCCTGGACGACCCCCGGGGCCCACGCGACCAGTGTGTGGAGGATCTGGTTCAGGAGATCGAAGGGCCGGCTGTTCGGTTGCCTGCTGCACTACACCGGGCACCCCGTCAGCGCCGAGTTCTGGTGGAAGATCGGGGCCGGCGCCGGTGACCACACCTCGGCCTGGTGCCTGTACCTGCACCACCTCGGCCGAGGGGAGATCCGCGAGGCCCGGCTGTGGTTCGAGCAGGCCGTGAGCGTCGACGAGGACCTGGGGCCGGGTGTCCCCATGCCGGCGGTACCGGAGATGCCCGACTACTTCCGGACCGCCCCCATCGTCATGGGCACCCGCACCGCCAAGCCCTCCACGCCCTCCGGCGCCCTGGCCGTCGAGGTCGACCGCCTGGTGATGCACACGGGCGACGACACCGACGGCCTCGTCCCCTGCCCCGACCGCCGCCTGGCCGACCGCGTCGAGGAGTACGCAAGTCTGCGCTGACCAGGCCCGCCGCGGCCGGACGACCGGCCCACCCGCCCACATTCCGCGAGACATCCCCCCAGCTACGCCAGCCACCAGCCACCAGCCGCCCGGACCCCGGGCGCCAAGGGCAAGGGCAAGGCGTTCGTCGGCGCGCTGCGCCAGGTCGTCCGCGCGGTGCGCGGCGGTGAGCGCGACACCGAGGCGCTGTCCGGCATCGCGGAGGCGAACACCACCCGTCGCCGCACCAAGACCGGGCAGAAGGCCCGGGTCCGGGGCAAGGACGTTGTCGGCGCGCCCGGCGAGAGCATGGCCGGCCGCGCCGGGAAGCAGGCCATCAAGTCCGGCGCGAGCCACCTCGCCCCGGTCGTCCATGAGACAGGCCAGGCCGGCGGCCGCCTGGCCTTCACCGTCCGGATGAAGGCCAACCAGTACACGATGTCGGCCGGCTCCACGGAAGACTCCCCGGGGCTGCGTCGCGGCTTCATCCCGCGCGCGGACGGCACCGAGGAGCGCACCTACGGCTCCGCCAGCACCGGCGGGTTCGACGCCGCCGAGTGGTCCCAGCGTGTCGCCGACCACCTCGGCGACGTCACCGAGGCGATGCGGGCCTGGCTGGTGGAAACCGGCCGCGCCGTCCAGGACGCCGACATCGCCTACCTGGAAGTCCGCGGCTGGATCCCCGAGGACCAGCAGTAGGCCCGGCCGGCTGTGACTGAGTGCTTCAGTTGGCGGGTGAGCGGTCGAGTTGGCGGGTTGAGCACTCGGCGGCGAGATGTGCGTCTGAGCCGGGTAGAGCGGCGATTATGCCGCAACTCTGCTGGGGTCATGGGAACTCGGCCGTCGAGGTCCGGCCGCCAAACCCGCGTGGTGATCCACACGGCACCGCCAGTGCCAGCGTCCGCGCGTCGCGGCTCCACCTTCGGCAATCCCTGACCCGGCAGGGATCCACCGTTCTGCGGCACGGGCCTCTCCTGGCGATCGCTCGTGCCCATCTAGACCTGCTAACAGTGGAGTTGACGCTCCGATCCCGCGAGTCGCGGCCGCCGTCGGTGCGGCGGCCGCGACTCCCCGGTCACAGGCGGAAGGGGTTCCCGCCCTGCGCGGCGATCACGTACCAGGCGGTCGCCCCGGTGTGGAGGGTGGAGTAGTAGAGGTCGCCCTCCCCCGTGTCCAGGCCGTCGTGCGAGGCGGCGACGATGCCCTTGCCGTCCGTGTTGGTCGCGCCGCTCTGCGCCTTCTGCAAGGTCGCCATCAGGGCCGCCGCCTTCGCGGCATCGCCGTCCGCACGGCGGACCTGGTAGGCGGCCAGCAGGTGGGCGGTGCCCTCGAACCAGACGCCGGTGGTGTCCTTACCGCTGAAGCTCACCCCGCTGTACGGGCCGTCGGTGGCCGCCATCCGCCCGGCCGCCCAGTCGATGGCGGGCGCGTAGGACGGGTCGAGGGTGGCCAGGTAGCTCCAGGTCTGCACATCCTCCGGCTCGACGTCGTCGTTGGTGGTCACCCCGTCCAGACCGGTGCCCGTCCACAGGTGGCCGTTGGCGGCCTGCACGGACTTCACGAACCGGAACGCGTTGGTGGAGCGCTGCGCCCAGCCCGCGTCGCCGGTGACGCCGGCGAGCATGGCGAAGAAAGCGCCGGTGTCGATGTTGTGCTCCGTGGCCTTCCAGGTGAGCGGGACCATCGTCTGACCGGTGCCGTCGTCGTTGCGCAGGCCGCCGGTGTAGCCGCCGGCACCGCGGGTGTCCGCGGCGTTGTTCTGGATCCAGTTGGCGGCCTTCAACGCCCCGTCCAGGAAACGCTGTTGGCCCGTCACCCGGTAGAGCCGGGTAAGCGCCATACCGGCCCAGGCCATGTTCCCGGTGTAGACGGAGAACCCGCCCACGTACGGCGCGCCGCTCGCGGTGACGAACGGGCTGGGCTCGTAGGAGGCGCGGATGCGGCCGTCTGGGGTGATGTCGTGGGCCTGGGCATACAGCAGGCTGTCGCCGAGTGCCGTGGCGTGGGCGACGTCGTCGGCTCCGCCGCGTTGCAGGAACGCGGTGATGACGAGCGCGTTGTCGTACGTGAAGGAGGCCTGGAAGCCGTCCGGGCCGAACAGCTTCGGGTCCTCGAAGTGCCCGCCCTGGTAGCTGCGGGGCACGCGCAGCGTGCCGGCGGTGCCGTGGGCGTCGAGGCGCTGGGCGAGGAAGGAGTAGGCCGCGTCCATGGAAGGCCCGGAGGGCTTCACCGGCGGCTGCTGGGACGGCAGGTGCACGCTGCCCGCGGGAGGGGGTCCCGGCGTGGTCGGCAGGTCGGCGTCCTCCTCACCGACCGGCACCAGTTTGAAGAGCTGGTTCTCGTCGTTGTGGTCGCACGGGGCGTTCCCGGGTGTCGCGACGCTGTTCGGCACGCTGGCGCCGGGCCACAGCGCGAGACAGTTCCCGCCCTTGATCTGGAGGTGGAAGTACCAGTGCCCGCCCTCCCAGTCCGACAACTGGAGTCCGACGTCGGCGGACTGGCCGAGGTACTCGTTGGGTGCGGCCAGGTTCCGGAACAGCCAGCCGCCGTCCGTCGTCTGGAGGAGTTCCCAGTCGGCCCGCGGGTCACCGGGCCGGGCGCCGACGAGCCGGCCGCTCGGCAGGTCATAGGCCATCGCCGTACCGTTGCCGTCGACCAGTTCGTCGTGCTCGTGCGGCCTGGGGTCGGAGCCTATGTCCCCGCCCCCGCCCCCGCCGCCGCTGCCGTAGTCGACCCAGCTCAGGTGCCCGGTGCTCCAGTCACGAACGCCGATCTTGGCACCCAGCATGGGGAGGGCGTCCTCCAGGCCGACGAACATGATGCCGCCCGTGCAGCTGGTCGCCATCGTCCTCCCCGGCGTCTTGCAGCTCCAGGTTCCACCCGTCGTGGCCGAGACGATGCCCAGGGCCGTGATGTTGGGCGGCGCCCCCGGAAGGCCCGGGCCGCCTCCCAACACAACGGGGCCTCCGCTGTCGCCCCTGCGGGCCGCGATGGACGAGTTGTCAGCGGCGGTGAACTGCTTGAGGGCCTTCCAGCCGTACATGTAGTGGTGCTCGACCTCGCCGCCCAGGTTGTCGACGCCCTTGGCGTAGTAATCGGTCACCTTGGTGGTGACCTGGATGTTGCAGATCTCGCCCGATCGCGAACCCTCGTTGCAGATCCAGTTCCCCGTGTGCGCGACCTGCGCGGCGCTCACCCATTTCTTGGTCTGCGAGATGCTGGACTGGTCGGCTGCGCCGCCCGTCCAGATCTGCTGGTTCATCGTGACGTTCGAAGACGGCTTGATGACGGCCGCGTCGAGGTAGACAGGCCCCCTCTCGTCCGGGCGGATAATCTGCGGTGAGATCCGGGTGCCGATCGCCGGCCCCTGCCCGCCCGTATCGTCGACGCCGTACCGGACATTGGTCTCGTTGTTCGGCAGGAAACAGTGGTCCGCGGTGAGCATGGCGTCCTCGCCGCGGTAGTTGATCGCGAAGGCCGTGCTGCAAAACGGTGCGATGATCTGCGCACCGCCGGCACCCGGATCGTTCCGGCGCGAGGGGTCCCCGAGGCTGATCGACTCCGTGCCGTTCGATTCGACCGTCACCGGAACGCTCACGGACGCCACCGCCCGCCGCAGCCGCTGTGCGTCGGCCTCGCCGCCCACCACGGTCGCGGTGAGGCCGCTCCCATCCTGCGGCATCGCCACGTCGGTGATCCGCACTCCGGCGGACTCGGCGAGGCGCGTCACCTCGCGCGAGGCGTCCTTCAGGTCCTGCGCGCTGTGCGGCGCCGGCTTGACATCGACAGGCACCGGGCTCTGCGCGACGACCGCCCGGACCTCGGGCGTCAGCTCGCCGTGCCAGTAGATCGTGAGGTGCTTCTTCTCGGGGGCGGCGACCACACCGGCGAAAGCCCGGCTGCCGATCTGACCCGACGCATGTTCCACGGCCGAAGCGGTCTCGTTCATCTTGCCCTGGATGTCCATCAGCTGATGCCAGGACAAGAAGGGTGCAGGACTCCCGAAGGAGTTCGCGACGGGGGCGATCCCGGGAGCCGCGAGCACTCCCACGACGGCGGTCGCGGTGGCGAAGGCCACGAGCGGCCTTCGCCACCTGCCCCCGCGGCGGGCCGGATCTTCGGCGTGGTGGACCAACTGGAACTCCCCGGTTTCGGAACTGCGGCGCCTCGGCGCCCTCTCACCTGTGCAAACGGGCGGGGGTGAACGCGCAGTTCAGAGCAGGGACGGGTCGGTCACCACGGCATAGCGCCAGCCCGCCGCGGCCGCCGACTTGGCGGCCGCGGGAAGTCCGGGATGTGCGCGACCTTCCCTTCCGACCAGGTGAACCGTAACCGGAACGGCTGGGCCAGCACCTCGTCGAATCCGCTCGCGAAGTCCAAACCAGCAGCAGCCACCGCTCGGCCAGGCTCTCGAAGCCGTGCTGCCGACCGGTGGAGACCAGGCACTGCAGCCCGGGACGGTGCCGCACCAGCGCTCCTGCCGTGAATGCCGTCCACGGCACCCAGGACACCGCACGTCCTGCGTGAGCGGGCGATATCACCCAAACCGGGTTCACTGTCCAACTCTGGCGTTACCCTGCTTGGCCAACGCTCGACTCGCCAACTGAAGCGCTCAGTCACACCCGACCACATGAGGCAGGGCAAGATCCCGATCCCCCTATCAAAAGGAGACCCGCCATGACCAACATCCTCCAGCTGTGCGTCTACCGCCGTGGAAGCCAGCTCACCGCCCAGCTCGAACAGCTCGACGAGGACGGCGTCGGTCAGGGCTACCGCCTTGCCGGGCCCATGCTTCACAACATGGGTGAGCTGGTTCTGTCACAGCAGCTCACGGTTGAGGACGCCGACGGGATCCGCCGGATGCTCGACCGTTCCTTCCCGCCCGGGCCCGCCGCCGCGGAGAGTTCCACCGTCTCGGCCCCGTAGCCCCGGGACTACGCAATCGCGCACTCACGGGCAACCGGAGGGGGGTGCCCAGCAGGCTGGGTACCCCCTCCCCGCGCGGTCCACCGCCCCCGTCGACCGCCCCCCGCGGACCGGCCGTCGGCCACCGTTCTGCAGCTGCGCCGCCCCGCTCGGTGACCCGCCACCTCCCCGCACCACCCGGCATACGAAGGAGAAGGGCAGCCGTGGAGACCACCACCACCGCCGCCGCCACCGCCGAGCAGGACGTGCCGGCCGGGCTGCGCGCCCAGGCCGAGACGCCCGTCCCGGCGCAGCCGCCCGGCACCGCCGTGAACCCGCTGCCGCTGCACTGGTTCCAGAAGGACGCGGTCGCGGCCGCGGTGCGTGAGGTGAAGGACGGGGCCGGGCGACGGTGGTCGCGGCAACCGGCTCGGGCAAGACGCTGATTGCCGCCGGCTGCGCCCGACGTCTGGCGGCGAAGGGCCGGGTGCTGGTGCTGGTGCCGACGATCGAGCTGCTGGAGCAGACAGCGGAGTCCTGGTCGCTCAAGGGAGGGCGCCGGGGCGTGGCAGTGGCGGCATGTTCGCGGGAGGAAGCGCTGGAGAGCGCGGAGGCGGGCGGGCGGATCGACGCCGCGGTGACGACCGCCCCGGCCGCGCTGACGGACCTGGTCAACGGTGCGCCGGACGACCACCCGGTCACCGTGTACGCGACCTACGCCTCGCTGGAGCGGATCGTCGAGGCCCACTACCACTGGGGCCTGGCGCAGTGGGACCTGGTGGTCATCGACGAGGCCCACCGCACCGCCGGCTCCGAGGGTAAGGCCTGGGCCGCCGTCCACGACGACGACCGGGTTCCGGCGAAGCGCCGCCTGTACTTCACCGCCACGCCCAGGATCGCGGACGACCGGCGCGCGAAGGACGGCCTGGCCGACCTTGCCGACGCCGACAGCGAGGGCGCGGAGAAGCTGCCCGCGCTCTGCTCCATGGACTCGGAGGAGATCTACGGCAAGGTCTGTGTCACCTGGACGCTCGGCCAGGGCATCGAGCACGGCTACCTCGCCGACTACCGCGTGCTCGTGCCGGTGGTGACGGACGAGGACCTGCGCGAGCTGCTCCGCCTCCCGGCCGTCGCGGACCTGCGCTCCCAGCGCAGCAACGAGGAACTGCTGCGCCTGGCCTCGCAGATCGCGGTGCTGCGCGCCATCGCCGACCTCGGGCTCCGACGGGTCATCACCTTCCACTCCCGGGTGTCCGCAGCGCGCGAGTTCGCGAACACCCTGCTGGAGACCTCGGAGCTGCTGGAGGACGCGGAGCGCCCGGAGCGGATCTGGGCGAAGGCGGTGGCCGGCACCGACCGGCTCAAGGACCGCCGGGCCGCGTTCGCCGACTTCAAGGCCCCACACCGGTGAGGACGGCGAGGAGTGCGGCATCCTCGCCAACGCCCGGCTCCTGTCCGAGGGCATCGACGTTCGGGCCGTCGATGCCATCTGCTTCGCGGACCCGAAGTCGTCGGTCATCGACATCGTCCAGGCCGTCGGGAGGGCGCTGCGCCAGTCCTACCGCGAGGGCAAGGTGTCCTGGGTCATCATCCCGGTGTACCTGCCGACGCCGGAAGTCGGCGACGACACCGCCACCGCGCACCCGGCCGAGGTCCACGACGCCGGCGAGGCCGTGAAGGCGGAGGCCGACACCGAGATCGAGGCCAGTTCCTTCCGTACGATCTGGCGGGTCCTGCGCGCCCTGGCCGCGCACGACGCCCGGGTGGTCGGCCGGATCACCGAGCTGCGCGCCCACCGCTCCCAGGGCACCGCGCACACCACCGCGGCCAAGGCCTCCGAGGGCGAGGCCAGGGAGGGCGAGCAGCAGCCGGCGCCGGTGGAGTCGCCGATCGAGTGGCTGCGGATCAACGCGAAGCAGCACGCCGCGCGGATCCTCCAGACCGTCAAGCTCCGCGCGTTCAACCCGCGGGCCGTGGAGTGGCAGCGGATGCACGCCGTCGCGGCGGTCTTCCACCTCCAGCACGGCCACCTCGACCCCACTGACAAGACGAAGCACGCGGACCTGATCTCCTGGCTCACCCGCCAGCGCCACCTCAACGGCCAGGGCCTGCTCGACCCCGCCCGGGTCAGCGAGCTGGACGCGCTCGGCATGATCTGGTCGAAGAACGCCAACGCCTGGGAGCGCGGGGCGGCCTATGCCGCCGCGTTCCACCGCCAGCACGGTCACCTGGCGATCCCGGCGGCGGCGAAGCTGGACGACTACGCGGTGGGTGCGTGGATGCGCCGCCAGCGCAAGGCCGACAACCTCACCACCGACCAGGCCGCGAAGCTCGACGGCCTGGACGAGCTGTGGCGCCTGGAGCCGGACTGGAACCGCTCCTACCGCCGCCTGCTCGCCTACCTCGCCGCCGGCGGAACCCTGGACGGCCCGGCGAACCGCACCGGCCTCGCCGACGACCCCACGTTCCGCCCCGGCGCCTGGCTGCGCAAGCAGGCGGGGGCCCGCACCGAGGGAAAGCTGACCGACCAGCAGACCGCGCTCCTGGACGCCCTCGACCGGCACGCCGAGACCGTCGCCGGCTAACCCGCCCCGTACACCTCGCCGCCCCGCTCCCGACTCCTGGAGGCACCACACGATGACCGACACCACCCCGGAGCCCACCGCGGACGAAGACCTCGACGAGCGGTTCCCGCTGGCGCTGTACCGCCACGACAACGGCGAGCTCATGATGCCGACCACCCACGTCACCGCCTGCTGCGCCACGTCGCGGAGACCGTGCGGCTGTGGCGGGTCCGAGGCCAGGTGCCGCTGGACCTGATGACCACGGATCTACGACGCCCTGGTGCACTACGCCGCCGACCTCGACACCGCCATCGCCGACGCGCACGGGCAGTGCGACCCGACGGACCGGACCCGGGCCGACGAGGTCGCGCGCTACCTGGACGAGGTGGCTGGCGCCTATCTCGCGGCCGGCTGACCCGTCCCGCATGCTCCGCCGTCCCGGCCCACCCCGGCCGGGACGGCACCCGTTCCGAGGAGAGGCACCACAGGATGACCGACACCACGCCGACCCGCACGCTGCCCACCCCGTTGCCGGGCGCGACCGGACCCGGCGCCCAGCGCTCCCCGGCCGCCACCAGCACGCCCGGGACTCCCCAGCGGGGACCGGTGATGTCGAGTCCGTCCTTGACCAGGTGGCGGCAGGCTCCCTCGATCACGCCGGTAGGAACGGGGAGCCCGTAAAGCTCGGCACCGGGCGGGTCGGCGCGGACGGCGGCGAGCCCGGTCGGTCGAGTCGGCGCAACGCCAACGTGGAACCACTGACCACCAGTGCGACCACCAGTGCCAGCAGGAGAGCACCGAGCAGAACAGTTCCGATCCGTACCGTCCCGATGTGCTTCTCGGTGCTCATTGCAACCCCGCAAGTACCATCCGCATTGCCTCCGCAGCGCCGGCCAGCGTCAGATCATCGGTGGACGGCCCGGCCCTGTAGCTCACTATGACGACATCCCCGCCCTGCAGTGCCGAGACGATCACGTAGGGGTAGGTCTGATCGGAATGGACCTCCGCGTACGCGAAGTGCCCGAACCCGGCCAGGTCCACGGTGTGGCCGAGGCTGTCACCGGGGCCCAGAGCGAGCTTCTTCTGCGAGCTGAACGAGGCCATCGCCTCGTCGGCGGAGGTACGGAAGGCCGTGGGCGCGCTGCGATCCACAAACACGGCCAGGGAGGCCGTGTTCCCGGTCGCACCGATGTCGGACTTCCACTCACATCTCGTCCGCAGGCCTGGCTCATTGGACGTGAGGCCTACGACCGCGGCGGGCACGAGCCGTACCAGCAGCGCTGCCGGCACCAGGGCACAGGCGCTGGGCGGCCGCTCCGGCGCGGATGGTCGGCCCACTACCTGGAAGGCCAGCACCGCAGCGGCCGCGTACACCACCAGGGCGATCGGTGGTGACACCCCGCGCGTCCAGGTCCGAGGAGATACTGACATGCCGTCATGCTATGCACTTCAGCGAGTCACCCCAAGAGTTCGGTCAGCCATCAAAGGAGCGGAACGCGACGTTCAACTCGCAATACGTGACCAAGCGTTGATCTGAATCCTGTGACCTTCACCTCGTAGCGTAGAGGCCGTGACTTCAGGGGAATTTGGGAGTCATGGCAGAGAAGGGGCGGAAGTTCGACGCGGAGTTCCGCGCGGGGGTGTGCGGATCGGGAGGTCTGGCGGCCGAGGCCGCGCGGGAGCTAGGGATCAGCCGCGGCCAGACCGGGCCACCAGACAGGGCAAGAGCCCGAGTGCGATTTTGTTCCCGGCTGATCCTGCCGTGCCGACTGATCCGTGGGCGTTCCAGGAAGAGTGCGCTGCCGCGTTCGAGATGACATGGACGGTGCGGGGCCTCACCCCTACCACGATCCGGACCGCCTCAACCGGACCCGGCATACCTCCGAGGGTTCACCGCTGGTCGGGGCGCCGCCCACTGCGGTGCGTCTGGAAGAGTTCTTCGCGTTCGCCCGCGGCATCACGATGCGGACGCTTTACCAGGACTCCACCCGCAACCAGTCGACCCACTGAGGAACCCCGATGATTACCTGGCGCCGGCTCGGCGAACCCGACTTCCCGCAACTGAGGCAGTGGCTGGCACAGCCGCATGTCGCCCGCTGGTGGAACCACGAGAGCTCCCCGGAGGCTGTCGAGCGCGACTTCGGCCCCGCAGCCGGGGGGCTGGAGCCGTCTGAGGACTTGCTCGTCATGCTCGACGGCGAACCGATCGGCCTCGTGCAGCGCTGCCGCCTCGCCGATTACCCCGACTACCTGGCCGAGTTGGCGGCCGAAGTCGACGTGCCAGACGGGGCGGTGACAATGGACTACCTGATCGGCGATCCCCGCCTGGCTGGTCAGGGACACGGCCCACGCATGATCCATGCGGTCATCGAGGCGACCTGGACCGACCATCCCAACGTCACCGCGATTATCGTCCCAGTGCACGTCGCTAACCGACCATCCTGGCGGGCGCTGGAGAAGGCGGGCCTGCACCGTGTCGCCGAAGCCTCGCTGGAGCCTGACAACCCCATCGACGACCGTGCCCACTACATCTACCGAATAGACCGTCCAGCCCGCTCGGCCACCGTTCAGTGAGAAGCGATTCCCAAACCGGGGGACATGGCTGCCACTCGAACTTCCGCACGCATCAGGCTCGTTCGGGTGATCAGGTCGCGGCCGGCGCATAGAAGAAGGGCCTCTTGCCCAGTTCGGTGATGTCGAGTCAACGAACAACCAGGAGGCCCTCGTGCTCCACTCTGGCGTGCCCGCTGCGCCCGCGGCCAGCTCCGGCATGTCGTGCGATTGCCTCGCACACCGGCTCGGAAACGCCGCCGACCAGCCCGACCGGACCCGCCGCTACGGCTCCGACCTCACCGACACGGAGTGGGCAATCCTGCGGCCGCTGCTGCCGGTACCGGCCTGGATGAACGGGCAAGGGGGCCACCCTGGGGGCTTCTGCCACCGGCAGATGCTCGACCAATGCCACGAAGTTAAGGATTCGGTGGTGGTGTCAAGGCGTCGGGGAGGGTGATCTTGTAGGTGTTCGGAGCGGTGCGTATGAGCCGGCCGTTGCGGGCCCAATAGCAGAGTTGTGCGGTGAGGCTGCTGAGGGGGCGCCCAGAGTTGGCGAGCCCGAGATGCCGCGCGATGTCCCGGGTGTGCATGGCCTGGTTGGAGTTCGCAGCCCAGAGCTGGCAGACCTGGCCCCAGCGGCCGGAGAGGGCCTGGCCAGGGTCCTGCGCGCTGGGCAGAGCCGGTGGGTGCACGGTGATCTCGATGACGGTGATCGGTGTGCTGCCGCGAGGACGACCGTCTCGGTTCCAGATGTTGTAGCGGGAGGTTCCGCACTTGACGATGCGGGCGGACAACCGCATCCGGCGCCCGGGAAGCAGCGCGTGCAGGACACGGGCGCCGATGTGTCCGACCAGGTCGGAGCGGCTGCCCGGCCCTGAGGCCGCAGTCGTTCCGGCCAGGTTGACGACCGTGTCACGGGCGGCCTCCAGTGCGACGGTGAAGCCGGCCCGGTCGGGATCGCAGGCGGGCACTGTCTCCACCGCGGTCACCATCACCGAGCGCAGGGCCTGGTAGAGGGTGAGCAGTCCCCACATCTCCTGGTTGAGGCCCACAGGGTCCTTCGAACGTAGGACTCGGCCTTTGAGCAGGGTGTGACGGAGTGCCAGGTAGGTGATCTCGATCTCCCACCGCTCGTGGTAGAGACGCACCAGGTGGTCGGCTGAATCGGTGCGGTGGTCGTGGAGCGTGGTCAGCAGGCGGTAGGTCCCGCCGAAGTCGCCTCCGTCGGCGGTGCGGGAGCGGATCTCGGCCTCGATCACCCGCAGTGAGAGGCCCCCGATCCGGGTCAGGTAGGAGCCGTCGGGCAGCAGTGCCAGCACCGGCGGTCGTCGGGTGCTGGTGGCGCGAATCAAGAACTGCGCCCCCTGGGCTGCGATGTCTGCGAGCAGCTCGTTGCTGTCGAAGGCGCGGTCAGCCAGGAGGAGCATGTCCGAGGTCAGGTGGCCGACCAGGTCGTGGGCGTAGTCAGTCTCGCCCTTGGAGGCGGGCCCGAAGACCGCTGCGATCAGGCCGCGGGTGCCTGTTTCGCACAGGGTCATGAGCATCAGCCGGGGGTAGCCTGCCGGGCCGTAGCGGCGTTCGGTGCGGCCGAGCCATGACCGGTTGCGCTCGTGGTCGGGGACGGACAGGCTCCCGCAGCCGTCGAAGGCGACCGTGCGCCACCTGCGGTAGCGCACTCCGGGCGTGGACGGCTGGGTCAGCGGGCCGGCCAGCACGTCGAACAGTCGCTTGAGCGGGGCCACCCCGACCCGCCGACGCAGATCGCGAAGTGCCTTCTCCGAGGGCTGCGGCACCCGAGCAGCCAGTCCGGCCGCGAGTTTGCTCCACACCAGTCCAGTGCCCAGATGCTCGAACAGTCCGAGTGCGAGCACGAAGTACACCCCGACGCGCGAGGGGAGGCTCCGAAGTCGTCGCTCACGCGCCCCGGTCTCGTCCAGTACCGCATCCACCAACTCGGGTGGGATGACCTGGGTTAACTCGCCGATGTGACCGGGCGCGAACACGTCACCGGTTCCGTCCGTGACAGAGTGGGCCACTGGGCCTCTGCTTTCTCAGGAAGATCTTGGTCGATCCCCTGGATAGCAGAGGCCCCTCGCGCATCGCGCCCACCCTTGACACCGCCGCCGAGCGCTTAACTTCGTGGCATTGGATGATCGACGCGGTGCGCTACCTGGTCGCCGAGGGCGTGCGCTGGGCGAGCCTGCCCGCCGACTTCCCCAAGTGGCGGGCCGTCTACCGGTTCTTCCGCCGCTGGCGCGACAACGACTTCATCAAGGAGCTCTACGGCCGACTGCGCAAGCGTCTGCGCGAGCTGGCCGGGAAGAAGGAGGAGCCCTCGGCCGCGATCATCGACTCGCAGTCGGTGAAGGCCGACGCCACGATCGGCGCGGCCACCCGCGGCTACGACGCCGGGAAGAAGATCAACGGGCGCAAGCGGCACATCGCGGTGGACACCCTGGGCCTGCTGCTGGTGGTGATGGTCACCGCCGCCTCGGTCAAGGACAACGACGCCGGGCGCGACCTGCTGGAACAACTGTGCGCCGAGCGCCACCGCATCGCCCTGGTCTGGGCCGACGGCGGCTACACCGGATGGCTCGTCGCCTTCGCCCACGCCGTCCTGGCCCTCGCCCTGACCGTCGTCAAACGCAGCGACGACGCCAAAGGGTTCGTGGTGCTGCCCCGCAGGTGGATCGTGGAACGGTCCTTCTCCTGGCTGATCCGGGCCCGGCGCCTGGCCCGCGACTACGAGACCCGCATCGACAGCGCCGAGGCGATGGCCTGGTGGGCCGCGAGTATCCCGGCCACCCGCCGACTGGCTCGCTCGGGCCGACCCTCCCCGCGCCGCGTCAAGCGGTCCGCGGCCTGAACAGCCCCGGCCGCGCCTCGGTCAAACCAGCCCCGTTCCACCAGCCGCTTCGCCCTGAACCGGGCCGCCTGCTCCTTCGCATCACTCGCCGACCAGCCCAGATGCTCGCGCATCGCCCGCGCCCGCACCCCCTCCCCGCCGCCGGCCGCATCGCGCTCGACCAGGGCCACGATCCGCGCGCACTCGGGCGACAGCACCTCCACCCCCCAACCCCTCACGCCACGAAGGGACTTCGCCCCGCGGCCCGGCCACGCCCGCGACCGGCCCCACCACCGGTCCACCGGCCGACGCCCCAGGCCTCGCGGCCTCATCGGCCAACTCGGCCAGGGCCGCCACCGTCTCCTCCCGGGCGATCACCGCGCGCCGCGCGGCCTCATCCGCCTCCGCCACGGCGGCCTGGACCCGCTCCAACTCGGCGCGCAGTTCCTCCGCCCTGGCCAGCGCCACCCGCTCACGCCGCTCCAGCACCCCCAGCACCGACGGCATCCGCCACCTCCGACCATGCCCCCGCACCAACACGACGGTCCGAGCATGCCTACCGAGCGACGGCCACGCACCTCACCTGCGAAAACGTGACCCTACCTTCGGTTTGGGAATCGCTTCTCACGTCACATGCATGTGAAGTCGGGCCGTCCCGTCTCAGTGAGGGATGGACTCATGGTCCATTTTGGGGGCACCACAATCACCAAAATGAACCATGAGTCCATCCCGGATTCCGCCCCTCGCTCTCCCCGCCCGGCCGGTGGCGGCACGTGCCCTGCCGGGAAGCCGGGACCGGGCGGCAACCCTGTGATCCACGCGGACCTGACCATGCAAATGGCTGGGCGCGGCGCGCTCCGCTACCGCACCCTGGCCAGCGCCAAGGGTTGCGCTGGACCAGCCCCTGCCGCCTGCCCTGCGCCGCCGGATCCGTCGTCAGGGCCGTGGCCGGCCCCGCCGTCGGCCCGTCGCCGCACCGGTCACGCCGAAGACGGCGTGACACTGGGCAGTTGCCCCTCGCCAGCTGGCTGATGCCCGTGCCTGGCGCCGAGCGGCCGGTGCAGCGTTGCCCGCAGCAGCAAGCCATGCAGCAAGGGTGACCTTGCTATCCCGCTGCTCGGCGCGGGCCACTGGGCAGCAGGGTGCAGCAAGGTCACCCTTGCTACACCCGTTGTTGCCGCTGCTTCCGTGTAGCAAGGCGATCCTTGCTGCACGCCGGGGCTGCGACTGCGACGGCCCGCGCGGGTGAACGGAGTGCGACTGCGACCGGCCGCTGGCTGCGCAATCGCCGACCGGGCTGCGACGGTGCGACCGGCGTCGCAGCCGCCCGGCCCCGGGCGCGCAAGGACCGGTGAGTTCGCCGCACACCGGGTGCGACGCAAACTCCCCACCGCAGGTCACGACAGGTGCGAACGGGATCGCACCCGCCCCGTCGCAGGCCTCGGGCATGGCCCGGCGGCCCTGCCGCCGACGCCGCCGGCAGGGCCGGTTGTTGCAGCAACGATCGGGCCCGCTGCGCATGCGCAACGGCCGGTTGCAGCATCGGATGCGCATGCGAAAGGACGGTTGCGCAGCGCTGCGCAACCGGTGATGCGCGCTGCTGCGACGGGCCGCCGCTGCCCGCCGGGGCGCGGCGTTTCACCCCGGGGCGAAAGGCGATGGCCGAGCCGATGCTGTTCGGCGCGCCGACCTGCACGGTCTGCGGCAAGGAGATGGAGCCGAGCAGTACCGGTCGCCCCCGGAAGTACTGTTCGAAGGCGTGCTCCTCCCGGGCCGACCGGGCGCGCGGGCGCGAGCGTCAGGAGAAGGCGCTCACCGCGGCCGCCGAAAACCCCCGGGGCGAAACCCCGCTACCCGCCGACCTGCCCGCCGACGGCACGGCCGTCGGGCTGCTGGAGCTCGGCGAGGCGCTGCGCCGGCACGACGAGCGCTTCCTCCTCCAGCTGGAGCGTGCGGAGCACGAGGGCGACGGTGCCCTTGCCCGCCAGGCCCTGGCCGACCTTCTCCGCGCCGCCGAGGGCCTGGCCGTGCGTCACCGCGAGCTCGCCGAGCGGATACTCGCCGCCCACCCCACCCAGGCCGCCGCTTCGGAAGAGGCCGCCCCGGAGCCCCTCGTTTCGCCCCGGGGCGAAACAGCGGCCCCACCCGGCAGCGCCCCGGCCGCGGACGCGCCGGTGCCGACGGCTGCTCCCGTACCGGCTCCGGCGAGCGGCGGCCCCGCCCACGAGGACCGGTCCGCACCCGTTGCTCCCCGGGGCGAACTCCCCCGTCGACGGACCCTGCCGCGGAGCGGCCGCAGGCCCTGTCGGCGCCTGTTCCTCCCCGGGGGGAAAGGGAGCCCACTGCGGGGCCCGCCGCCATGGCGTCCGTTGTTCCCCGGGGCGAAACGGCGCCCGGTGGCGAGCGGCTGCGCGAGCTCGTGGACCAGCGGCTCGCCCAGCAGCAGACCGCGCCCCGGCCCGCCCCGGCTCCGGCTTCTTCCGCACCGCAGCAAGCGCCCATCGAGGTTCCCGTCCCGGCCGACCCGATGCACCGCCGGCTGCCCCCGAGCGACGTGCGCATCGCCCTCGATGCGGGGCGGTTCGGCGACTGGTGGGCGCTGGCCGGCTGGACGGTCAACCCGGACGTCTACCTCGTGACGGGCGAGGGCCATCAGGTCGGCTGGGTCGAGCGCGGCCTGGCCGGCATCGGCGACCGCTGGGTGGCGGTGTACGAGGGCTACTTCATCGGCGACATCAACACCCAGGAAGCGATGCTCCACGACACCCCCGAGCAGGCCGCCTTCACCGTCCACACCGCCTATCTGCAGAACCTCTGACGGCCCGCCGCCCGTGATCCCGGTCACGGACAAACCGGGAGGACAAGGGACCTGACCGGGGCGAACCGGGCGGGACAACGTGCTGGTCAAGGGGCGGGGTCAGACCGCGGACAAGGGGTCGGTGTGCAGTGTCGGCCGCGTCCGGGTGCTCGCCCGGGTGCCGGGCCGGCCATCGCGCCGATTCCGGCCTCCTGCTGATGGAAGGCCAACCCGATGTCCACCACCGCGCTCGCCGCGCCCGATCCGGACGACGGCGTCCAGGCCGCAGGCCACCTCCCCGGCCGGGCGGCGAAGGCCTCGCCCGGCCGGGACAAGGGGCCCGGTGCCGCCTCCACCGGCACCTCCACCGATACCTCCACGCCCCCGACGGCGGCCCGGCCCGTTTCCGCAGGCCAGCGGCCCCGGTCAAGGGGCGTCGGGCGTGGCGACAACCCTCTTCCCCCTGATGCCGAGGTGCGGTGGAAGCGGGGTTCGACACAGCCGGTCAGGAAGGGGGTCCTGGTGTCGCTTGCCCTGTTTCAGCGCGCCACCGGCCGGGAGCTTTGGCACCTGGTCTGCCCGACCCAGCGCAACGACCGGGCGACGCGCGACGCCGTGGTCGACCTGGAGGCCGCCGGGAGGGTGCGCCAGGAGCTGCGCCTGCCGGACAACCGCAAGCTGTGGACCCTGACTGCGGCCGGGCGCCGCGAAGCCGCCGGCCTGCTCCCGGCCGGGACGAAGCTGTCCGCGCTGCGCCCCGAACGGGACGGCCCGGGCACGGCGTTCTCCGAGCACGCCCTGGACGTCGTCGCCACCGCCGGCCTCCTCGCCCGCGCCGGCATCGGTCACCTCGGCGCGTTCACCACCGAGGTCGAGCACGCCATCCCGCACCGCCGCTCACTGTTCACCGACCTCGTGCTGCGCCACCCCGGCGCGAAGGTGCCGGTCCTCCTGATCGAGGTCGACCGCGAGAACGAGGGCGTCGGCACCCTCGTGGAGAAGCTGGCCACCTACCGGGCCTGGTGCGAGCTGGCGGCGAAGGGCGCGGCCAAGGCGGCGTTCGAGGCCTCGCTGCGCCGGACCGGGACCCGCACGCACGACCTGCGCCTGTGGCCCACCCTCTACCCGGCCACCGGACGGGAGGGACTGCCGCCGGTCGCCCTGGTCCTGGAGGCCGGCCGCAAGCGCACCCGCCCCGGCGCGGGGCCGCTCACCCCGAAGGAGAAGGAGGAGAAGGCCAAGCGGGACCACCAGCGGCTGCTGAACCGCATGGCCGAGGTCGAGACCGCCTCCGAGGACGCCTGGTACGCGCCCGCGTACAGCGGCTACGCCGCCCGCGACTACCACCGCGCCCTGCCGGTCGTGGCGACCACCCTGCCGCTGCTGCGCCGCTTCGGCGCTGATGCCCCGGTCTGGCACCGGTTCGGCCGCCGCGGCTGGCACACCCTCGACCAGGCGCTGGCCAACCCGGACGGCGACCGGCTGCTGCACGCGGAGCGGGCCGCCGCCGACCAGGTCCGCCAGGAACGGGAGCAGGAACGGCAGAGGGCGGAGCGCGAGCGCCGCCGTCCAGCCTGCACCCGCTGCAAGGTGCCGTTCTCGGACGAGCGGTGGGAGATGCGCGAGCGGGCCGCCTGGGACGACGACGGGCTGTGCCCAAGCTGCCGCCAGGCCGACGCCGACCAGAAGGCTCGCCAGGAGGCCGAGCGCGAGCAGGCGGCCGCCGAAGCCGCCGAGGCCGAGGCGAAGCGCCACCGCTCCTGGTGGCGCAGGGCCTGACCCCGCTGTTCCCCGGTACATGGCGCTGACCTGCACCGGGGAGTTTCGCCTCGGGCCGGTGAGTTTCACCGCCAGCCGGTGAGCTTCCCCTCCCAGGGCTGGTGAGTTTCGCTGCCGGGGCCGGTGAGTTTGCCCGCCGTGGCAGCCGGGCCACCGGTGAGTATCAGGTATCTGGGCAGGCCAGAGGCCGGGTAGAACGGCCTCGTGCTGCTCTGTACGGGTGGCGGGTTCGGCCCCGGCGCGGGGCGGGCAGAGCTGCGGCATGACGACACCTTCGACCAGGCGCCACCGCCGCCCGACCGCCAGCGTGCCCGCTCCTGCGGTCCCGGTCCGCGCTGTGAGGCCGCCGGCTCCTGTTCGGCCGGGCAACGGGTGCTGCCGGACCTGGTCCAGCGAACATCTGACGCCTGGCGGGATGGTCGTCCAGACGACCTGGCACGAACCCGTCTGCCGAACCTGGGGCCAGCCAGCCCGGTGATCAAGCAGTTCCACCCCGCGCGTCCAACCGGCGCCGATAGGCTCGGCGCATCGTCGAAGGGGAGGAGCGGACCGATGGCGCAGCCGAACCAGTATGCGCCGGAGCCGGTGGCCGACTGGATCAACGACGTGTGCGGCTGGCAGGACCAGACCCGCGGGCTCCGCGGACACCTGCCCTCCCAGCTGCGCCTGGTCCGTGACGCGGACCGCTGGTGGATCGGGATCGACGCCTTCGCCCCGTACCTGCGCGTCCAACTGTGCGCGGGCCGCATCCTCGACGACGGCACCTTCGCCGATGTCTCGGTCTTCCTCGACGGCACGGTCAACGCCACCGACCGCGAGGAACTCGCGCAAGCCGTCCAGGAACTGCGCAAGCGACTGGACACCCCGCAGCCGCCGAACGCCTGGGCCGCCAGCCGCTACGGCTTCCCCAAGCCCTGAGCTGCCGTCACACCTCGAGCGGAAGTCCCGGCCCCGAACACGGGAAGGCTGCCCCGTGACCAACACCAACCTGTTCCAGCCCGGCACCACCGCGGTGCGCCGCGACATCCACGCCGACCGGGTGTGGACCGCGATGCCCCAGCGCGTGATCGAGAGCCTGGCACCGACGACCTGGATCACCTCGACGCGCACCGGCGACGACACTATCCGCAAGCAGGGCCTGGAGGACCTGGCGGCCGGCACCTGGACCCTCGGCCGCTACGGCCGTTCCGTATCCAGTGACTGTTGTTGCTGGCGGGCTGTGAGCTTGAGGTCGGTCTTGAAGCTTGGGTGTTGATGGTTGGTCGTTGATCGTTCTGGACAGGATGCGGGTGTCCCATGGCTGAGGGCGACATCGATCACCCGTAGCTCGGGGCCAGCCACCCTTTTGCACCGTTGAGAGGACTGCACCGTGTCAGTCGAGAACGAAAGCCCCGTGCCTGCCTACAGCTACAGGGTCACCATCGGTGACGAAGAACTGGCGTTCGCCTCCGTGTCCGGGCTGGAGATCCCTCCGGAGATCGCCGCTAAGGCAGGCATCGAAGCCGTTCCACTCTTGCCTGAGTCCGCCAATGGCCCCGTGATCACGTTCACGAACGGTGCTCTCCAGGACCAGCCCGAGCTCGCCGCATGGCTCAACCCCGCTGACGACACTCGCACCGGCAAACGCGACATCAGCATCAGCCTCACCAACGAGGCCGGCACTGTTCTGTTCATGACCTGGAACGTCGTCAACGCCTTCCCGACCGCCATCAGCGCACCCAACTTCGATGCCAGCAGCAACGAAATCGCCATCGAGGAGGTCTCGTTGTCGGCAGATGGTTTTTCCCTCGAATGGCACTGATGGGCTGCCCCATGGCCTGGCGGTGCCGCAACGACTGACGCTGCTGGTCCGGGCAAGGCCGCTCGCCGATGGAACGCACGGCCTGCCGCAAGGGGTGAGGCCCGAGCGGTCCCACCTGGGCCTACCGGGAGATCCCCCCACCGGGTTTGCGGATGCCGCCGGACCCGCCCTGGGACGGGGAGGCCAACCAGGACCTGCTGGGGCGAACACCCACGCGTCACGAGAACCGCACGCAGCGCATCGCCGAGCCGACCATGCAGATACTCCTGGGCTGGGCGATCCGCTTCGTCGAAGACTTCGCCGATAACGGAACGCCCCTCTGCTCCCGTGCCAAGTGCCACAACACAATGGCGGGATAACCGGTGGGAGGGCACCGAACTGCTGAGCCACTTCCTGGCCGGCGGCGTCCAGGCCGTAACGTCTGCCGCACCCGCGACGGCTCCTCGCCCAGCGCCCGCACGGTGCACAACCTCGTCCTCCAAGCCCACCTCACCGATGCCGGGCTGCGCACCGCGTACGCCCGCGAGCACCTGGTCGTCCGGGCGGAAGCCCGTCAGGGCTGATGCGTTCTCAGAGGACGTTAAGTCCCTTTACTCACGGTTGGGGATCGCTCGTTCGTGTGATCGTTCGATGAACTGACGTGTTGGCCGGGGGGTAGGTGATGTTG
>NZ_JBVIRY010000071.1:0-20945 GCF_055575795.1 Kitasatospora sp. NPDC034023
ACCAACATCGCCGCCGCAGCCGACCACTACCGGTCACGCCCCGACCACGCCACCGCACTCCTCAAGATCACCTGCTGAGAACGCATCAGCCCTGGCTCGGAAAGGAGCTTCAAAATGACCACGGCCGCTGAGAAGCTCTCGCATGAATGGGTTATCGCCGCCTACGTCCCCGTGGACGCACAGGGCGCTGCATATGCACGCCGACGCGGCGTCTACCGCGTTCCGGCCACCACCAAGGTCTCCTCCGCCGAGGTGATGTGCATCCACTGCCGCAAGCCCTACGACGAGGCCCTGCACACCGAGTGCCCCGGCTCCGATCCCACTCTGCACGGCGGCCCCGTCGGCACCCGCAAGCGCCGCACCCCCGAGGCGCACCCCGCCGGCACCGCTACCGCTACCGCGCCCGCCGTCCGCCTCGCCAGCACCTCGGGTGCACGGCGCACCCCCGCCGCCAGCCACACCGGGACGCTAAGCAGCGGGGCTGCCTAGCCTGCGTGCCGTGACGACACCCAGCAGGCCCAACCCGCGCACCAAGAACGACGTCGCGCACCCGGCAGCACGCCGGGTGCGCGACATCGCCGCCGTAGTCCTGTTCGCCCTCGGCGCTGCGGGCCTCAACGCGGCCGCCTACACCACGGACCCGCGGCTCGGCATGGCCTGCACCAGCCTGTCCGCGCTCACCGTCGCCACCATCCTCGGGCGCGACAACGAGCAGCAGTAGGAGGAGCCCGCCCATGTCCCGCCGATGGTTCCCCACCCTGCGCCGCACCCCGCCGCCGGACACCAAGAGCGAGCCGAACTACACCCTCAACTGGGCGCCCGCCGGCATCGACCGGGCCCGGCCGTGGTCCGTTGAGCGAGCCGTCCAGGACGGCATGGAACGCGCCGTGTGGATCTACAAGGCCGTGGACACCATTGCCAACCACGCTGCCGATCGACTCCTGCGTGTGCGCCCACGCGGCGACAGCTCCGATGAGCCCCTGCCGCCGCTCGCCGACCACCCGCTCTACCAGGCCATGAACGTCAAGGCCAACCCCCTCGAGGTCGCCTGGATCCTCAAGAAGCGGGCGAGCATGCAGCTCCTGCTCAGCAAGCGCGGCGTCTTCCTCGAGCCGACGTTCAGCCGGGGCGGCGACCTCCTGCGCATCGACCTCCTGCCCCCGGGGCGCACCAGGCCAGTCCCCGGCAAGGGCGCGGACCTCGTCTCCCACTTCGAGACCGTCACGCCGACGGGCGAACTGCGCACGCTCGACGTGGACCGGGTGCGATGGATCCGCAACCCGCACCCTCTCGACCCCTACTCCGGCATCACCCCGCTGGAGGCCGCAGGCCTGTCCGCCGACCTTGACTTCTTCACCCGGCACTACAACCTCAGCTTCGTCCACAACGACGCCCGGCCCGGCGGTGTCATCGGCATCGACGGCGACATGGACGACAGCGAACTTCGGCTGCTGCGCGCCAAGTTCGGTGGCGGACCGTCCGCTGCCGGCGCCTGGACCGTGCTGACCGGCGGCAACATCACCGTCACCGACACCTCCACCACCCCACGGGACATGGCCTACGAGACGGTGTCCCTCAACTCCAAAGTCGAGCTCCTGGCCGCGTTCGGCGTCCCCGAATCCCAGCTCGGCAACGCCAGCGGCCGCACCTACGACAACGCCCAGGCCGAGAAGCTGCAGTTCTGGGAAGTCACCATGCCGCCACACCTATCGCTGCTCGCCGCTGGCTTCCAGGAGGACGCCGGCGACGGCAACGAGGTCTACTTCGACACCTCCGACATCGACGTGCTGCGCAACGCCCGCTCCAAGCGTCTGACCGAGGCCCGAGAGGAGGTCGCCGCCGGTGTCCGGTCCGTCCGCTCCTACGCCGAACTCGCCGGCTACTCCGATGAGGTGGACGACACCCCGGCGACCCGCGCCCTGTGGCTCACCTCCGGCCGAACCCCGGTCCCCGCCCGCGCCGCCGACGCCCAGGCCTTCACCCCGGCCGCCTCGCCGCCCACCAGCCAGCCACCGCGCACGGCCAAGGCCCTCGACACCACCACCGACCTGCCGCTGGACGAGACCGCCGCCGAGACCCTCCACGCCCGCCTGGACGACGCGCTCCAGACCCTCGCCGTCCGCTGGACCGAACGCACCGTCGCCCGGCTCAGCGCCCCCCGACACCGCAAGGGCACCCGGCACTGGGACGACCGCGGTACCGAGGACACCCGGACCGGTAGCAAGGACCTACCCGTCGAGCAGGTCATCGACGTAGCGACGTGGCAGCAGGAAGCGACCCAGGCCCTCCAACCCCTCATCGAGCACGCCGCCGACGCCGCAGCGAACGAACTGAACGCCGCCCTCGGCTCAACCGGCACCAGCACGGTCACCGTCTGGCCCGCACTCGCCCCGCTGCTCACCGACTGGCTGGCCAAACAGGCCAACGTCCTCGCCGAGGAAGTACGAGAAGCGGACCGCGCAGGGAAGAACCTCACCGGCATCACCGACACCACCCGAGACTGGGGGCGCTCACTTGCGGCCTGGGCCACCGGCACGGCCAACCGCTTGGCCACCGCCACCATCGAGATCGCCCGCGACCAGGCCGCCGCCGCGACCGCCCGCGCCGGCCTCGTACGCCGCTGGGTCGCCCACGACGACGGCCGGACCCGACCCGAGCACGAAGCCGCCGACGGCCAGACCCAACCGCTCGGACAGCCCTTCGCCGTAGGACAGGACCTCCTGCGCCACCCCGGCGACCCCCAAGCACCCCCGGGGCAGGCCCTGAACTGCCGATGCCGCCTGGCCTGGCGGATCCAGCACTGACCCCCCGTCAAGCCCGCCAAAGGCCGCCCCAGGGCCCGTGCGCGCACGTGTGAGGATGGAGCATGAGCACCGGAACCCCACCCAGCGATCGGCAGCAGCTCAACGAAGACTGGCTACGCAGCCGACGCTGGGACATCCGCTACGCCAACGGCAACCCCGTGACCACGCTCGACGGCCTCGCTGAAGTGCTCGGCATCGATCGGAGCGAGGCAGCCCGCCGCGTCCTGACCCAACCATTCGGGAAGGCCGCCCCCCAAGAGCTACTGGACGAGGCCCACCAAGAGCCCGCAGTCGACCAAGACACCTGATCCCACGCCCTCGCCCAACTGCGTAGGCCGGAACGCGGATCGGCGGTCCTGCGACGCAGCGACGCTATCGGCGACTTCTTGGCACTGTGCACCCTCCGCCCCAGCGCTGCCGAGGGAGTGCCGTGCCGAATCCTGCCGTTCCTGCCGTCCATCTGCGCCTCCGCGTGAAGCAGCAGCCCTTTCGCGAGGATCTGCACCCTCGGGATGGCCAGGGGCGCTTCGCGCACACACCAGGCGCCAGCACCGACCCGCTGCTCGAGCGCATCCGGGCCGCCGCAGCCCGGCCCGCCCGCGGTCCACGCTCGCAGCCGCGGTTCGACGAGGAGGAACACGGCCTGGTGTTCCGGGACGGCGACAGCGAACGCGTAGCGCAGGCATACAAGGCCAACGTCGTCGCCGGTCTGACTCGGGACCTGAAGGACGTGCCGGACGATGCCCTCCTCACGGAGAACGACCGCATCCGCCTGGCCAACGTCCAGAACGGCTACGCCCGCGCGCACCACGACCCGGCGACCGGACAGCTACGCACCACTGGTCCCGGCAGCCCGCCCCCACACCCCTCGTGGACACCGGTCAGCCCCGAGAAGGCCCGAGAACTCCTGCGATCGGAAGCCGTGAACCGCATGGTCGCAACCTGGGCAATGACCTCCAACGACGAGGACCCCGCCGCCCTCGCGCTACAAGCAACCGCCCGCGACCACTTCGGCCTGCAGCCGGCCGCCGACTGGCCGAGCGTCGACCACCTCGCGCAGGCCACCGCCGACCACCAGGCCGCCCACCGGCTCGCGATCGAAGCGTTCCTCACCGCCATGTGGGACCGCACCCAGACCCACCTCGCCGAAGCCAACCTCGGTTCCCTCACGGTGTTCCGAGGCATGAGCACCCCCAACGGCCAACCGCCCACCGGGTGGGCAGCCGACAGCAGCACCCTCAGCGAGCCAGCCCTGCGCCCCCTCTCGGCGTTCTCCCTCGACCCCGACGTGGCCCACCAGTTCGCCACCGACGAGGGCCCCGGCATCGTCATGAGCGCCATCGTGCCCGCCGGGCGCATCATCGCGACCCCGGCCACCGGGATCGGCTGCCTGGACGAAGCCGGGGTCGTCGTCCTGGCCGGCCCGGGCACCTGGCACTGGCAGCAGGTCGACTGACGCCGGCTCGGCATGCTCTCGGCGCGACGCTGCGCCCCTTCCGGTGCCAGCCTGCCGCGACCCACACCACCAGGCAGAAAGCAGCACGGTGTACGCCGAGCCCACCACCGTCACCCTGCGCCTGCGGGCCAAGACTCGCCCGTGGGACGAACACCGCCATAGCCGAGACAACCGCGGGCGCTTCGCCGAGCACGCCGGTACTGCCCCCGTCGCTCTCCCGCACACCCGAACTTCCGGCCAGCACGTCACCGACGCGCAGCTGCTCGGCAGCGGCGAACGCCCCGCCGGGAAGGTCAAGGCCGCCATGTGCGGCTCGCTTGCCCAGCGCATGAGCGCCATCACGGACGAGCAACTGCTGTCCGACCGGCAGCGCGAGCGCCTCACCCGAGTACGGGCCGGGCAACTTGCCGCCTACCAGCACGATTACGGCGCCAACGGGTACGCCGAGTACGTTGATCAGGCCGACCTGGACAGCGGAGCCCGCCGAGAGCCGTGGGGCTACACACGGATGACCGGGGACGAGTACCGCGACTTCGCCCGCGCCGAGGCCGTCTCCCACCTGGTGGCTGGCTGGGCCTCCACCGCCAACGATCACGACCCCAACGCCCTCGCGCTACAGGAGACAGCCCGCCGCCGCTTCAACCTCGCGGACACGCTGCCCTGGGACCACGGCCACGAGGAACTGGAAGCCGAGACACAACAGGTTCTCGCCGAAGACGGCCAGGTGCTGAACGCCTTCCTCACCGCCATGTGGGAGACCACTCAGGAGCACTTCGCCACCCTGGGAATCGACCACGTCACTGTGCACCGCGGCTTCACCGACGACTACGACGACACCCACACCCGGGAGGTGAACGGCTCCGGGACCATCACCAACCTCCCACTGCGCCCACTGTCGTCCTTCTCGACCGAGGAACACATCGCCGAGGAGTTCGCCACACAAGGCGGCGACGTGTCCGGACACGTCATGAGCGGCGACGTACCGGTGACCCGCATCCTCGCCGTCCCAGGAACCGGCATCGGCTGCCTGGACGAGAACGAAGTCGTCGTCCTCGCCGGGCCCGGCGACTGGCACGTCTACGAGGTGCACCCCGAGGAGCACGACGACTACTTCGGCTACGAGGACTAGGCGAGACCCTAGGCCCCATCCGCGCCTACGGTGGCCGGCACCAAGCCTCGGACGGGAGCGACACGGTGGGAGCACGCACAGCCAGCAGCACGCTGGACCACAAGCAGGCGACCCTCGGCCTCCTGGAGACCGACGACGAACAGGGCGCCTTCACCACCCTCGTGAGTGTCACCGGTCTCCTGGACCACGACGGCGACGTCATCGAGCCGGGCGCCTACACCCGCACCCTGGCCGAGCTCACCCCGAAGGGCGTGTGGTCGCACGACTGGAACGTCTGGACCGCGCGCACCGAGCACATCGAAGAGCTGATGCCCGGGGACCCCCGGCTCCCGGCCACGCTGCCGGACGGACAGCCCTGGCCCGCCGGGGCCGGGGCACTCCTGGTCAAGGGCCGCTGCAACCTCTCCACCCAGGCCGGCCAGGACATGTACGCCAACCTGCAGTTCTTCAGCGACCAGGTGCAGTGGTCGATCGGCTACAAGGTCCGCACCTCCAAGCGCAGCAAGGGCGCCCGACACATCACCGACCTGGACCTGTACGAGTACAGCCCAGTCCTGTTCGGCGCGAACCCCTACACCTCCACCCTCGACCTCAAGAACCACCCGGACGCCAAGGCCCGCGGACTGCTACGGGAGGCCGAAGTCGAACTCGCCCCGCTCGCCGGGACGCTGGAAGAGCGCATCGACACGATCACCGCCTCCGTGCAACAGCGCCTTCTGCCAACCAGCGACGACGAGTTCGGTGGCGGCACGCTCCAGATCATCGGCACGTACCCGGACCGGGTGATCGCCTCGCTGTGGAAGTACACCGAGGACGGCTACGGCACCACCACCTGGGAAGTGCCGTACACCCTGGACGGCGACGGCCAGCCGACCGCAGGCCCACCGCGTCCGGTGCGCCTGATCCTGGACGTCGAAGGCGACGGCGCGGACGCCGCAGTCGCGCCGCTGGTACCGGATCTGGAACGGGTCGCATCCCACCTCAAGACCCTCACCACTGTGGAGAGCAAGGAAGGCCGGGCCCTGTCCGGCGAGAACGCCAGCCGACTCGCGGCCGCCGTCCAGCACCTCGTCGCCGTGCTCGCCTCAGCCGGCATCGACTGGCAGCAGCCTGACACGCCGGCCAAGCAGAGCAAGTCGGCCTCAACGACCCTCCTGCCCGGCGAGATCGGCGCCGCTCTGGCGCTGTTCGCCGAAGTACGTGAGGGTGCCAACCCCGCCACGTGACGACGCGACGCTAGCTGCGGCGCGGACCTAGCTTCCCGGCACACCATCCACCCCCTTTCCGGGAGGACACCGTGCCGATCAGCTACCCGAACGACTGCCTGCGGGGGGCGGGCCGATGAAGCTCGTCTCCCGCGCCGAGTGGGGCGCAGCGGCGCCCACCGGCTCCTACACCCGCATCACCTCCACGCGAGGCGTGAAGATCCACTACGAAGGATCGGCCGTCCCGGGCGCGCTCGCCGCCGATCACGGCCGCTGCGCCGGCCACGTCCGCGCGATCCAGGCCTCGCACATGGCGAACGCGTCCGAGGGCTGGATCGACATCGCGTACTCGTTCGTCGTGTGCCCGCACGGGTCCGTGTTCGAAGGGCGGGGCCTGGGTCGGAAGAACGGCGCCAACGGCAACTCGGCGCTGAACACCGGCCACTACGCGGTCTGCGCGATGGTCGGAACCTCCGGCATCACCTCGCCGACGGACGCGATGCTGGACGGCCTGGTCGACGCCATCGAGTACTGCCAGGCGTCCGGCGGTGCCGGAGGTGAGGTGCGCGGCCATCGCGACGGCTACGCCACGGACTGCCCGGGCGACGACCTGTACGGCTGGATCCAGCGCGGCGCACCCCGGCCGGTCGGATCGGGCACGGGACCGGCGCCCGCGCCGCCGTCCGGGCCGGTGTCGGGCGCCCCGCCCTTCCCCGGCCGCATCCTGCGGCTCACCGAGCCGCTGATGCACGGTGGTGACGTGCGCACCGTGCAGGCCCGACTGATCGAACGGACCTGGAGCGTCGGCCCTGACGGCGCAGACGGCTGGTATGGGGAGCACACCCGAACCACGGTCACCGCGTTCCAGCGAGACTCCGCGGCCAACGGCTGGCCGCTCGCCGACGACGGTGAGGTCGGACCGCTCACCTGGGCGGCCTTGTGGGACCGGCCCGTCACCCGCTGAACGCCGCAGCGCCCAACCCAGACAGGGTGGGGCGCTGCGGCGTTCAGCGGGCTGCCTGGTACTACCGGGCACTACGCGCTCGGCTTGCGAGAACCCCTCGTGCCCTGTTGATCGGCGGGTCCCAACTCCGTCCCGTCGTCGCGCTGGAGACTGTCGCGGGGGAGACCCCAAGACGTTCCGCGAGGTCAACGCTCGGGAAGTTGCCCCGCGCCAGTTCCCGCGACCGGTAGGCCTCCCGGGTCAGGCTCCCCAGCGTGCTGCTCGCCCACGTGGCCAGCACCCGGAACCCCTCACGCACCCAGAACTGCTTCTCGATCCTGCGGACCGCCTCCGGCAGACCCGAGTCCGACACGTCCGACCAAAGAGTGGGTGTGATCAGGTGACGGGCGGCGTACTCCTCGGCGGCCTGCACATCCGGGTGACCCTGCACCTGCGGTGAGAGGGCGGTGTGAGCCAGAGCAGTGACCCAGCCCTCCTCCACCCGGGCGAGGCATCCCCAGACGCCGCGCACCTGCGCCCGCGGCCACAGCCACCAGGCCGCGAGCTGGTGCAGCCACGCGTCGGCTCGCGCTTCCCCGGCGCACGGCCCGTACAGCGCCGTTCCTTCCCCGGGCATGCTTGCGCGCAGCATCCAACCCTCGTCCGAGGAAAGGACCTGGAACTGGGCCCCTGCGACGGACAGACTGCTGCCCGGCCGATCGGCCGGCGCTGTTGCTGGCGGGTCGAGGTCGTCGGACACCTGCGGCAAGTCCGGGCGGGGAAAGGGGTACACGGCGGCACTCCGATCGAAAGCGGCCGAGTCACGCCCGGCAGGTCCGGCGCTCTGCCCGACCGCTCCACAATCACCAGCCCAAGGCCGCCGTGGGAACACCCAATGGTCCCGTGAGGAGAGGGAGTTGAAGCGCGGGCGTGAGGTGTCAGCTCACGCTGGCAACCTGCCCAAGTCTCGGCGCGACACTAAGGGCTGACCGCTCCTACGGTGTGCCGATCGCCGTGGCGCTCCGGTGCTGACCGGGCGCACGACGTGACACCCCTTCGTCCCGCGCTGGCGGGGCGGCCCGGCTCAACACCAAGGAGCGTCACCTCGTGACCGCCGACAAGACCCGGCTCAAGGAGCTCAACACCGCGCTGCGCGCCAAGGCGGCGGAGCTGGACACCATTAGCAACGCCTTCACGATCGAGGACGGCGGCGTCACTGTCTCCCCCGACAAGGCCGCGGCCTTCCGCAAGACGCTCAGCGAGGCTCAGGAGATCAAGCAGCTGATCACCGACCTCGAGGGCGCCGCCGGCATTCAGACCTTCCTCAACGAGCCCACCACCCAGCCCTACGCTCCGCAGGACGCCGCCCTCGCTGCGCGCCTCGGCGCCGGCCAGGCCAAGACCCTCGGTCAGCGGTTCGTCGGCTCGGACGAGTTCAAGGCCCTGAGCGCCGGCGGCTTCCGGGGAAGCTTCGACGAGATGGTGACCGTGGACGGCCACGCCCTCGACCAGCTCGCCAGCAAGGACATCTTCAGCCGGTCCGCCGGCACTGCCGCTGTCCTCGGCCTGGGTACCGCCGAGCGGCTGGACATCGTCCCGCGCGCCCTGCGACCGGGCCGCATCCGCGACCTCTTCCCCTCCCAGACCACCACCGCGAACCTGCTGTACGGCGTCCGGGTCACCGGCTTCACCAACGCGGCCGGGATCGTGCCCGAGCGGGCCATGGAGGTGCCGCCCGGCGGCGGAGCAGCGGTCGAGGTCTACGCCAGGGCCGGGCAGTCGAACCTCACCTTCAAGACCGTCACCTACCCGGTCGCCGAGATCGCGCACACCATGCCGGTCCACAAGAACACGCTCGCCGACGAACCGCGGCTGCGCGACCTCATCGACACCGAGATGGTCGACGGCGTGAAGATGACCGAGGACAACGAGATCCTGTACGGCGTCGGCGGAGACGAGAAGATCCTCGGAATCGTCAACACCCAGGGCGTCCAGACCTACGCCCAGGTGGACCCGGACAAGCAGTCTGCCGCGATCCGCCGCGCCGCCACCCGCGCGTTCCTCGCCTACTTCCCGCCCACCGGGATCGTCCTGCACCCGTTCGACTTCGAGGACTTGGAGCTGGAGACCGACAACCAGGGTGCCTACCGGGTGGCGGTCAACGTCGCGATCGGCGCGCAGAAGGTCGTCTGGCGGCTCGCCGTCGTCGACTCGATGGCGATCAACGAGGGCAAGTTCCTCCTCGGCTCCTTCGGGCTCGGCGCCCGCCTGTACGACCGCGAGCAGGTCTCCGTCCAGGTCTCCACCGAGAACCGAGACAACTTCGAGCGGGGTGTGGTGACCATGCGCGGCTCCGAGCGCGTCGGCCTCGAGGTGCCCCGCCCCGAGAGCTTCGTCTACGGCGCCTTTAAGGCGACCCCCTGATGGCCGCCCGCAAGCCGTCGACGGGCCCGGCCAGCACGCCCGAACCGCAGACCGGGCCGACCGCTGGGGCTGTCAGCAACCCGCCGCCAGTCAGCCCGCCCGGCATCGAACTGTCGGCCGCAGCCCCGCTCGAACCGCCAGCGGCCGTCAGCGCGCAGCCACCAGCGCCCAGCCCCGAACTGCCCCCCACCCCCGGGATCACGACGCACCAGCCACTCGACAGCGATGACGTCGAACTGGTGGATGAGGACGGCGACGAGCTACCGCAGGACCTGGCCGAGCTGTTCGACCTGACCCACCCAGAGTGGACCGTCGTCTATCCGCGGGTACGGATCTACCAGCGCCGCACCTACACCGGCAGCCGGCGTACCGTGACCCACCTGCTGTACACCCCGGCCCAGTCGATCCCCCGCAGCGAGCTCGACCAGTTCCGGCAGGCCCTCGGCTGGGACTGATCACCACCCCTACGGTCACGAGCCCGTCCCTGAACTCCGGGACGGGCCTCGTCCGTGAACGCCTCACCCAGTGGGGGAGGACAATGGCACGCAATCCGCAAACCTGTGACGTACTGGCTGTGTTCGTGAGAGCGAGCAGCGCTTCGACAGCGCTTCGAGAGGCAATCGAGCGCCCGCGAGCGAGTCATGCTCAGGCGAACAGCACCCGGCGTATATGCAGGTGTGCCCGGGGAGGGGGTACGGCCCCGCACCGGGCGCCGGAAAGGCGTGACCTGGGGCTTGACGAGTACCCGGTTCAGAACCTGGCTACTGGATCGGTCTCCGACGCAGCCTGCTGAGGCACATGCGAGATGGCGTACTGGCGCGCCTGGAGGAGGTATGCCTCGCGGTACTGGGTGATGGGTTCCTGGGCCATCAGCTCGTCGTGGGTGCCCTGCTCGACCAGGCGGCCGTGGTGGAGGACGTAGATGCGGTCTGCCTTGGCAGTGGCCGCTAGCCGGTGGGTGATCAGGACGACGGTGACGCCGAGTTCGGTGAGGTTGCGGATCTGCTCGAACGCGGCGACCTCAGCCTTGGCGTCCATCGCGGAGGTCGGCTCGTCGACGATCACGAGGTGCGGGAGCCGCCCGTCCGGTGCCGGGGTGGTGAGCCGCAGGTGGGTGCGGGCCAGAGCGATGCGCTGCCACTGGCCCCCGGACAGTCCGACTCCGCCCTCGTAGCCCTTCGCGACCAGGGTGTCCCAGCCGCGCGGCAGCTCCTCGACCACGGGCTGCAGGTCCGCGTAATCTGCGGCGGCGTCGAGCTGGTCCTGGCTGCACGGGACTTCGGGCCGGCCTAACAGGAGATTCGCCCGGAGGGTGAAGGCCCAGCGCTGGAAGTTCTGAGCGAGCAGGGCAACGGAGGAGAACAGCTGGTCGCGATCGGCTTCGGCGACGTTCACGTCCCCCCACACAATGCGTCCCTGATGGGGCTGGTAGACCCCTGACAGGAGGTGGGCGAGCGTGGACTTGCCCGAGCCGTTCTCGCCGACCAGGGCGATCACCTCGCCCCGGCCGATGGTCAAGCTGATCTTGTCCAGTGCGGGGGTGTCGCGGCCGTCGTAGGTGAAGGTGACGTCCTCTACGCGGATGGTCTCCGGGCGTTCGGGCAGAGGGAGGCCCCCGATGGGGATGGCCCGGCGCGCGCCCTCGCGGTGGAGGTCGTCGAGGTCCCGCACGAAAAGGGCCTCTTCGTAGAGCCCGTTGATCTGTGAGACGAGGCCGCCGATGCTGGCCGAGCCGGTGCGGATCGCGACCACGGCGGTGCCGGCCACGGCCAGGGCCATGGAGCCGTCCACCACGAGCCAGCCGAGCAGGGCGAACGCGCCGACGGTCGCCAGGCCGGCCAGAGCAGCGCTGACCAGGTCGGTGCGGGCCTTCGCATCGGCCAGGCGTGCCTGCTCCTTCTCGGCCGCCCGAGCCATCTGCTCGTAGTGGCCCAGGATGAACGGCCCGGAGGCGTGCACACGCAGCTCGGCCGCCGACCACGGCCGCACCAGCATGTCCGCCAGGGCGGTGCTGGCCCGCGAATGCTGCAACCACGACTTCGTGGAGGCGTAGCGGCGCCGCGCGGTGCGCACGGCGCCCCAGCCGCGCGGAGCGGAGATCAACAGGAGCATCGGCAAGAGTGCGGGGTGCAGTACGGACAGCACGCCGCCAGCGGACACCAGACCGAGCGACGCGGTGAGCACGGAGGTGGCCTGGCCGACCAGGTGCTGGATGGACACCGCGCCCCAGCGGGCGCTGTCCACAAAGGACAGGAACTCCGGGTCCTCGATTGCCTCCAGTTCCGTGCGACTGACGATCCGCAGGAAGTCACCAGTGGCGACCCGGAACACGGCCGGCTCGAGCTTGCCCGCCGCGCGGCCTGACGCGGCGGACAGCACCGCTGAAAGGCCTGCGACGGCACCGACGACGATGATCGCGGGCAGCGCCGCGCGGAGCACGTCCTCTACCGGACCCGGGGTGAGGAGTTGGGCGAGGGCCCGGCTGGTGGCCAGCAGGGCGACGGCGGCGGCGAGGCCTCGCAGCACCTCGGCGCCGACCAGCATGGCCATCGAGGTGCGATCGGCCTGCCAGGCCATCCGCCCGGCCAGCCGCATCAGGGAAGGCAGCTGCCGGGCCACGGCCAGGAAAGTAACGTCCGCGCCAGCCATCTCGTGGCGGGCCCAGCCGTAGTCGTAGCGCATCGGGCCACCGAACAGCAGCTGCTCGCTGTCGGACCCTTCGGGACGGCCGGGGCTCGGGGGTGTGGGTGTCATCGCAGATGCCTCCGTCAGGTGGTCAGGAGCAGGCAGAGCAGATCGTCGAGCGGGTACTCGGTGACACCTGCCCAGTCGAAGGAGCCCCGCAGCAGGTCCGCTTCGGCGGCGTGCAGGCCGATGGTGCGGCGAATGTCTGGTCGGGCGGTCTCCGGTCGCGGCTGGCCTCCGGTCAGGCTCCGACCAAAGCACGGGGATCGACGTCAGCGTCCCAGCCGTGGGTGGAGAAGCCTCGACCGCCGTCCAGGTACGAGGCGAGGGCCTGGTGGGAGGTGGGGAACATCGGACGGGGCAGCGCGGCGGCGTCCGACCACACCACCGCGAGGTGCTTGTCCGGCTCGGTGTTGGTCAACGTGCCCGTCCAACTGGTCGTGGCGAAGACCGAGAGCAGGAAAGCGCCCTGGCCGTCCCAGCCCTGCCGGACCTGGATCGTGTGGACCAGTCGCAGGTCCTCGGCCGGGACGGCCAGCCCGGTTTCCTCGAACAGCTCCCGCGCGGCGGCCTCGTCGAGCCGCTCGCTCTCCTCGACCTTCCCGCCCGGGATCGTCCATGCCGGGCTTTCGCTCCAACTGGCCGCTGCGTAGTGGATGGTGGCGATCCGGCCGTTCTTCTCGTCGTGGACAATCACGGACACGGCCTGGCGCAGGCTCTGCACGGTGCTGCTCCAAAAGGGTGAGAAGGGAGGGGTAGTACGGGCCGCGCGGCCTTTACACGGGGTGCTCACACGGGAACCCGCGTACAGACAGGTGCCGTCCGGCTGGGACGGCGCGCTACGGCGACACGGGACCTCCATGCATGTGCTGTGGACGGGAGACCAGCTCGGGAAGCGCCCGAGCGACGATCCTGGCAGGGGCCCGTTCGGCGACGACGCTGAACTCTCGTCACGGTCACCCGATGGTGCCAACATCACTTCGGTACCGGTGTGTTGCTCGACAGGGCGCCCTCGGCCTCACCCTGACGGACGTCCGATGGGGGCGGCGCCGGATATCAAGGCGGCGGTGAGGGCCAGCTCGCGACTGCTCGCCTGCGGGTCGGCCGTAGCCGGCACAGGGCAGCCGATCGACTGGGTGCTTGCAGGGGTGGCGCATTCACATCATCTCTCTGCTGCTCGAAGGGGTGCGGCCCTGGCCCGGACGGCCGCCGTGGGGTGGTGCTGGTGGTGCAGGGGGGTTCAGCCGGCCGATGGCCGGTCGCCGCGATCCGAGGGATCGGTGCGGTGATTGACGAGGCGGTCGATAGCGGCGAGGGCGCCGAGGGCGGCGACGGCGAAGATCCCCAAATACAGCGGCTGGTGGATTTCGGCGCGGTGCTGCACGAGGTAGAGGACCGCGCCGCCGACCTGCACGCCGATGATGAAGCAGGCGGCGCCCAGGACGGATCGCCTGACTCGGTGCCGGGCGCTCATGCTGCCGCGCCACTTGGTCGGGCGGATCGGTCCAGGGGTTCGGGCGGCCACGTGGGGTCGATGTCGCTCAGGAGCGTGAGGCCGGCGAGGACGCCAGCGACGCTCGCCTGGACCTGGCTGTGGACGCCCAGTTGCGAGAGCAGTGTCTTGACATAGGTGCGCATAGTGGCGGGTGAGATGCCGAGATCGGCGCTCAGCTCGGGGGTGCTCCGTCCGTTGGCCCAGCCGCGCAGGATCTGCGACAGACGGCGCGTGAGCTGCGGGGGGACAGCCAGCGCGGTGCAGGGCTGAACGGTCTCGGTGACGATCCGGCGGGCGGTGGCCCAGGCAGCGAGCTGTAGCACGGTGCGGGTGCCCGTCTTGGCGAGCAGGGCCTTGATAGCGTCACCGACCTCGTGCGGTCGCAGGTGGAGCGTGGAGTCGCGGCAGATTGTGTCGTAGCTGGTTTCGGCGGCGACGAGGACCAGGAGCGCGGCGTCCTGGGCGGTGAGGTCGGGCATGGCCGGTAGTGCAGTCATGTCGGTTTCTCCTGCGGCGGACGGACGGTTCACAGGTGGTGGGGGATGGGCGCGGTGGGGGCAGCGAGGTGGAACAGCAGGCGAGGTCCGAGCCGGGCAGCCTCTCCCGCGCCGATGACAAGTACGAGGTCGCCGGGCTCGGCGACGGAGACGATCAACCGCTCGATGCTGGGTTCGCAGGGCCCGGACCTGATCCGGTGCACGGCGTCGGTGCCGAGGGCTTCGCGGGCGGCCTTCTCGACGATGTCGAGGGGGCCGTCGGCGTGCACGGTGGTGAGCGGGGTGCTGACCGGCAGCAGCACCGCTTGGTCGGCGTCGCCGAGGGCGGTACCAAGTTCGGCGGCGTGGGCGCTGGCTCGGGCGAAGCCGTCCGGCTCCAGCACCGCCACGACACTTCCCTCGGTGAGCATCCGCGCGGCGGTGACGTCCTGGGCGATCTCCCGCGGGTGCCGGGCCCGGGACTCCACGACCGTGGTCTGGGACTGCGTGCCGAGGGTCGACAGCGAGCGCTCGACGCCCTCGAACCGGGCAACGCGTTCGGCGATGGCCTCGGCGCTCTCCCCCGCGACGAGGGCAGTGGCGATGGCCGCGCAGGCGGCCAAGGCGTGGTGGCGGCCGGCGATCGGTAGGACGAACGGGTACTGGGCGCCCTCGTACCGCAGGGTCAGGTGGTAGCAGTCGCCCATCCAGCGGGGCACCATCACCCACACGTCGTCGCTCTCGTCGAGGCCGACGGTCACCACACGCGGGCCGGGCCGGTCGCTCAGCCGCTCGCGCACGATCTTCGTTCCGCGTTCCCAGGACGGCAGGACGACGACGTCGGCCGACCGGGCGAGGCCGGTGGCCGCGTCCAGGCCCTCGATGTTGTCCACGTAGTGGGGGCTGTTCGCGTCGGTGGCCGTGATCAGCACCACGGCCGGCTTCGGGGTACGGGCAGGGAGCTGGCCCACAGGCCGGTGCTTCCAGGCACCGGGCGGTGCCGCCTCGTGGGTCGCGGTGTCCGGGCACAGGTCCACCACCAGCCGGACCTCGCCGCCATGCCCGGCGGCACGGCCCCGGGCCGGGGCGTTGAGGATCCAGCCCGTCTTGCCGTCGTCGAGCGCCCCTGCCAGCACGGCCGCCGCGGTCGCGGTGCTGTGGCTGCCGCCCACCGCCACCGTCGTACGCCCGGCCTGCGCGCACACCTCGGCCAGCGCGTGCCCGCGGGCCAGAATCGGCACCCGCAGCTCCTGCGCCTGGTCGAGTTCGGGGTGAGGGCCGATCACGACCCCGGACCACACCACGCACGAGCGGTCCTCACGAACGTGGCCGGCGGCGAACCCGACGGCGACCTTCACTCCAGCCACTCTCAGCTGCTCGACCACCGCGCTCTCCTGGTCAGCAGGGTCGATGCTGCCGGTGACGTCGGCACCGCGGCCAGCCAGCCACAGGGCCAGGCCCTCCATGCCGGGACTGGCGATGTCCACCAGGTGCGGGGCGGCCAGCCGCTCGGGCACGGTGAGGGCGAGCGCCTCGACCGGGTCGGGCACTCGGGTGCGAGCAGGGGCGGCCATGCGGATCCTCCAGCGTGATCGGAGTAACGGACGAGGGGTTGAACCGGGCCGGTCGCGGGCGGGGGACACCGCGACCGGCCCGGGGCTTTCACGCCTGGGCGAACCCGCGCTCCAGCTCGGCGTCGGTGACGCGAGCGGCATGGTGCTTCACATCCAGGCGGGCGACGGCGGCCAAGTGCGCGACGACCTGCTCGCCCAGCAACTCGGCCGCCAGCGTGCTGCTCTCGAAGGCGGCGACGGCCTCGGCGAGCGAGCGCGGCACGGGCGGCGCGTCAACCATCTGGTAGGCGTCGCCGTCGGTAGCGGGCGGCGGCTTGAGACCGGCCTCGATGCCGTGGCTGATCCCGGCGAGGACAGTCGCCACCGCGAGGTAAGGGTTGGCGTCCGCTCCCGGCAGCCGGACCTCCAACCGCAGGCTCCGGTAGTGACCGACCACCCTCACCGCGCAGGACCGGTTGTCCCGGCCCCAGGTCATGCGGGCCGGCGCGAACGAGTGATCGCCATACCGCTTGTAGGAGTTGACGTACGGCGCCCACAGCGGCGCCGTCACCGGCAGCACCTCCAGCAGGCCGGCGACCGCCTGCTCGCCCAGCTCTGACAGGGCGGTCCCGTTGTCCAGGCCGGAGCCCAGGGCTGGTCCGCGGTCGGTGTGCAGCGAGACGTGCAGGTGCATGCCGCTGCCCATGCCGGTGGCCGGGGCTGCCATGAACGTTGGCGCCAGGCCGTGCTCGTCCGCCACCACGCGCACCGCGTGCTTGAACAGCACGTGCTGCTCGCACATCGCCCTCGGCTCCCCGAACGGGAAGGTCACCTCGACCTGCCCCGGGGCGCCTTCCAACTTGACCGCCTCGACCGGAAGCCCGGCCCCGGCGAGGACCTGCCGCAGGCGGCGGCTGAAGCGGTCCACCTCGCCGGGTTGGTCGAGTGCGTAGTCGCGGTTGTCCCACGTCACCGGCCGAAGGCCCCGCCACCCGGCCGCTGCAGCGTCCCGGGCGGTTCCCTTGTAGAGGACGAACTCCGTCTCGATACCGACCGCCGCGACCAGGCCGAGGCCGGCGAGGCGGTCGCGCCGCTCGTTCAGCAGGGTGGCCGGGGCGAGGGAGTGCGGCCAGCCGGCCTCGATCGGATCGGCGAACGCCACGGCGGTGCCTGGCAGCCACGGCAGTACCCGGGCCTGGCCGGGGTTGGGCAGCAGCGCGACGTCACCGAAGCCGCTCTCCCAGGAGAAGACGCCGGCCTGCGGGGCAGCCATCCCCAGGTCGGTGCCGATCACATACCCGCACATCTCCGGAGAGATCCGACCCGACCTGAGCCGCTCCACCAGCACCGCCGCATCGAACGCCTTGCCCTTGAGCCGGCCCTGCATATCGACCGCCGCCAGGAGGACCGTGTCGAGTCCGAAGGCGTCCACCAACCGGTGCAGCGACCCGGCCGGGCCCGGTTCAGCCACCGCTGCCCTGGCCGCCCGGGACCGTGAGGCACGCACCGCCGCCCTCATACGACCTGCTCCTCAAGGATCGCCATCTGGGGGTCGTCAACGACCGGAACGCTGTACTTCCGGCCCGCCATCCGCCACCACAGCGCGGACAGCAGCAGGACCACCACAAGCGTGATCGGCGCGTAGTTGAACGTCTGGGCGGTGATCGGGTTGGTCTGCGGCAGGCACACCAGCACGGTCACCACGGCCACCCACGTCACCGCGAGGATCCCGACGGGGCGGCTCCACCGGCCCAGGTTCCACGGCCCCGGGCGGAAGTGCTTGCCCTTGCGCAGCCGCAGGAAGACGGGGATCGCGTACGCCGGGGTCATGCCGATCACGTTCACCGCGGTCACCGCGCCGTAGGCGGCCGTAGACCAAAGCGAGGGCAGCGCCAGCACGAACGCCACTACGACGGCCAGCCACACCGCCCGCGCGGGTGTCCCGTTGCGTGACACCCGGCGCCACGTCGCAGAACCGGGCAGCGCGTTGTCACGCGAGAACGCGAAGATCATCCTTGATGCTGCCGCGGTCTCGGCGGAGCCGCAGAACAGCTGGGCGCCGATCACGATCAGCAGAAGCAGCTTCGCGCCGTTGTCCCCGAGCGCGTCGAGGAAGATCTGGGCTGGCGGCACGGCCGCGCTCAGGGTGCGGTCGTAGTCCTGCACCGCGAATAGCAGACCGGCCAGCAGGACGAACCCGGCCAGCAGCGACACCCAGATCGACCGGACGATTCCGCAAGGAGCGGCCACCTGCGCGTTGGTCGTCTCCTCCGACAGGTGCGCCGAAGCGTCGTAGCCGCTGTAGGTGTACTGGGAAAGCAGCAGGCCGATCGCCGACACGTAGACCGGGTTCGTCCAACCGGTGCCGTTCGCGAAGTGCCCGAACACGAAGGACGCGGACTGGTGGTGGGAGGGGACGACCCACAGGGCGCCGACGATCACCAGGACGCCGAGCAGGTGCCACCACACCGAGAGGCTGTTGAGGATGCTGACCACGTGCACACCGCGCAGGTTGAGCAGCGCGTGCAGGATCAGGATCGCCGCGAAGATCGCGAGTATCAGCCCGGGAGTCGGCTCAGCGCCCCACTGCAGGCCGGCGAACGCCGCGATGAAGTTGGCGGCGCCGTAGTCGATTCCGGCGATCCCGCCAACGAGACCGAGCAAGTTCAACCAGCCGGTCGCCCAGCCCCACCGCGGGCCGCCGAGGCGGTGCGCCATGAAGTAGAGCGCGCCCGAGGTCGGGTAGGCCGACGTCACCTCGGCCAGGGCCATCCCGACCAGCAGCACCGCGAGGCCGACCCCGACCCAGCCCCACATCATCACGGCCGGGCCGCCGGTCAGGAGCCCGAACCCGAACAGGGTCATGCACCCGGACAGCACCGAGATGACCGAGAAGGAGACCGCGAAGTTGCCGAATCCGCCCATCCGGCGGGTCAGTTCGGGCTCGTAGCCGAGTGATCGAAGGTGGTCGTCCTCTCCCCGGACGGGAGCGATGCGATGAGAGATGGGCATGTGGGTGAACCTCCGAAGGCGTGAACGACAGTGGAGCGCGGCAAGGGCGCGGCCAGAGCCACGAACGGGTGGCTCAGCGGCGGGCGGCGACCTGGGCCATGACCTGCTGGAGGAGGCCCGGGGCCTGCTCCCGGTGGTCGGCCAGGCTCAACCAGGGCTGGGAGGAGGCGAACGGGGAGAGCGAGGCGAACACGGCAGCGGCCTGTTCGAGGTGGTGGCTCGCCCACAGGGCATGAGCTAGGTAACTCTCGTCGACAACCGGCCACTTGCCGCGCTCACCGGGCGCCGCCAGCCACTGCTCGTACGCCCGCACCACGTCCTGGCGCACCTCGCCACCCGACCACTGCCGACGGATGGCGTCCTTGCGCGACGCCATCCGGTAGCGCTCCACGTGCAGGTGCAAGGGGAGGGCATACAGGGGGGAGCCTGCCGGTGCGGAGCCCAAGTAGGTCCGTAGAAAGGTTGTCGCGGTGCCGGACCTGTCCAACGACGTCCAGAACCGGAACATCCGATGATGGGCCTCCCGGTTCCACGGATCGGCCCGGCGCGCCTGGTCCAGCAGGCCCCACGGCCCGGGGTGCAGCATCGGATCGGGGGCCGGCGCCCGGTGCTCGGAGCGAGCCTGGCCCCGATCCAGCTGCGCGAGGGCCAGCAGGCAAATCCAGGGCACCGGATCGCCGGCGACCGTGGTTGCGGCACGCCAGCACGCCTCCCGGGCCGACTGCTCCAGCAGCGCCAACTCCCGCGGATCGGTCTGCTGCTGGACCATGAGTACCAGCTCCACCGTGGCCCTGGCCTGAAGCGTGATCAGTCCCGGTCCGTTCGGGTCTTCGTGCGCCCAGTGCCGGAGAACATCCGAGCGGGCCGCCACCGCCCCGAGCACCTGGGTACGGGAGGTCCACAACGGCCAGTCGCCCCAGCTCGCCGCGAGCAGGCTGCGGGTCGCCATCCACCGTCCGGCCCGCAGCTCCTCGACCGCGTTGCGGAGGTGCCCGTCGTGGCCAGCCGGGTGGTACACAAGCCGAGAAGCCTCACTGGCATGCATCGCTGCCATCTACCTGTGCCTCCTGGGGACGTCGTCGACGAACCTTCCTGACCCCCCAGCCGGAATGACTTGATTCACCGAAGCTGGCGCCCAACAGGCATAGCGCGAAGAGGTTTTAGGGATCAGCCGAGCCAGGGATCTCGATGTGACGAGGTGATCGGCCACCTACTGTTGCGGGCCGCACAGGATCACCGCTATGTCGGGGGTGCGTCACTTCCCGGCTCTCCCTGTCATCCAGGAATCACCGCTGTGTCATCTCGCCGATTTCTGCACGCTGTTGAGCCGATGAGGGGTATGTCTATTGCAGGGGCTATCCCGCACAAGCGGAGCCTGCGCCAGCCGCTACCAGGAGACGAGAGGGCCATTCCGTGACGGCTCCCAAAACCCTGCTGTGGACCTTGGTCGACCAACGGCGGTGGGTCTTCGCCGACTTCGAGCGGGAGTTCAAGAAGGTCGCCGGCCTCATGGTGGACGAACTCGAAGATCCGAGGTACCGCAGCCTGACCGTCTCAGAGCCGACCTACAGGCGATGGCTCGCCGGCAAGGTAGAGCGGCCCACTGGGCAATCCGCACAGGTGCTGCACCGGATGTTCGACAGGCCCGCAGCTGAACTCCTCGCACCGCTTAGGGCGTCCGCCAGTAGGTCATCGGATGCGGGGGCTTCGAGGCCGGGTATCCCAGCGGTAGAGGGTCCAAGCCCGTCTGATTAGGCAGCGGA
>NZ_JBVIRY010000072.1:0-19443 GCF_055575795.1 Kitasatospora sp. NPDC034023
CATCACCTACCCCCCGGCCAACACGTCAGTTCATCGAACGATCACACGAACGAGCGATCCCCAACCGTGAGTAAAGGGACTTAACGTCCTCTCAGTGCGGGTGTTTCGGACAGTTGGCCAAATTGCCGACCCGCCGTGGCGCGGCCCGGCCCTGCGACGGCGGGCCGGCACTTCCCACGATAAGCAGCAGCGCACGGTGTGACCTGCTCGCGCCTGATGACGTGGAATGGCCTCGGATCGCATATTGTCTGGACCTGTTGTCCGAGGCCGGGTGCCTGTTGGCTGGCGTTCGAGGTCGGTCGTTCTGGTGACTGTGTGTGGTGGCTGGTGGGGGTTGGGGGTGGTGTCGGCCGGTCGGGCGGGTCGCGGTCTTTTCTGGCGTGTGTTCGGCTTGGAATTCTGTGCGGCTGTTTTTGTGGGTTGGCTGCGTGTGGTTTTCTGAATTCGGGTCGGATTGGTCGGGGCGGGGTGCTGGTGTGGGGCCGGTGTTCGGTTTTGTGGTGGTGGCACCTGGCAGCATCTCGCCATGACCGTTCGCCCCAGACGCCGCACCGCCGGCCGCACCTTCTTTCTCGGGTACGCCGTGCTGCTCATCGTGCTCGGGGTCTGGACGACGGTGCAGCCCTGGGCCGACCCGCTCTCTGGCTCGGGCGAGCTGCCGGCGGTCGCCTTTGCGATGGTGTCTGCCCCGGCGGCTCTTCCGCTGGTCGCGACCGGTGTTGGCGGGACGCTGAGCGATCCGGCCTTCAACGCCCTGGTCGTCCTCGTCGCACTTGTCGAGGTTGCCATCCTTCGCTGGGTGCTACGGCGCCGCGCGCCGAAGCAGCAGGCGGCTGACTGGCGGCTGACTGAGCGTCTGGCTGGGTGTCGGGCCGGGCATGGTGCGGCGGCATGCCCGCGGTACCCGGTGGCCCGCCGGTGCGTGGCTGCGCCGTGCGGTGGCGTACCGGTTGCGGTACGAGTTCTGGGTGGTGGAGCTGGCGAGCAGGAGGGGCGGCGGTCCAGGAGGCGGCCCGTCGGGGTGCGTCGATCAGCGCCGGTCCAGGAGGCGGCCCGTCGGGGTGCGTCGATCAGCGCCGGTCGCGCCACCGTGGGGTCAGCGAGGCGAGCGGCGCGGCTTTGGTCCAGGCGCTACTTGGCGAGGCTCACCGTGGCGTCGGCGTGGTCGATCTCGCCCAGGACCAGCTTGGGCCGGTCGGGGTCGACCAGGTGGAGGGGGACGCCGAGCTTGTAGTCGCCGCGGGTCGCGTGGGGCGCCAGCGAAGGGTCTTCAAGGTCCAGTGGCTCCCGGCCGACCAGTGTGACCTGGCGTCCGCTGCGCAGGGTGGCGTGTCCCACGATGGTGATGTCGTAGCGCGGGTCGAGTTCGTCGCCGTTGGCCGCACGGTTGCCGGAAGGCTGCCCGCTGTTCGGTACGTCGCACGGTTCGCCGATCATCCGCAGCATCATGCGGTCGATCGGATCGGTCGCGCCGCCATCCACGCGGACTTTGATCCCGCCTCTGAAGTCGATGGTGATCACTTCAGTGCGGTTTTGCAGTGGGGTGTTGATTGCCAGGCAGGAGTGCGGGATCTCCACTCCGATGGTCGGAAACGGAAACGGAGCTCGTGCCGCCGCGTTCTGAGGGGTGGTCGAGGCGGAGGCCGCTCCTGTCGCGGCGGGGACGGTGAGCAGGGCCAGGGCGGCGGTGCCTGCCGCGAGTGCGTTGCGCGGGTTCATCAGCATTCCTCTTGACTGTGGTCGGGTAGCTGCCGTCCATCGGCGGCGAGAGCCCCAGAGCCTCGTACTGTCCGCTGATGTCACGGACTCGCGAAGGCAACTTCCGGCTACCCAGGAACACTACTGAAAGTGTGCAGTCATGTGCTAGCCGTGATTGCCGGTGCCTGGCTGCGCTGCGCGGTGGGGTATCGGTTGCGGCAGGAGTTCTGTGTGGTCGATCTGGCTGAGCAGGAGGCGCGCAGGGCCAGGGAGGCGGTGTGGGACGCCCGTCGTGGGGGCGGCTCGGGAGTAGGTAGCGGGCTGTCGCGCCTGCTGTCGCGTTGGCCTGTCGCGGGGGGTGCTGTCGTGTGTTGTGACGTGGGCGGATACCCGGTTTCCCCTGTGTGTGGTCTGGGCGCGACAGGTGGGTGCGACAGGGGGTCGGGGTGGGGGCCGCGGCTGCTGTTCGGGTGGTGGCTGCTGCCGGTGCCGGCGACCGCCAGGTGCCGGTTGTCCTGGCCGCCGTCCTGGGGGCGCCGTCCGGGGTGGCTGGGCGGTGGCGGGGCGGCGGGCCGCTGGTTGGGGCCGGCCTTCTCCTGGTGGTGGTGTTCGGCGGGGGGCGGCCGGGTGGGGGTGCAACGCGGGGGTGCAACGCGGTGTTGCGCTCGGGTGCAACACGGGGCTGTGTTGCGGGTCTGACCAGGCGTTATGTGGCCGGGAGGGGCCCGGGGTGGGCGTGTTGCACCCAGTGTTGCACCGGGCTGCGCCGGTCCGCCGGCCTCGGCTCTTCCCCGGCCCCGCCCGCGCCGCCGGTGCCGCGCTTCGCTGCCGGGCCCTGGTCGGCGGCCAGGCCGTCCCGCTGCGCCCGGCTCGGCCGCCCTGGCCGCCCTGCCGCCCGCTGCGCACGGGCTGCCGTCCTGCCCGGTGTTCGGTTTGGTGATGCCGCTTCGGGAATTGCCAGGTTGACGGTGCGCGCTGTTTTCCGGGCGGTCTGGATTGGCGGTCGCGGTGTCGGTGGCGAGGGCCGTAGGCCCCTTTCTGGCGTGCCTGAATTTAATTTCTGTCAACTGTGCCTTGCGGGGCTTTCTGATTTCGCCATGAAAGAGAGCGGAAGGGAATTCGGATTCTCACCGGAAGCGCGGCCGATAGAGCCGGGGTTGATGGTTGCGGCGAGGTTGGCTGTTCGCGTCTCGCGCCCGTCCGAAGGCCGGTAGGATAGAGCTGTACGGAAGCCGGGAAACGCCGCCGGATGCGCTTCGGATGCCGGTCCCGAATCTGTGGTTGAGGGCCCGTCAGGGACCGCCGTGCGGGGCGCTCGTGAGGGGCCCACCACGGAGGCCGGGGGAGGCCCGAGCCGGACCGGCGGCCCGGAAGGTGGCCCCGTGCGAATCTGCGGTTTGTTGTCACTTGGGGATCAGCTGATGTCACTGGCCCTTGTTGGTGGGGGCGGGGGAGTCGTGGGTGTCGCCGGGGTGCGGATGTGTGGTGACATCAGGAGACGCCGCTCGGTGACATCATGATGCAGATCCCTATGTCAACCGCCGGCATGCAGAGCCCCGGCTCTGGATGCCGGGTGTCCGGTGTTCAATACCGGGGTGGTGGACTGGGCACGCATACGCGACAGCAGATTCGATGTCGATCGCGTCCCGGCGCTCCTGGCGCAGTTGGAACGCCGGGACGACGCGGATGCGTGGCAGGAGCTGGGTTGGCGGCTCGTCCTTGAGGGCGACCTGGTCTTTCCGGCAGGCTTCGCCGCTCTGCCGCTGCTGGTGAGTCTCGCGCCGCGTAGCGCGCACGCGCGCGCCTTGGCGGGGCGGATCCTTGAGCGCGCGGCCGCGCACCACGGCTGTGACGACCTGCTGGCGGACTGCGCGGGCACGATCGCGGAGTTCGGCGAGGTGCTGGACCGGCACCTGCGGTCGCGGCCGGCCGACTACCTCGTCTCCTTCCGCGCCCTGCTCGCCGTCGCGCAGGAGTATCACTGGGCGAGCGCCCTGGAGGGCTTCACGGACGACATCTACGAGCTGGAGTGCCCGCACTGCGGTGCGGGGATGAAGATCGTCGTCGGCGGGTTCGGGTGCTACTCGCAGGTGTGGGACGGCGACGAGGAACTGCGACGGGAACTGCGACCGGCCGTTGCCGAAGAGCTCACCGGGACCGGCAGGTGGATGCACCGGACCGCGGTCCGCGACGGGCAGGAGGCGCTCGCAGACGGGATCGCCTACCTCTTCGGCGCCGCGCAATGCCCGGTGTGCGCCAGCGTCTTCAACACCGCGGACGAGTACACCCACGCCAACCGTCCGGCCGCATTCATCGATCGGTTCCCCTCCTCAGCCCAGAACACCGGAGCGCGCGCTTCCCTCAGCCACCCGGCAGGCGCTGTCGGTACGGGGCCCTACGCTGCGCCCGGCCGGAATCGAACAGACAGGGACCGTGATGGCGTTGACGTTGGATGAGGCCGTGGAGCAGCTCGGCCACCGGTTGTCGCCGAAGCGGCGTTCCGCCGCGACGCGGCTGCGCCGGCTTGCCGATCCCGTAGCGGGCCCGCCGCTCCTGGATGCCCTTGAGCGGGAGGCGCGCGACCCCGTACGTGGGAGACCCAGTACCAGATGGTCATGGCCCTGGGGATGTGCGGCCACCGCCCCGCCCTCGGCCTGCTCCGGGACCTTGCCCAGCGCCAGTTCGAGGCGACCATGGTGTACACCGCGCTCGGCGACGCGATCGTGCGGCTATGGGGTGGCGGTGTAGGTGCGGGTTGGGGTGACGGTGGGGCTGGGGTTTCGCGGGTTGGTTGAGAAGGTTTCGGGCCGGGGCGGGTTCGGGTGGGTTGGCTCTGGGGGTTGTTGGTGTTGCTGGCGGAGAGGTGGGTGGGGTGCTGGGCTGGTGGTTTCGCGGGTGTGGTGAGGGAGTTGCTGTTTCTTTGAGATGTTTTCCGGGTGTTGCGGGTGTGGTGAGAGCCCCGTAGGTGGCATGCCGCCTCGGCGGTGGTCGCCGGCGCGCGTTCGTATGCGGCGATCGGCCAGTGGTCTGCGAATGCTCCGCAGCAGGCCCTGGCCCGCCTCGGCGCTCGTGTGGCGGGCGCGTTGGGGGTGCGCATCGCGCCGAGTGCCGCCACGATCCGACGGATCGTCAACCTGGTTTGTCCCGGTGGTCTGGCCGATCTGACCGGTACCGATCCCGGCGGTGCGGACTCGGTGGCCGTGGATGGCAAGGCCGCTCGTGGCTCCCGGCACGGCCAGACACCCGCCGCCCACCTGCTGGCCGCGATGACCGGTGACGGCCGGACTGTCACCCAGTTGCGGGTTCCCGACAAGACCAACGAAATCACCTGCTTCGCGGCGCTGCTGGAGCCCTACGACCTGAACGGGGTCACCGTCACCGCCGACGCCCTGCACACCCAGCGCGACCACGCGCGGTTCCTGGTGGAGGAGAAGAAGGCCCACTACCTGCTGGTGGTAAAGGCCAACCAGCCCGGACTGCATGGCCGGCTGCGGTTACTGCCGTGGAAGGACGTCACCGCGAGGCGCTACGACCGCGAGATGGGCTACGGCCGCAAGGAGACCCGCGTGACCAGGGCACTCACCATCACCGGTCTCGGCCTGGACTTTCCCCACGCTGTCCAGGCCGTACGCATCCTGCGACACCGCACCGACCTCAAAGCCGGCACGGTGAGCCGCCAGACCATCTATGCGATCACCGACTTGACCTCCCAAGAAGCCTCACCCCAGCGCCTGGGCGAGCTCGCCAGGTCACAGTGGACCATCGAGAACCGGCTGCACTTCGTCCGCGACACCGCCTTCGGCGAGGACGCCTCGAAGATCCACACCGGCCACGGACCCGAGAACATGGCGACCCTGCGCAACCTGGCGATCAACACCCTGCGGCAGCACGGGTACCGCAACGTCGCCGCTGGCCTCCGCCACGTCTCCTACGAGCCCTTCACCAGGCCGCTGGACCTCCTGGGAATTGCCTGACCAGCCGCTCTATATGATCACCGGGACTTTGAAACACCCCTGGCCCCACAGAGCAGCGACTCCAGCGTCCATAAGCAGCATTGTGAGCAGCGGGCTACTGAAAACTGTGGAGATGGTGCGAGTGGCGATTGCATGGCGTACTGGTGCCGCCAACCCGAACGGCTCGACTACGAGCTTGCGCTCCGACGTCGTCGGCGTGCTGGCCGGCGGCGGGTGCGTCAGGCTCCGTCGAAGGCCGTGACGCCGGTGGTGGTGCCGAGCAGGATCCGGCTGCCGGTCAGCACCGGGGAGGCGAAGTGCGGGAGCGGGTCGGTGGCGGTCTGCTGGAGGATCCGGCCGGTGGCCGGATCGAGGGCGTAGAGCCGCCCGCGCCCGTAGTCGGCGACCCAGACCGCGCCGCCGCCGATGACCGGCGAGCCGGCGGCGCCCAGGGGTACCCGCCAGCCGGAGTGCAGCGAGCCGTCGTCGGCGACGGTGAGCTGGGCGAGCGCGGTGTCGCACGGGACGTACACCGTGCTGCCGGCCACGGCCGCGCCGCCGTACGCCGGGCAGAGCGGGGCCTCGGCGAGCCGGCCGCCGACACCGCCGAGGTGCTCGGCATCCAAGGCATAGGCCGTGCCGCGCTTGCCGACGGCGACCACGAAGCGGCCGACCCTCACCGGGGCGAGCGCGCCGAGGTCGAGGTCGTCGGCGTTGTCGGCGGCCCAGTCGGCGGGGGCGAAGAAGTCGGTGCGCTCCAGCCGCGGGGAGAGCGCGAGCACCGAGTCGGAACCGTCGTAGGGGCCGCCGGTGGCCGCGCCGTTGCCCACCGAGACGTACAGCTGCTCCCCGTCCACCACCGGTCCGCCGGAGGCCCAGCTGCCGCCCTGGCGGGTGGTCGGCACGGCGTAGGACAGGATCGGTCCGCCACCCGTGACGGGGACCGACAGCACGCTGCCGACGTAGTTGCCGCAGTCGCCGAACAGACCGCCGTACGCGATCACCACCCGGCCTTGCCACAGCGCGAGGGCCGAGCGCTGCTGGTGGGCGATCGGGTCGCCGCGCGGCGGCTCGACCTCCCGTTGGAGCCGCAGCTCGCCGGTCGCCGTGTCCAGCCCGGCGAGCAGGTGCCGGCCGCCGGTGATTTCGGCGACGGCGAGGAGCAGGCCGGTGGCGGGGTCGTACACCGGGGTGCCGGTGATGCCGAGCGGGTCGATGTTGCCGCACGGCAGCCCGGCGGACCGGGCGGGCTCGCCCAGGTGACGGCTCCACAGCACCGCGCCGGTCGCCAGGGCGAGGGCGTACACGGTGTTGTTCTGGGTGGCCGCCAGCACCCGGTCGCCGACCACCAGCGGCTGGCCGTAGACCGCGCCGTCCAGCCGGGCCGACCAGGCCCGGCCCAGCGGCCCGGCCGGCGGTACGCCGGGGGCGACGCCGGTGTGCAGCGCGTCGCGGTGGTACATCGGCCAGTCGCCGTCCAGCAGGTGGGTGGGCGTACCGGCGGTACCGGACGGGACCAGCACGGTGGGGACCACCGGCCCGGGGTGCCCGCTGGGCGCGCAGCCCGGGAGCAGGGCCAGCAGCGCGACGAGGGCGGGCCAACGAGGCATGGTCCGACAGTGCCCGGCCCGCGCGCCGGCCGTGGGGATATGTCACCTGTCCGAGGGCGTGTCCCTGGTTCGGCTCGCATTCCGCAGCCCTGCTGAGTCCATCACCCGAGCGAGCGCACCGGCGCTTACCGCGTCCGCTTCGACGACCTGGTCGTCGCCGAGGACGGCCGACTTTCGGAGGCACCGCGCGCCGACACCACCCGCCCCGACCCGGCCCGCGCCGCCGCGCCCGAACGGCTGGAGCTGGCCCCACGCAGCAGCCGGCCCGCACCCGCCGACCGCGACCTGGGCCGACCGATCCTCGACTCCCCGCCGGTACGCGGCACGATGTGGCTGCGCTGGAGCGGCCACGACGGCATCCGCACCCTCCACCCGGCGCCGACCTGGCCCGGGGCTGGGTCGAGAAGCGCGTCGACGGCCTGAACGGCTGGGCGGCCCTGGTCGACGGCCGGATCGTCCGCAGCACCCGCCAAGGCCTCGCCGTACCGGAGCCCGTCGTGCACACCGAGGCGTGGCAGGCCGGCGCGACGCTGCACGCCGCCCTCGCCCAGCACCCCGCCAAGACCGACCAGCACGACCCGTTCGCCGAAGAGAGCGAGGACGAGCCCGACGACCAGGAGCACGGGCTGCTCGGCACCGTCCGCAGCCGGGTCCGCCGCCAGGCAGCCGGGATGACCCTGGAGAACCTCCAGCAGGCCCTGCACCGGGCCCGGGACGACGAGCGCGCCGCCGACAGCCACGCCGACGCCGGAGACGAGACCGCCTTCGCCAAGGCGGCCACCGCATGCGCCGAGTGGCAGCGCGTACGCGACCACACCGCCGAAACCCGGGCAGAGCGCTACGACCCCGACCACGACACCTTCCTCCAGCACGCGCTGCGCCGTGAGCGCCACCAGCAGGATGTCGCCGAATGCGCCCGCGAGGCCGCCCACCAGGCCCGCCAGACCACCGACGTCGCTCACCGCCGCCTCGCCGGCACCGCGGCCCAGCCCCTTTACACCGCCCTCGACCGCGCTGGCCTCTACACGTTGAGCGACGACGATCACCAGGCGGTCCGCGAGCTCACCCAAGGCCTCGACCCCGCCACGCTGCGCCAGGTCATGAGCTGGCTGGAGCGCACCCGTACCGCGGCCCTCGCACTACGCGGCACCGAGCAGGCCCCGGCTGCCCGGCCTGCCGTTCGCCGCGGCCGGTTCTGACGGACCGTGCCCGTTCAAAGGTGTTGACCTTGCTGTTCGGCGGGCGTTGGGTAGGCGATCCGGGCCGGGCCGCCCTCGCCCTGCTGTGCCGTGCTCTCGGGGAGCACCTCACCCGCTGGTAGGCCGGGCCAGCCGACGCGTCCGGGCGCCGTCTCGCGCGCGATGGACAGCTCCAGCGGCGCGCGGCGCGCCTATGGACAGACCGTGCAGAGCCCGCGCGCGCCGAGCGCGCGCCGGCCAGGGGCGTGCGTTTCCCGCTGCCCGGCCGGTGGTTCATGTCTCAGATACTCCGACGCCGCGCTGCCTGCTCCCTCAGCGGCAGGATCGCCGGCCGGCGTGCGATGCGTTCTTGTGCTCAAGGTCCCGTTGGGTGTGCCATGGCTTCATCTTGACGATCTGTCACATGAAGGTGAGGCCTGGGTGCCCGACGATCCCCGTGACTGTGCGACGGTGCTGGCGCAGTGCGCGAGCGCGGTTGGGCCGTTGATCCGTTCCAGGGTCAGCCGTCTGCCTCCACAGATCCGGCACGTCGCGGGGATGCACTTTGGCTGGTGGACCGATGAGGACTCCCGCATCGACAGCCCGTCGGCGGGCAAGGCCCTGCGTCCGGCTCTGGTGCTGCTGGCCTGCCAGGCCGTCGGTGGTGACCCGGAGCAGGCGTTCGGGGCGGCGGTGGCGGTGGAACTGGTTCACAACGCGAGCCTGCTGCACGACGACATCATCGACCACGACCCGGTACGCCGCGGACGTCCCGCCTTGTGGGCGGCGAAGGGCGTACCGGCTGCCATCCTCGCCGGGGACGCCCTGTTCTTCGCCGCCGTCCAGACCCTCGCCGAAGCCCCCCGCGCCGAGAGCGCGGTCCCCGTTCTCCTGGAGAGCGTCCAGGCGTTGATCGAGGGCGAGTACCTGGACACGCTCCTTGAGGCCGGCGCGGCAGTGAGCGAGGACCGGGCCCTGGCCGTAGCGAGCGCCAAGACCGGCGAACTCCTCGCCTGCGCGTGCGCGCTGGGCGCCATGACGGGCGGCGCCGATTCTCGGCGCGGGGCTCATCTACGGGCGTTCGGCCGGCACCTGGGCATCGCCTTCCAGTGCGTCGACGATCTGCTGGGCATCTGGGGCGACGAACAGGCCACCGGCAAGTCCGCCCTGTCCGACCTGCGCCAACGCAAGGTCTCGATACCGGTGGCAGCCGCCATGGCGGGGCGCACCCCGCAGGCCGAGGCCCTGCGCGTGCTCTATCGCAGAAATGATCCTCCCAGCGATGAGGAGTGCCGGCGGGCGGCGGAGCTGATCGAGCAGACCGGTGCCAGGGCGTGGACCCTGCGCCGGGCCCGGCGCCACAGCGCCGACGCCCTCGAACGCCTCGCCCTTGCCGCACCCGCACCCGTTCCCGCCGCGGAGCTGGCCGCCCTCGCCGACCTCGTCACCCGCCGAGAACACTGACGGCGAAGACCACCGCCGCCACTGGCAGGAGCTTCGGTCAGGCCCGTCCGGCTGGAGTGATCGACCCGCGTCACCCCCTCTGGTCATGAAAGGCGAAGACGTTGACGGATTCCCTCGAGCCGGACGACATGTACCGCGCGCTTCTCTCCTTCTACTGTCCCTTCGCCGAGGAGACCAATCCGCAAGCCCCCCGGATGCGGGAGCGAACGCTGGCCTGGGCCGAGCGGTTCGACCTGGGAGAAGGCGACCTTGGGCGGACCCGGATGCTGGCACTCACCGGCACGGAGTTCACCTCACATGTGTACCCGCACGCGGCCGGGGAGCTGGCCCAGGCACTCTCCGACTACGGTGCATGGGGCTGGGTCGCGAACGATCACGTCGACTCGGACCGGCCGGCCTGCGAGGTCCTGGTGGAGTTCGGCCGCTGGGAACGCATCATGCGCTCACCCGATACCTGGCCCGAATCGCCCAGCTCCCTGGACATGGCGCTCCGGGACGCGTTCCTGCGCCTGCGCGACGTCATGACCCCCGTCCAGTTCCAGCGCTTCAGCACGGCCCAGGGCCACTGGCTGTACGCGATGGCCTGGGAAGCGGGGCTGCGCGAGCGAGGCGCTGAACTGGGGGTCAACGACTACCTGGCCATGCGCGTCGGCGCCGTCGGTGTCTACGCGGCCGCCTCGTACGTCGACGCGGTGGAAGGCATCGAGCTCAGCGAGACGCAGTGGGCCCGCCCGGCGGTGCGCGCGGCCGCCGAGGCCGCCATGGCCGTCGGCATGCTCGACAACGACCGGTGCTCCTACCTGCGAGAGCGCGCCCTGCCGGTGAAGAAGCCGAACATCTTCGAGGCCCTGCGTCTCGAGCACCCGGAGTACTCCCTCGCGAGGGCCGTCACCGAGGCAGTCGCCATCCGAGACCGCTTCATGACCTTGTACCTGCGACTGCGCGACAGCCTATGGCCGGAGGCCGACGAAGACCTGCGGCGCTACCTGACCGGCCTCGAGCGTATCGTCAGCGGTCACATCACCTACGGCACCACCGCCGCACGCTACCTGCTGCCCGATCTCGCCTACGCGGTGACCCGCACGGACAAACCGAGCGATCCGAGCACCGCCCCCCTGGCTATTGCGACCATCGCCTGGTGGTGGGACCAGCTCACGCCCTGACCCGCCTCGGATCCGCTTGTGCGGCCTGCCGCCGAGGTGGGTCGCTACGCACGAAGCGCCGGCCACCTTTGCTGGCCGGCGCTTCTCGTCTCCCGACTGTGCCGCCTGGTGGCGCAGCGACGGCGTCTCAGGGCTGCGCTGGACGGACGGTGCGGGTGGTGGTGGTCAGAGGCCGCCCATCTTGGCGGGGAATGTGAGCAGACGCGCTACGACGGTGTTCTCGTCCTCGGGGTCGACCAGGTCGACGGGACTCTCCAGCTGGTGGAGGTCTCCTCGCGGCGGGAACTGGGTCAGAGTTCCGAGCAGGACCATCGGCGCGTCGTTCCTGGTCCGGGCGATGGTCTTCTTGCCGCCGTCGTCCGTGCCGGTGTTGAGGGTGACGTGCAGGACGCTGCGGGTGGCGAACCGCGGCGGGAATTGCTGGGTGATGGTCAGTGTGCTGGCGGATTGGTCGTCGACGTCGGCCTGCTCCAGGGTCAGTTCGGTGTAGTCCTCGGCTTGCGCGGAGACCCTCAGGCCGACGGTCCTCAGCGTCACACTGTTGACCGGGTCGTTCGGGTTCACCTCGACGCGTTGCTTGATGCCCCCGCGGAAGTCCACGGTGAGCGCGGAGCCTTGGTATTCCATCGGGGTATTGATCGCCAGGATGGACTGGGGGATCTCGGCGCCGATGGGCGGCAGCAGGGGCATGTCGGTCTCTCAATCTTTCGCGCGCTTCGCCGGCGGCGGGGCGTCCGACTCCGAGCCTCGGTGCTTCGGGTCACGGACCGGGGGTGAATCGCTTGCTGATCACCTGGAAGGATGGATAACCGCCCCTCTGCGGCTGCCGCTGCTGGAGCAGGTGCGCACGCCGTGGACCGACGAGGACCTGGCCGCCGAGGAGTACCGGGAGGCGGACGCCCGCGTCCGCGCCGACGTCCCGGCCGGGACGCTGGGCGTCATCACGCGGCTGCGCCGCTACCCGTCGTCTCACGTCGTGTTGCCCGAATACTGCTCCGAGCGTGGTGGTGGTGTAGCAGGCTGGTGATCGTCCGCTATGGGCGGTCGACGGTGCGTCAACGTTCGGATGGAGACCGGTATGTCGAATGTCCCTGCTGACCTCAAGTAGGGGTCCGGTACTGGTGGGCTCGCGTATTCAACTGTCGCCAGTTCTCCGCGCAGGCTGGCCTGCTGGTGACCTTGCGTGATCTCCGAGTGCCATCGGTGCGGTCGTGAGGCGGACGCGGAGGGAGAAGCGGAACGCGCCATGGCGATCTCGATCGAGCCCCGCCCACTGCGGGCATCGCGCCACTCCCAGGCGATCATCGCCTAGAGTGACATTTTCGTCACTGTCTGATTGGCTTGGGTCTGCAACGCAAGCCCAGCGGCAGTAGGCCCTGGGTTCCCGGTCCCGCCCAAGATGGAGCCAGCTCGTTATGCGCGCAAGTGTGGGTGACCGCCTTTTGGTTCACGGTCGCACCGTCGGCCAGCACGACCGATCGGCGGAGGTCATCGAGGTTCTAGGCCCGGACGGGACGCCGCCGTACCGGGTGCGGTTCGAGGATGGGCACGAGACGCTCATGTCGCCTGGCCCTGACACTGTCGTCCGTCACCTCACCACGGAGGAGTGAGTGAGGCCGTGTCAGCCGGGCAACCGGCTGTACTGCTGAGCGCGTATTCAGCCGTCCTGGGCTCGCCGTGGTGTCCAGCCGGATGGTGACTGTAGGTGGTCGCCGGCCGCGTACCGGCTCCAGGTCCCTCCGGCCTCGGCGGCGAGCTTGGTGGTGGTGACCTGATGGTAGCCCAGGGCGTCGGCGACCACTGGGGCCGGCATCTCCAGAAGTTGCTGGCGGATGGCGGCGCCGCGTGCGGCGGCGGTCGGGATGCCGATCTCGTTGAGGAGCGCGGACAGGTGGTCGGCTCGGAATGGCTGGCCTGCCCGGCGGCCGGGGGCCGGCACTGTGTGGCGGCATGCCCGCGGTATCCGGTGGCCAGCCCGACGCCCGGCTGCGCCGTGCGGTGGCGTACCGGTTGCGGTACGAGTTCTGGGTGGTGGAGCTGGCGAGCAGGAGGGCGGCGGTCCAGGAGGCGGCCCGTCGGGGTGCGTCGATCAGCGCCGGTCGCGCCACCGTGGGGTCAGCGGGGCGAGCGGCGCGGCTTCGGTCCAGGCGCTACTTGGCGAGGCTCACCGTGGCGTCGGCGTGGTTGATCTCGCCCAGGACCAGCTTGGGCTGGTCGGGGTCGACCAGGCGCAGGGGGACGCCGAGCTGGAAGTCGCCGCGGGTCGCGTGCGGCGCCAGCGAAGGGTCTTCAAGGTCCAGCGGTTCCCTGCCGACCAGGGTGACCTGGCGGCCGCTGCGCAGGGTGGCGTGTCCCACGAGGGTGATGTCGTAGCGCGGGTCGAGTTCGCCGCCGCCGGCCGCACGGTCGCCGGAAGGCTGCCCGCTCTTCGGTACGTCGCACGGTTCGCCGATCACCTGCAGCCTTACGCTCGTGATCGGATCGTCCGGGTTGACATCCACGCGGATTTTGATCGCGCCTCTGAAGTCGACGCTGACCAATTGAGGGCGGATTTGCAACGGGGTGTTGATTGCCAGGCAGGAGTGCGGGATCTCCACTCCGATGGGCGGCAACAGAGCTCGTGCCGCCGCGTTCTGAGGGGTGGTCGAGGCGGAGGCCGCTCCCGTCGCGGCGGGGACGGTGAGCAGGGCCAGGGCGGCGGTGCCTGCCGCGAGCACGTTGCGCGGGTTCATCAGCATTCCTCTTGACTGTGGTCGGGTGGCTGCCGTCCATCGGCGGCGAGAGCCCCAGCGCCTCGTACTGTCCGCTGAGGTCACGGAACTCGCGAAGGCGACTTCCGGCTACCCAGGAACACTACTGAAAGTGTTCAGTCATGTGCTAACCGTGATTGCTGCGAGTGGCGGGTCCGGGGGGTCGGGCTCCGTGCTGTTGTCCACAGATGGCTGGTCGGATGGTGTGGGGTATGACGATCAGGAAGACCTGTCCGGTTGTGTGCCGGGACCACGGCCGGTTGACGGCGCTGGTGGCCCGGACTGCTGCCCGATCGACGTCGTGGACGGTGTCCGGGGCCAGCTCCTGGCTCTTCTCGCCCGCCAGGCCGACGGCTGGCCGCTGCGCTTGGGGCGAGGGCTGCGGCGGGACCGGGCGACGGCCCAGGCTGTGCGGCGGGTGGCTTTCTGGCTCGACGTCAGGCCCGGCGTCGTGTGGCGGCATGCCCGCGGCACCCGCTGGCCCGCCGGCACTCGCTGGCCCGCCGGCGCCCGGCTGCGCCGCGCGGTGGGGTACCGGCTGCGGCAGGAGTGCTGTGTGGTCGAGCTGGCCGAGCAGGAGGCGCGCAGAGCCAGGGAAGCGGTGTGGGACGCCCGTCGGCGGGCGGCTCGGGAGTAGGCGGTGGGCTGTCGCGTTGCCTGTCGCGCCCCCCTGTCGCGTGGGGTGCTGTCGTGTGGTGTGACGTGGGCGGATGCGCCTGATCCCCTGTGTGTGGTGGGGGCACGACAGCACGCGCGACGGCTGCGGGGCGGGCCGCCGTCCGGGGGTGCGCACTCCTGTGACGTCTGGTGCTGCGGATCAACAGGAGTCGCTGCGGCGCCGGCTGCTGCTGGTGCTGTTCGGGCTGGGCACCAACATGGGGATCAAGCGGGTCGCGGTGACCGGCAAGCACGGCGAGAGCGAGGCGACGCTGCGGCGGGTGCGGCACCTGTTCGTGAACCGGGCCAACATGCGCGCCGCGGTGGTGAAGCTGGTCAACGCCACCTTCGAAGCCCGCGACGAGATGTGGTGGGGCACCGGGACGGCGTGCGCCTCCGACAGCCGCAAGTTCGGGTCCTGGTCCTCGAACCTGATGACGGAGTGGCACCAGCGGTACCGGGGACCTGGAGTGATGATCTACTGGCACGTCGAGCGGAAGTCGGTGTGCATCTACTCCCAGCTGAAGTCCTGCTCGGCCTCCGAGGTCGCCTCGATGATCGAAGGCGTGCTGCGGCACTGCACCGACATGGAGGTCGACCGGCAGTACACCGACACCCACGGCGCGTCCATCGTCGGGTTCGCGTTCGCGCACATGCTCGACTTCAAGCTGATGCCCCGGCTGAAGAACATCGGTAGGTCGCGGCTGTACCGGCCGGCGGCCGGTGAGGACTCGAACTGGCCCAACCTCGCCCCGGTGCTGTCCACCAAGACGATCGACTGGGAGCTCATCGCCCAGCAGTACGACCAGATCGTGAAGTACACCACCGCGCTGCGGCTGGGCACCGCCGAGGCCGAGCAGGTGCTGCGGCGCTTCACCAAGGGCGGCCCCAAGCACCCGACCTACCAGGCGATCGAGGAGCTGGGCCGGGTGGTGCGCACGGCGTTCATCTGCGACTACCTGGCCGACGCGGACATGAGGCAGGAGATCAACGAGGGTCTGCAGGTGGTCGAGAACTGGAACTCGGCCAACCAGGACCTGTTCTACGGCAAGGACGGCGATCTGACCGGAAAGGACCGGGAGAGCCAGGAGGTCAGCATGCTGGCCCTGCACCTGCTCCAGTCCGCCCTGGTCCACGTCAACACCCTGCTCGTGCAGCAGGTCCTGGCGGACCCCAAGTGGGCGGACCGGCTCACCGACGCCGATCGCAGGGGCCTGTCGCCGCTGTTCTGGACGCACGTGAACCCGTACGGCCGGTTCGAGCTCGACATGACCTCCGGCCTCGACCTCGGCCCCGCACAAGCGGCCACCGTGCCGGGGCAGCGCACTGCCCCGGCGCAGCCAGCCCCGGTCACCTGATCCGGCAGCCCGGCTGCTCAGGCGGTCACGACCGGCAGGCCGGTTCGCTGACCGTGATCCCCGCCACGCGCTGCTTACGGCACCACGGTTCCTGATCCAGCCACGTTCTAACAGTAAACCCTCCAGGAGGTTTTGGAGTATTTAAGACTGGACGAGGCGGTTGCCTTGGTGTTGTTGGTGTCGGTTTCGCGGGGGGTTCCGGTGATCTGCTCCTCGGTGAGAGTGAACCCGGACATGCCCTGGCCCTTGCTGCACGCCAGCTTGGCCTCGCCCTTCGATGCCGCGGTCCAAGTGTCGGCTGCGGCGGGACCTCCCGACAGCCCGACCGCGGTGGTGGCGATGAGAACGACAAGGGCGGTACGGGTGCGCATCGGCACCTGCCTTTCTTGTGACGAACCGGACAGTGGCACCCATCCTTGCCCACACTCTTGCGCGCGATGCGAGAAGTCACCCATACGAGGGGCGCGTTCAGCCCATGGCCGCCAACGCCGCTCATACCGTTGACGACTGGCCAGCACAGTGAAGGGTGGCCCTGGCCCACCGCCCGGGACCGCCCTTCGATGCGTTCCATGCCGGTTACACGGTGGCGCTGGGTGCCGGCCCCCGCCCACACCAGACGGTGAACGCGCAGAGGGTGAACGGGGACTCGACCGAGCCGCCCCGTCGAATTCAAATAACCAACGTTTGCTGAAGATCGCCGCTTCAAGATCGAAAAGACCCCCAGGGCCTTCAAAAACTCCTTCAAGAACCTGGGTGGTTCAAGAACCTCCGACCACCCTTCTCTGAGAGGATTCCGGGCGTGAGCACGCCACTTGAACCCGACCAGTTCGAACTCCTGGTCGCCGAACCGGCCGTCCGGACCGAGATCCGCATCGGATACGCACGGGTGTCCACCGGCGGACAGAAGCTCGACCGCCAGATCGACGCACTCAACCAGGCCGGCTGCCGGAGGATCTTCGCCGACAAGAAGTCCGGCAAGGACGACGACCGCCCGGAACTGCAGGCGTGCCACGCCTTCCTCCAGCGCGGCGACACCCTGGTGGTCCCCGCCCTCGACCGCTACGGCCGCTCCCTCCAGGACCTCATCAACATGGTCAGCGAACTCCGCCGCCGGGAGATCGGCTTCACCTCGCTGCACGAGCGTCTGGACACCACCACCCCCGGCGGCCGGCTCGTCTTCCACGTCTTCGCCGCCCTCGCCGAGTTCATTCGCGAGCTCATCGTCTCCGGCACCCGCGAGGGCCTGGCCGCCGCCCGCGCCCGCGGCAAGGTCGGCGGCCGCCCCTCGGTCAACCCGGATATCATCAAGGCCGCCCGCGACATGCTGCCCAACCCCGACCTGTCGATCACCGCGATCGCCAAGCTCCTCAAGATCAGCCCCGGGACGCTGTACAACCACATCCCCGACCTGCGCGAGCTCCGCACCAGCCGCATCCCCGCCCAGCTCGACGGCGGCGCCCGGTGATCCCCGGCGAGCACCGGCTCAAGGGCGGCGCCCTCCAACTCGGCGCCGAGGAACCCGGCCTGCCCGGCCCGTTCGGCGCTTGGACCGACGAGGACAGCGACCAGGAGCCGGACGAGTCCGAGACCGAACTCTGCTTCTGAGCACGCGGCCGGGCGGCGCGCGACCCTGGAGACATGGCCCGCGTGCGGTACTGCGCGAACTGCAGCGCCAGGCTCCCAGGGGTGTTTCAAAGTTTCGTGATCACGTAGACGGGCTGGTCAGGGGAGGTCCAGCGGCCGGTTGAAGGGATCGTCACTGACACTGACACCTGTCGTGCAAGCGCCGATTGAGGCGACCGTATGATGCTCGACCATGAAGATCAGGAGAGTGTGCAGTGAATGGCGCATCCAGGTCGTTCAAGAGAACCAGGCGTCGCGGGAGTCCGGCCCGGGGGTGACCCGTATACGCGTCACGCGCGGTGGCTCGGTGCTGGGTGACGCGCGGACCATCAACGAGGTGAAGGCCATCCTGGCCCGGCACGGCGGTCCGGAGATCGAGGAGTTCGGCGAGTAGCAGCCGGCGGAAGCCTCTCGCATCCCGATCGGTCAGAGGTCGGGGGCGTTGAGGCGGAGTCGGAAGCCGCAGCCGCGCCGGAGTCGGGAGCGTCCCAGGGGTACTTAAGAGTCCTGGTGATCACGTAAGCGGCAGGCCACAGCGATGCGAGGGCTCCGGGCGGACCCGTCACTGACGCAACGAAGCTCCGGTTGAACGGGGTGACCTTGCCAAGTCGCCCTGACCCGCCGGAGCTTCGATGTGCCGTCAGTCTGCCAGTGTCTGCCTCGTCAAGCCGCCCGTTCGTCGACTCGACGCGAATATGGGCCTGGTGGAGCGGCTGAGCTTGCTGCCAGATCCCCGCTGTCGCCGCGGTCGGCGTCACCCATTCGTGGGTGCGCTGCTGATCGCGGCCAGCGCGGTGCTTGCGGGCGCGAAGTCGTACGCGGCGATCGGGCAGTGGGCCGCGTCCGCGCCGCAGCACACCCTGGCCCGGCTTGGCGCGCGGGTGGTCGGCGCGCTGGGCATCCGGCTGGCGCCGAGCGCGGCCACGATCCGACGCGTCGTCGCGCTCGTTTGCCCGGGCGGGCTGGCCGAGCTCACCGGGACCGACCCCGCCGGGAAGGACACCCTCGCCGTGGACGGCAAGTCCGCCCGGGGCTCGCGCCACGGCGACAGTCCGGCCGCGCACCTGCTGGCGGCGATGACCGGCACCGGGCAGGCCGTCGCCCAACTGTGAGTACCCGACCGCACCAACGAGATCACCTGCTTCGCCGCGCTGCTGGCCCCGTTCGACCTGACCGGGGTCGTGGTCACCGCCGATGCGCTGCACACCCAGCGCGCGCATGCCCGGTTCCTGGTCGAGCGGAAGAAGAAGAAGGCGCACTACCTGCTGGTGGTCAAGGCCAACCAGCCCGGGCTGTTCCAGCAACTGCGCTCGCTGCCCTGGGCGCAGGTGACCGCCCGCCACTACCAGCGCGGCACCGGACACGGACGTCGCGAGACCCGCGTCGTCCGGGCCCTGACCGTCACCGATCTGGGACTGGACTTCCCGCACGCCGTGCAGGCCGCGAAGATCACCCGCTACCGCACCAACCGCAAGACCGGGAAGCTGACCCGGCAGACCGTCTACGCGCTCACCGACCTGACCCACCAGCAGGCGTCACCCCAGCGCATCGGCCATCTCGCCCGTTCTCACTGGGGGATCGAGAACCGGCTGCACTTCGTCCGCGATACCGCCTTCGCCGAAGACGCCTCCAAGGTCCGCACCGGCAACGGCCCGGAGAACATGGCCACCCTGCGCAACCTGGCGATCAACACGCTCCGCCGACACGGCCACCGGAACATCGCCGCCGGCCTCCGCCACGTCTCCTACGACCCCTTCACCCGGCCGCTGGACCTGTTGGACATCCCCTGAGCAGCCCGTCTACAAGATCAGCGGGACTTTGAAACGCCCCTGGCCCTGTGCGGGATCCGCGGCTCTACCTCACTGGGCGTTTCGTCCCTGACTCTGGGGGTTCGGGTGCCGCGCCAGGTGGGGGTGGTTTCGCCGGTGAGTCGGCGGGTCATGAGGCTGATCATCGCGAGGTGGATCATGGCCTCGGAGCGGGCTGGGA